>DATILR010000505.1:0-11226 GCA_035476275.1 Binatus sp. (SeqCode) | reverse complement strand
CCAGACGCCGGCGGCCATCATCCAGCCGCGAAGCGTCTCGACCGACAGGGTGAGGCCGTGCGTCTCCGTGAGCTTCTCGCACGCGAACGTGGGGCCAAAGTCGGCGTAGTGTGCGCGAATGAGTGCCAGCGCCCGGTCGCGCGTCGCGTCCGGGAGCCGCCGGTTACTCGGGCGCCCGCGCCGCCGCGATGCCAAGCCCGCGGCCCCGGCGCGCGTGAACGCGCGGTACAGGCGCCGGATCTGGCGCTCGCTTAGCCCGAGCAACGCTGCTGCCCGACGCCGCGTCAGCCGCCGCTCGGCCAGCTGAGATATGACCCGCAGCCGATCCAGTTCCCCCATCGTCAACGCCACCGTCTCCGCCATGGCCCCATTGGGGGCGCAGGGCGGACATTTCTACTTTGGAGAAACCGGACATTTGCATTTGGGGCTTACAACCCAACGTCTGATAAGGGAGGTTATGTTAACTCCCGCCCAGGCTGCTGCTGCCGCGGCCACGCCCGCGCCGGCCAAGCCGTAGGTCACCAGCCCCCGCGGCTCAGCCAATCGTCGATCATCGGCAGGCGATCCCAGCCCCAGAACGGCTCGCCGTCGACGAACATCCAGGGCGAGCCGAAGACGCCGCGGGAAATGGCCTCGTCGGACCGGGCCTTGGCCAGGGCCTTGATTTCCGGATCGGCGACGGCCTCGCCCAGGCCATCGCCGGCGCCCAGACCGTCCGCCAGCCGCTGCACCACGGCCACATCGCCCACGTCCACGCCCTCCACATAGGCGGCCGCGAACGCCGCCTTGGCGAAGGCGACGGCCACCGCCGGGTCGCGCCGCTCCAGGTGGTAGAAGGCCCGCATCGTCGGCAGGGCGATGGGCGGGTGCGTCGGGGCGGGGTTATAGACCACGCCCCTCAGCCGGGCGATCCGCGCCCAGTCGTGGTGGGCGTAGTCGCGCTTGAGCGGCGTCCGCGACAGCCCCCTGGCGCCCGTGACCTCGAAGGCCGCGCCCAGCATGAAGGGCCGCCACAGCCCCGCCCGGCCGTGCCGCGCGGCCAGTTCCTCGATCTCCAGCGAGGCGAAGTAGGCGTAGCTGGAACCGAAGTCGAACCAGAACTCGATGGCGGGGCGGGTCATGCCCCCATTACGTCGGACGCCGCCCGCCGCGCCAGGCCTCGCCTAAGGCCATCGTGGGGCTGATCCTCAGGCACGCAGAGGGTCGAGGTACACGCTATCCCTTCCGCAGAACGAGCTTGTCGGCCGCCACTGACTCGACGCGATAGCGCTGCATCCCAGCACCGCGAGGCAACTCGAGCGTCAGCTCCTTGCCCGCGTAGCGCCAGCGACCGGTCGCCGATTGCGTCCGATCGGCTGGACCCGGCCCCTGCTCCACCACGCTTCCATCCGGGCGCAGGTCGAAGGATCGACGGCCCCGCGAGAGTGGGAACTGCCAGGCCGCGGGTCGGAACACCTGATGGGTATCCGAGTCCTCCTCGTGCGAGTGCACCCAGTGCTGCGATAATGCCTGGGGAACATCAGCCATGTCTCACGCTAACACGGTGATCCGTCTCAGGCACCTATCGCGCTCCGTGCCTTGTCGAGAGTCGCCTGCATCCGGGCGACCTGGCCGGCGGTGAACATGACCATGGTGTCGTCGTCGACATAGTCCATGTAGTTCATGAACATGTCGCCGTTCGGCGCGTTGCCACACGAGACGTGCGGGA
Organism: Binatus sp. (SeqCode); assembly: GCA_035476275.1. Taxonomy (GTDB): domain Bacteria; phylum Desulfobacterota; class Binatia; order DP-6; family DP-6; genus DP-23. The sequence continues at coordinate 9,518 of DATILR010000505.1, read as the reverse complement.
ACTTCGGCTTCCCGTAGTTCGGGTGCTGCGCGTTGGGCGTGTCCGCAACGTGGTCCGTGCCGCTGCAATCTTCCGTGTCGCCCCAGATGTGGCGCAGGTTCAACCAGTGACCGACCTCGTGCACGGCCGTCCGCCCCAGGTTGAAGGGCGCCGTCGCGATCCCTTTCGTGCCGAAGGCCCGGTTGAGGATGACGACGCCGTCGGTCCTGGCCGGGCCGCCCGGGAACTGCGCGTAGCCGAGCAGCTGCGACCCGAGCGAGCAGACCCAGAGGTTGAGATACTTCCGGGCCGGCCACGCGTCGGCGCCTCCGGTCTTGGATGACTTCACGTGATCGTCGTCCAGGAACGAGGTTCGGGTGGTCTTCACGCGATGGATGCCGTCGGTCGACTTGCCCGATGGATCGCGTGTGGCCAGGGCGAACCGGACGCGCGTGTCGGTGACGAGGCCCTTCCAGACGCTCGGCACCCGCTTCCGGTCGGTGTTCTTCGCCCCGTAGTCGCGGTTGAGCGCGTCGATCTGGCTGGTGATCTGCGCGGTCGAGAGGTTCTCCACCGCCGTGTGGTACACGACGTGCACGACCACCGGGATCGTCACCGTGCCCTCGCGCAGCGCGACGCCGGCGGAGAGCCGCGCCGCGGTGGCGTGCTCCAGCAGCCCCTGGCGGAGACGGAACGCCGGGTGCTGCTCGAGCAGGCGATGGTGCACCTGCATGGCTCCGCAGGTCCGCCGCGGCGGCAAGGGTAATTCCTTCCTCGACCGGCTCCGTTTCATCCGCTTCCTCCTTGGGGCATCATGACAGGCTCACCGCATCAATACCCGAGCGCCTGCTGGGCCGCTGCGATCCGGGGAAGGATGCGCTCGATCGCCGGTCCGTTCCGGCGCCGCCATTTCTCGGTCTCGGGGGCGCTCACGACGTTGACCAGCCGGAGCCGCTCCCGCCCGGCGAGGATCGCGGGTTCGAAGGGGATCCCGAGGAACTCGAGCAGCGGCGCCAGGGCCTCGCGCGGCCGGGCGACGAGCTCCTCGTAGGCCAGCTCGTACACGCGCCGCTCCGCCCGGAGCGCGGCGAGCGCCGTCAGGACGGCCTCGGTCGAGGACAGCCACTGGGCGGCGCACACCTCCTCGAGGGGCGCGTGTGCGAGCCGGCGCCAGCCGGGCGGCAGGAGGAAGCACCACCCCTGCCCTTCGTGGCCAGCGATCGCGAGCGGCTCCGGGAGGCGGTAGCTCTCGTAGCGCTCGCCGGCCTGCCAGCCCTCGATGAGCGATGAGATCGTGGCGCGGCCGTCGCGGCGGAGGAACACGAAGCGGGCGTCCGGGAAGAGCGCGCGCAGGAAAGGAATGCGCAGACTGTTCTTCGGCGTCTTCTCGAGCAGCCGGACCGGACCGGCACGCCGGCGCCGCACGGCGGCGGCGAAGCGGACCAGCGCATAGTGGAGCCGGCGGCGGCGTCCCGAATCCCGCCGGTCCTGCTTCGCGCGTCGGAGCGTGCCGGGTTGCGCACGACGTTCGAACTCGGCGCGCAGGCGTTCCGCCGTGGTCGGGTCGAAGTCGGCGACGCCGAGTGCGTTCGATGCCCAGCCGCGGAGGCGGGGATGATACGGCCCCTCGAGCACCTCGTGACTCTCGTCGGTGAGCGACCAGAGCCGCGACGAGCGCGCGAGGGTCTCGAACAACATGCTCGTCCCCGAGCGCGGCGCTCCGAGGATGATGACCGGATCCCGGATCACGCCCGGCCGGCGCTACTCGACGTAGCCGAGAGAGCGCAGGTGCGCCGCGATGCGCGCCTCGTCCTCGGCGGATTTCCAGCCGGTCGCGCTCCCCGCCTCGTCCTCGATCTCGTCGCTCACCTGGGGCGGGTGACGGCGCAGGAAGTCGGGCTCCATGAGCGAGGAGAAGAGCCGTCCCTCCATGCTGCGCGGCACGGGCAGGCCCAGGAGGTAGAGCGCGGTCGGGGCGACCGACTCGATCGGGTACTCCCCGTGCTGTCCCGCGGCGCGGATCCCCGGACCGGCGAAGAGGTAGATGCCCGAGGCATCGTGGGTACCCGTGAAGCCGAGCTCCTGGAAGGGCCCGAAGAGCGAGCGCGCGCGCAGGTCCCGTCGCACGCTCTCGTAGATGACCCCGAAGTGGGGATCGCAGACGGCGACGATGTCCGGCGCCTCCGCGACGTAGGGTCCCTGGTAGGTCTTCTCGCGGCGGCGGACGTGGGTGAAGACGCGGCGTCCCCCGGCGTCGCAGGTGCTCTCGAGCCCGGAGATGATGTCGTCGCGGAGAGCCTCGTATGCCCTCCCCTGCGCCACGCAGCCGAGCGGATAGCGACCGACGACGTTGACCCAGATACCCGCGGTGCCGGGCTCGAGCGTCTGCGCCCAGGCCTGCGTGCGCGACATGTCGACCATGCGTTCGGGCGTGTCGTAGAGACCGCGACGGCTCGATGACACGAGCTTCCGGATCAGGCGGCGGCGGAGGCGCCAGAACGGCCGCTCGTGAAGGAACCCGTGCTGGGCGAGCCAGCGGTTCAGGTGGAAGGCGCGCTCGGGCTTCGTTCCGAAGCCGTGATCCGAGACGAGGATGACGGTCGTCTCGGGCCCGGCGGCCGCCACCAGGCTCGCGATCCCCTCGTCGAGCGCCGCGCAGTTCGCGTCGAGTGCACGGCGGATGTCGGGATCGCCGTCCGAGCCGAGGAGCTCGGGCCAGAAGTAGTGCTGGATGCGATCGGGCGCGTAGTACACGACGCAGAGGAGGTCCCAGGCCCGTCGCATCAGCGTCAGCGTCGCCGCCGTGCGCTGACGGGTCTGCTGGAGAAGCCCCTCGAGGTACGGGAGCCCCCGCTCGCGGTAGTCGGGATCGTCGCGCTTGAGGCCCCGCGGCGCGGGGAGGTCGATGCTGTAGTCGCCGATCTCCCGGGCGAGCTCGGGCGGATGGGTGAACGGCTCCCCGGGAGGGGTCAGCATGCAGCCGACGACGAAGCCGTTCACCGGCCGCAGGGGATAGGACGGCGGGACGCTGATGACGCCCACCTGCTTCCCTGCCCGGCCCGCGATGTCCCAGAGCGTCGGCGCCCGGAGATCGGCCGCGCTCGCCAGGCCCGCCGTCTGGTACCGTCCTGGTGCGAGCCGTCGGAAGGCGAAGACGCCGTGCGCGCCGGGATTCCGCCCGGTCATGAAGGAGGACCAGGCCGGCAGGGTGAGCGGCGGGATCGTCGAGCGGAGCGTTCCCCACGCGCCGCGCTCCATCAATCCGGCCAGCGCGGGCATGCGACCCGTCCGCGCCCAGGGCTCGAGAAGGCTCCACGTGGCCCCGTCGAGCCCGACGATGAGGACTCTGCCCATGGCGGCGGAGTCGGGACCATATCCGACGGGTCCCGGGGGAACAAGTTGCACGCGGTCGCCGCGCCTGGATTCACCGCGGCGCCTCGGCTATGAGGCCCCCCTTCCGTGCGGATCGCCCTCTTCTGTCCGAGCTACGGCGGCGTGGGCGGCATCGAGACGATCGCCGCCGCGCTGGTCCGCGAGTTCGAGCGCGCAGGCCATGCCACGACGGTCATGGCGCGAGGTGCTCCCGCAGACTCCACACCGGACGCGGCCGTCCCCGTGCTTCGCCTGCCCTTCCATCAGTTGCCGCGCCGTACGCGCCAGCTCCTGTCCGAGCTGCGCTTCCGGCGACGTCTCCCCGCGGTCACGGCGGCGTTCGACCGGGCGCTCGCGGAAGCGCGGAGCGAGGTCGTCCTGACGCTCGCCGTCTCGACGTACGCCCCGTACGGCGCCGCCCTCGCCCGCCGCGCACCCCTCGTGCTGAGCCTGCAGGGCGGGGAGAGCCGCGGCCAGTTCACGTCGCGCCCTCGCGCGCTCCGGACCGCGCTCCGGCGCGCGGCCCGCGTGGTCGCGTGTGCCCGCTCGCTGGCGACGAGCGCGCGCGCGCTCGCGCCCCAGCTCGCATCCCGCCTGGTCGTCATCCCGAACGGCGTCGATCCCGACGCTTTCGCGGCGGCGCCGCCCCGTCACCATCCGCGTCCCTACGTCGCCGCGGTGGGTCGACTCGTCCGTCAGAAGGGCTTCGACGTCCTGCTCGAGGCCTTCGCGCGGATTGCTCTCCGGCACGCGCCGGTCGACCTGCTCATCGCTGGCGACGGTCCCGAGCGTGCCGCGCTCCTCGCTACCCGCGATCGCCTCGGGCTCGCCGAGCGCGTGCAGCTCCTGGGCACGCTCGATCGCGACGGGGTCGCCGCGCTCTACGGTGGCGCACTCTTCGCCGTCTGTCCGTCGCGCTGGGAGGGCCTGCCGGTCGCCTGCCTCGAGGCGATGGCGAGCGGCCGGACTCTCGTGGCAAGCGCGGTCGACGGCATTCCCGACGCGGTGCTGCCCGGAGAGACGGGCATCCTCGTCCCCGCCGAGGACGCCACAGCGCTCGCCGACGCGATGGCCACCCTTCTCCCCGACGTCGCGCTTCGCGAGCGGCTCGGACGTCGCGCGCAGGCCGTCGCGCGCGAGCGGTTCGCCTGGTCGATCGTGGCGAGCGGCTATCTCGCCGTCCTCGCCGACGCGGCCGCTGGACGGTAGACTGCCACGCGACGTCCCAACATGCTGACGCGTCTCCGACGAGCGCTGGGCCCGCACCTGGCGGACGCCGAGCCGTGGATCGTGGCGGAGGACAACCCCGCCCGGCCCGATCCCCTGCCCTCCTTCCGCCTGTTCGCCATCCTCGGGACGTGGCTCGAGGCCGACGTCGTGGCCGCCACCGTGCGGAACGCATTCACCCAGGGGTGCGAGCACGTCTACGTCGTCGACAACGACAGCCCGGACGACACCGCGGCCACCGCGCAGGCCGCGGGGGCGATCGTCGCGCGCTCGTTCCCCTCCGAGAGCTACGACGAGACCCTCCGGCTCGACCTCATGAACGAGGTGGTAGCCGAGGTCTCGGCGGCCGCGGACGCCGAGCACGTCTGGTGGCTCTGGCTCGACGCTGACGAGTTCCACCACGGTCCGCGCGGGACCACGCTGCGGGAATACCTCGGCCGCCTGGACCGGCGCTTCCGGATCGTCGGCGCCCGGGTGTTCAACCACTTCCCGCATGGGAAGCCGGAGTACGTGTCGGGCTTCCACCCCCTCGACTTCCAGCCCCTCTGCCAGGAGTTTCGCGTGGCGCACTGCGCGGACGGGCACTGGAAGCATCCCCTCCAGCGCTTCGACCGAAGCGGGCCGCCAATCGTGAGCGCGATCGGCTTCCACAAGGCCGAGTGCCTGGCCCACCCGCTATTCGAGCCGTCGACTCCAATCTTCATGCATCACTTTCAATATCGGGACGAAGTACGCACGCGGTATCGCCTCCAGCAGCTCTGCCTTCCCGACGCGGAGGGGCGGGCCCGCATCGCGTTGACCGATGCGCGCTGGGGCGGATCGGGAATCTCGAAGCGCTTCCGGACGCTCTCGGCGGTGTACGGGCAGCGCTGGAACGAGGTGGAGAACCTCTACCGGCGCGGCGATCCCGTCGGCGTCTCGCCCGTGCCCTGGGTGCAGACGGTCGCCCCGGACGACGCGCAGTACGCAGTCTGGTACCCGGCCGACGAGCTGGCGCGTGCCCGTGCGAGCAGCGATCCCGCCGGTCAGACCCGCTCGTAGGGATCGAAGAGCTTCTTGTATTCCTCGAGCGCGAAGCGGTCGGTCATGCCGGCCAGGTAGTCGGCAATCGCGCGCGGCACGGTCTCTCCCTCGTCCTGGGCGCGCTCCAGGGCGTGCGGCGGGAGCTGCTTCGGCTCGGCCATGTAGACCTCGAAGAGTGCGCTCATGATGCGGTCGGCCTTCTGCGTCATCCGCGTGACGCGATGATGCGTGTAGAGCCGGTCGTAGAGAAACGTCTTCAGCTCGCGCACGTGATCCGTCATCGCGGGCGAGAACTCGACCAGGCGGGGCATCACCCGCCGCACGTCCGCGAGCGTTTCGATGCGCCGCTCGCGGAGCCGGAGGAGGATGGACTCGATGAGATCGGTGGCGAGCCGGTCGATCAGGCGGCGGACCGCCTGGTAGCGCAGCACGTGGTCCGTGGCCCGCGGCGCCGCAGCGGTGACGGCGGCCATGGCCTCCGACCAGACGCCCACCGTGGCGAGCTCCTCGGAGTCGAGCATTCCCGAGCGCAGACCGTCGTCGATGTCGTGCGCGTTGTAGGCGATCTCGTCCGTGAAATCGACGATCTGCGCTTCCAGACACGGCGCCAGCTGGGCGTCGAACTCGCGCACCTGGGGGCGGTCGTAGCGCGTCGAGTGCTTGACGATCCCCTCGCGCACCTCCCAGGAGAGGTTCAGGCCACGAAACGTCGGGTACCGCTCTTCCAGCAGGTCGACGATGCGGAGGCTCTGCGCGTTGTGCTCGAAGCCGCCGTGCGGCGCCATGAGCCGGTTGAGCGTCCGCTCGCCGGCGTGACCGAAGGGGGGATGGCCGAGGTCGTGCACCAGGGCGATCGCCTCGGCGAGATCCTCGTTCAGCGACAGCGCCCGGGCCAGCCCCCGCGTCACCTGCGCCGCCTCCATCGTGTGGGTGAGCCGTGTGCGGTAGTAGTCGCCCTCGTGATTCACGAAGACCTGGGTCTTGTACTCCAGGCGACGGAAGGCCGAGCAGTGGATGATCCGGTCGCGGTCGCGCTGGAACGCCATCCGGTAGGGATGCTCGGGCTCGGGATGGCGCCGGCCACGGGAGTCGCGGCTGCGCATCGCGTAGGGGGCCAGCACCTCCGCCTCGCGCGCCTCGAACTCCACCCTCCCCCGCATGCTCGACCCTCCTAGCGCGGCGACGGCGGCCGAGGCAAGGCGTGGATTTGCGACGCGCTCCCGTTCGGTGGTAGGCGCGCCGGGCGATGTGGCCGCCCCGGTACACGCTGGTCGCGTTCTCCTCCACCTGCCTGGCGCTCAGCTACATGGACCGCTGGAACCTGTCGGTCGCGGCGCCGCTCCTCATGCAGGAGTACGGCTGGAGCCCGGTGCGCATGGGGCTGCTCCAGTCGCTCTTCTTCTACGGCTTCACCGCCTCGCACCTCCCGGGGGGCTGGCTCGCCGACCGCCTGGGCGGCCGGCGCGTGTTGGGGGGCGGCACGTCCGTCTGGTCGCTCGCGACCGGCGTGACACCGCTCACCGGGAGCTTCGGCGGGCTCGCCGCGGTGCGGGTCGTCCTCGGCCTGGGCGAGGGCATGAACATGCCCTCGATCTCGAGCCTCGTGGCCCGCTGGTTTCCGATCGAGGAACGGACACGCGCCACCGCAGTCAATCTGACGGGCATTCACCTGGGAACGCTCGTCGCGCTCCCGCTCTCTGCCTGGATCGCCAGCAGCTACGGGTGGCGGGCGATCTTCTACGCCTATGCAGTCCTCGGCGCCGTGTGGGTGGGGGCGTGGTTCCTCTGGGGACCACGCATTCCGCCGGCCGACGCCGCGCCCGTCGCGCACGTGCCCTGGCGGGCCATCCTCCGTCACCGGGGCGTCTGGGCGCTCCTGGCGACGACCTTCGTCACCAACTGGACGGTCTGGTTCTTCTACTCCTGGCTCCCGACCTACCTCATCCAGGCGCACGGGTTCTCGCTCAAGGAGAGCGGCGCGCTGTCGGCCCTGCCGACCCTCGCCATGGTGGTCGCGGGGCTAATCGCGGGATGGCTCTCCGACGGCCTCATCGTGCGCGGCATGTCGGTCACGCGCGTGCGAAAGGTCGTGCTAGCGAGCGGCTTCGCCGGCGCCGTGGTCTTCCTATTGCTGCTGCCCCGGGCCCCGGGCGCGGCCGGCGCCGTCGCCTGTCTCGTCGGCGGCCTCGCCTGCTTCGGTCTCGGCGCGAGCACGGTGCTCGTCAACAGTCTCGACCTGGCGCCTCGGCATGCCGGGGTGGTCGTCGGCCTGCAGGGCACGGCGGGGAACGTCGCGGGGATGATCTCCCCGCTCCTCGGTGGCGTGATCGTCTCCCGCACCGGGAGCTGGGATCTCAACTTTTACGTGATCGCGGCGCTCCTCACGGCCGGCATCGGCGTGTGGACGAGTCTCGCAACCGGCGAGCCGATCACTCTGCCTCGACCGTGAGCTCGACGGTCGCGCGCGTGTCGCGTCCCACCTGCACGACGATCGGGAACGTGCCGAGCTGCTTGATCGGCTCGTCGAGCGCGATCCGCCGCCGGTCGATCTGGAACCCCTTGTCCGCGAGCAGCCGCTCGACGTCGAGGTTGGTGACCGATCCGAAGAGCCGACCTTCCTCGCCCGCCCGCGCCTTCACGCTGAGCTTCATCCCCTCCAGGCTCTTCGCCACCGCGTCGGCGCTCTTGCGCTCGCGCTCGGCCTTGGCGCCGATGACGCGCTTCTGGTGCTCGAGGACGCGGAGGTTCCTCCCGCTCGCCTCGATGGCGAGCCCGCGCGGGAAGAGAAAGTTGCGCGCGTAGCCCGGTTTCACCCGCACCACGTCGCCGATCTTCCCCAGGTGGGGCACGTCGTCGCGGAGAATGACCTCGACCGCCATGGCTCAGCTCCTCACGGGTAGGCTGCCGTGTAGGGCAGCAGGGCCACCGTCCGCGCGCGCTTGATGGCCGTGGTCAGCTCCCGCTGATGGCCCGCGCAGTTGCCGGTGATGCGACTGGGGATGATCTTGCCGCGCTCGGACAGGAAATGGCCGAGCGCCCGGGCGTCCTTGTAGTCGATCAGCATCGCCTTGTCGGCACAGAAGCGGCAGACCTTCCGCCGGCCCATTCCCCGGCGGCGGAAGGTGCGTCCTCCGCCCTCCCCCTTGCCGCCGCGCCGCTCGCCAGCACGATCCCTCATCATCTAGGCCATCTCCTCGCCGAGATTCTCCTGCTCGGCGCCCTCGAGCTCCCCTTCCTCGCGCTCGAATCGCCGGGCCGTACGCGGCGGTGCGGGCGGAGCGTTCTCGGCCTGCCGGACGGACACCAGGCGGAGCACCGCATCGGTGAGCTTCAGGTTCCGCTCCACCTCGGCGAGCGCCTTCGAGGTCGCGCGGTACTCGAAGAGAACGTAGAACGCCCGGCGCTGCTTGGCGACGACGTAGGCCAGATCGCGAAGTCCCCACTCCTGGATCTGGCTCACCGTTCCGCCCTGCTCCTCGATGAGCTTGCGGATCCGCGCCGCCAGCTCCTTGACCCCGGGCTCCCCCTGGTCGGGATGGATCACGACGAGTGTTTCATAGCGGCGATCCGCCATGCGCTGCCTCCCTCTGATTGATCCGGTTCATGGCGCGATCCACGCCCTCGGCCAGCACCAGCTCGACGGCCTCGCCGGCCCGCTCCTCCGCCGCGGCGAGCGCCTCGAGAGCCTCGGGTGGCGGGGTCGCCAGCACGTAGTCCGCCGTATCGAACCCTGCCGGCGGCCGTCCCACGCCGACCTTGAGGCGCGGGAAGCTCCTCTCCCCGACCGCCGCGATGCACGATTCCACGCCGCGATGCCCGCCCGGGCCCCCACCCACACGCAGCCGAATCCGGCCGAGCGCCAGGTCGACATCGTCGTGCACGGCAAGGAGCTGCGAGGGGGATACCCGGTAGAAGCG
>DATILR010000504.1:0-3234 GCA_035476275.1 Binatus sp. (SeqCode) | reverse complement strand
GACGCGGTTGTTCGCGTTCTGCTTCACGTCGAGGAAGATGTTGGTGAAGGTGAGGATGCCGCCCGTGTTCCCCGTCGACTCGTTGTGGTCGACCCGGCTGTTGCTGGAGTTCTCGAGCTCGAAGCCGCTGACGTTCCCGGTCGCCAGGTTGTGGTCGACGCGCACGTCGTGCGACTGCCCGACGTAGATGCCGGTGTCGTTCGACCCCGTGGCCACGTTTCCGGTGACCTGCCCGGCGCCACAGTGCGAGGGGAAGATGCCATACTCTGCGTTGTCGTGCACCGCGTTCCCCGCCACGCGCCAGTTGTCGGCGCAGAAGAGGAAGATGCCGTCGCCGTCGAAGCCGTTCACGGTGAAGCCGCTGACCGCGTTGCCCTGGATGCGGAGGCTCGTGTCGGTCAGGCACGCCGGTCCGCCGTCGCCGACCTTCGCGATCGCGATGCCCTGATCCTGTCCGTCGGCATTCTGGAGGACGACGGCACGTTGCGGTGTGGAGAGACCGACCAGCTTCACGCCGTCCGTCGTGATCACGACCGCGCACTGGTGCGTCGGCTCGGTCGGGCACGTGCCGCCGGCCTCGGTGTACGTGCCTGGCCTGACGGCGACGGTGTCGCCCGGCGCCGCCGCATCGACGGCGGCCTGAATGGATTGACCCGGACTGACGCTTATGGTCCGTGCGCTGGCGGCACCTCCGCTGACGACGAGCACTGCGAGCAGGATCTGCATGGTATGTTTCATCACGTCCTCCTTTCCCCCCAGAGAGGCGACGAGTCTCGATCCAACCTCGCGCCGGAGTCAACGGGGCTGGGTGAAATCTCTGCGCGATCGGCGCATCGGCGAGGACGAGAGCGGGGCCGCACCTCGCCCTGTGGTTGCTCATCCCGGCGCCGGCACCTACCGCGCGGGCGAGCACCCCGCAACGGGGTGATCGGGAGAGCCTCGCAGCAGGATCGCACCACGCTGGCACCCGAGTTCCCGAGGATCACCTCCCGGACCGACGTCATCCCCGGGTGGGGAGACACGGCACGCCGGGAGTGCTAGGAGCGGAGCCCATGGACGACATCATCCTCCATCACTACTGGGAATCGCCGTACGCCGAGAAGATCCGTCGCGTCCTCGGCTTCAAGCGGCTCGCCTGGCGGTCGGTGATCATCCCGATGATCATGCCGAAGCCGGACCTGACGGCGCTGACGGGCGGCTACCGGAAGACGCCCGTCCTCCAGCTCGGGGCCGACATCTACTGTGACACCGACCTGATCGCCCGCACGATCGATCGCCTCCATCCGGAGCCTGGCCTCTTCCCGGACGGCAGCGCACCGCTCTCGTACATGCTGGGCCCCTGGCAGGGCGAGCTCTTCTGGCTCGCCGTCCGCACCGTGGGCGTGAGCGCACCGGTGTTCCCTCCGGGATTCGTCGAGGACCGCGCGACCATGATCGAGGGCGGTCTCTCCCTCGAGCGGGCCCTGCGCGACGCGCCGGCACAGCGCGAGCAGCTCCGGGCCAAGCTCGACCTGCTCGACACCCATCTCCGCGAGCGGCAGTTCGTGCTCGGCGCGCGCCCGAGCCTCGCCGACTTCGCGCTCTTCCACCCGGTGTGGCCTCTCAAGATGATCCCGCAGACGACCGCGCTCCTCGAGCCGTTCGGGCACCTGCGGGCCTGGATGGAGCGCATCGAGGCGTTCGGGCACGGCGAGATCACGGAGATCGACGGCAAGGAGGCCGTGGAGGTGGCCCGCAAGGCGACGCCCCGGACCGAGTCGCGGGTGGATCCGGCAGAGCCGAACGGCCTCGCGGCGGGCGATCGGGTCGAGGTGGTGCACGAGAGCTTCGGCCGCGATCCGGTGGCGGGTGAGCTCGTCGCCTCGTCGGTGCACGAGATCGCCATCCGGCGCCGCGACGAGCGCGCGGGGGAGGTGGTGGTCCACTTCCCGCGCGAGCACTACATGGTCCGGCGGGTCTGAGCGCGTCCGCCGGCGAGCCCGTCCCCGCGATCGAGCCCCTGCCGCCCATCGCCGCGGTCGTGCTGCCCTGGGACGCGGCGGCCGCGGGGCCCGCCGACCCGGTCGCGGTGCTGTCCGCGGCGCGTGCCCGTCACGGGGACACGTTCGTCGTCGACAGCGGCGGGACGCGCTACCTCTTCCTCTTCTCACCCGCGGGCGTGCGCGCGTTCTACGCCGTGCCCGAAGGGCAGGCGAGCAAGGGGCTGGCGGACTGCCGGATGCTCCTCCGGAAGCTACCCGAGGAGCTCTTCGCCGGCCGCCGCACCTTCGCCCGCGACCTCTTCGGCAACGAGGAGGTCGAGAGCTATCTCGAACATCTCGAGCAGGCGATCGGGCGCCAGCTCGACGAGCTGGGCGACGGCGGCACGCTCGAGATCTTTGCATGGACGCGGCGGCTCGGTCACCGGCTCGGGCTCGCGAGCTGGGCGGGCGCCGAATCGGCGACTCCACCCCGCCTGGAGGCGCTCATCGCCGACCTCGATCGGCTCGACGGCGCCGACGCCTTCGTGCGACCGGGCGAGATGGCCGGCGTGCGGGCCGCGGGAAAGCGCACCGAGCGTGCCGCGCTCGCGCGCATCGGCGGGCTGCTCGCCGAGGTGCTCGCCGAACGCCGGCGCGCGGGCCGGCGCGCGGGCGACTTCCTGGAGGCGATCGCCGACCGCTGGGCGGACGCCGCCGAGCCGGAGCGCACGCCGGGCATCGCGGGCGACGTCGTCCTCCTCCACCTCGCCTCCATGTCGAATCTCTTCGCCGCCATGGGCTGGACGATCGTCCACCTGCTGCAGCACCCGGCCGCGCTGGCGCGCGTGGCCGCAGGCGACGACGCGTTCCTGCACCGCGCCGCCCAGGAGTCGATCCGTCTCGCGCAGCGCTCGATCATGCTCCGCGCCGTCCTCACCACCGTCGAGGTGGACGACGGGACGCAGACCTACCGCGTGGACCCGGAGGTCGTGCTCGCCACCATGCTGCCGCTGACCAACACCTCCGCCGCTCCCGGCCTGGAGCGCTACGATCCGGAGCGATGGGTCGGAAGGCGGCTGCGCGACGAGGGGGCGCTCCCCGCCAAGGAGCTGGTGGCCACCTTCGGGCACGGCCGCCACGCGTGTCCGGCGCAGCGCTTCTCGCTCTCCGCAATCGTCCGCGCGGTGCGGAGGCTGGTCGACGCCTACGAGCTCGAAGCGCGCTTCACGACGGTGCAGCCGTACCCGGAGCAGATCGGTGGCGTGGCGCGTGC
>DATILR010000503.1:0-16622 GCA_035476275.1 Binatus sp. (SeqCode) | reverse complement strand
TCGCCGTGACGTCGGCGTCGATGTGCTTGGAGGGGAGCGCGAAAGGACGCGCCGCACCGAGGGCGGCCCCGTGCCGCACCGCTCCGGACGGTTTTCTCGCGCCAAGGGCTCCGACCGATTCTCCCGAAAGCACGCTGTCCTCTGTTCCGCGAATCAGAATCGAGTGCGGATGATCCGATTAATCGAGGCTCTCCTCCCGTGTCAAGAAGTAAAAAATCACTTTCATCACCCTGAAGAACTACCGACGAGTGTGGGGTAAATAGCCCCTTTCTCTGAGCCCAGCCTCCCGGAAAACCCCGATCGGCAATAGATCAGGCATCACGGGCGGTTAGGGTCGTCCTCCCCCGACGGAGGAGACGAGACCCCGCGCCGTCCTCCGGCAGAGTGACGGGAAGCTCGTGGTCGCGGGCTACGCCACCGTCGGCGGTGCGACCCGGGTCGCGCTGGTCCGGTACGACGGGGCTGGCACCCTGGACTCGACCTTCGGCACGGAGGGCACGGTCACGACGGCGATCAACGGCCGCGTCGACGAGGCCAAGGCGATCGCCCTCCAGTCCGACGGCAAGCTCGTCGTCGTCGGCCGCACCGCGGCGCCCTTCACCGGCAGCTTCGGTGGCCACGGATTCCAGGACGACATGGCGATCCTGCGCTATCTGCCCTAGGCGCTCAGCGCGGTGCGGGGCGCCGTGACCCCGCACTGTCGCTCGCGGCGACGGTGCTTGTAGGCAGCGACCGTCACCGTCCGCGGCTCGATTGCGGGCAGCCCGCGCCGGCTCGGCTCCGACGGCTCCAGGATCGCGATCTCGTGAAAGCCGGCCTCCGTCAGGCGAAGAAGGAAGAGCTCGTCGCGACGCGTGACGCGCACGCGGTCGGGCTCGATGAGGGCCTCGTCCCGAGACAGCTCGGTGATGAGCGCGCGCCCTTCTGGCCGGAGCACGCGGAAGATCTCCCCCGCGAGTCGCTGCATGTCTTTGGGCTCGACCAGCGGCGGGACGCAGTTCGACACGACGGCGTCGACCGACTCGTCGGAGACGAGGGGGAGCACGCGGCACGCGGTGGCGATCGACGCCTCGAGGCGGGCGAGGTCCGCCTCCGCTCCCACCGGATGCTCGCGCAGCAGGCGGTCGAGCCATTCGCGGTCGAGGCGCAGATCGCACGGGCTCGCCTTGCGGAATTCCACGTTCGCATAGCCGAGACGGCGCGCCACTGATCGCGCGTGGCGCCGCGCGATCGCCAGCAGGTCGTCGTCCGGCTCGATGCCGATCACCCAGCCCGTGGGACCCACTACCTGGCTCGCGCGAAAGCAGACTGTCCCTGCGCCCGAGCCGAGCGTGAGCACGGTCTCTCCGGGGTGGAGAGCGGGCGTCGGATCGCCGCAGCCTTCGGCCCGGGCGAGCACCACTGACGGGAGAGAGGTCGTTGCGGGAGCCGTATCGTACATGTTCCGTGCCCTCACTGGCGCTGCGTTCGCGCTCGGTTCGCTACAACGCGACGGGGTCGTGCGGGTTACGCGCACGCCGCAGTGCTCGCGCAGGTGCCACGGCTCGGCGCATGCAGGAGCCCCGAGCCGCGACGGCTCAGCCGACGGTTCCGCCGACCAGCACGATCGGCCCGGTGGGCGAGGCCGACCCACCCGCCGGCTCGATGGAGACGGCGAACGCCGTTACGCCGGAAGGGTTCTTCAGCGACTCGAGTCGCACCGCGACGGCATTCTCGGGACCGATGGCGAAGAGGCCCGCCGGTTCGGGCGGACCCTGGCCGCGGATCGCCCACACCTCGTAGGTCTTTCCGGTGGGCGCGGGATCGAGCCCGGACGCCACGATCGCGGCTTCACCCGAGGACGCATCCACCAGGACACGGGCGCCCCCGCTCACCCCTTCACGGGGCGCGAGGGCTGCGGTCACGGTGTGCGGCGCGCCGAGAACGCGCATCACCTGCGCCTGTGAGGCGAGCGCGGACTCCAGACGCGCGAGGTGGTGATTCTGCCGCTCGAGCAGCGTACGGAGCTCGGCGTTCTTCCCCGCGAAGGCCGCCAGCTCGGTGTCGCGTTCGGTCGCCCGGTGCGCTTCGCGAGCAACGAGAGTGCCGAGCACGAGAGCGGCGGCGGCCGCCACCGCGCCCACACTCCGCCAGACGGTCCGTCCGCGGATGGCGCGCCGGAGCAGGGCGTCCTGCCGCGCGACGTCCAGCACGCGGCTGCGGAGCCCGGGCGACGGCGCCGTTGCGCAGGCCTCGCCCAGGGCCTCGAGCGCCAGTGCGTCGAGCTCCTGATCCTCGGTGGTGGTCGTCACGTCAACCACGCGCCTGCTCCATGCCGAGCAATGTCCTCAGCTTCGTCACCCCCGAGCGAATCCGGGTCTTCACGGTGCCGAGCGGTGTGCCCTCTCGCTCGGCGATCTCGGTGTGCGAGAGCGCCTCGAAGTAGGCCATCTCGAGCGTCCGACGCTGCTCGGGCGGCAGCTCGTCGAGCGCCGTGCGGAGCCGGGTAGCCTGCTCGCCTCGCGCCACGGCTTCCTCGGGTGGGGCGACGGCGGTCGGGTCGCTCGCATCCGGAGCGCGGGCGTCCCGCCGCGCGCGCGCCCCGCGGGAGCGGGCCTGGTCGATCGCGAGGTTGCGAACCAGCTGCAGGAACCATCCCCGGGGGTGTCCCCGCCCCGGATCGTACTGATCGGCCCGGCGCCACAGGCGGAGAAACGACTCCTGCACCGTGTCCTCGGCAGCGGCCCGGTCGCCCGTGATGCGGAGCGCGAGACCGTACGCCCGTGGTGCGAGCCGATCGTACAGCGCGGCGAGCGCCTGCTCCTCGCCCCGCGCCACGCGCGCCAGGAGCATCGACTCGGTGTCTGGCGGCGCTGCCAATGCGCGAGGGTTATAGCGACGCGTCGGCGGCCGGTCCAATCTCGACGGGCGCCGCACGTGCTGCGTGGCGAAGGTCGGTGTGTGGCCACGGGGGCAAGGGTGCATGGGTCATTTCGATGGGCTAAACTGACTTTAATACGGAGGGGGTGGCGGAAATGGATGGGGCGGGGGTGCCGAGGCATCCGGCGGCGGAGGCGGTCCCGTATACCCTGCGATGGACGCTCCCGCGGACGCGCGCCGTGACCCGCTCCGGCTCTCCACCATCGCCTGGGACGAGATCCCACGGCACCCTCTCCCTCCCGAAGCCGTGCGGGTGCTCCGTTACATGCAGGACATCGAGAGCCACACCATCGCCTACCTGCGCCCGCTCCTGGCCACACGGGCGATCGATGATCCAGAAATGGCGACCTTCCTCGCCTGCTGGCTCTACGAGGAGACGTTCCACGGCAAGGCGCTTGACCGCTTCCTCGCCGGGACAGGCCACACGGCCGTGGTCCGTGCCCGCTCGCGTGCGACGCTCTCGGAGTGGCTCGACGGGGCGGCGACCCGCATCCTGGGCCGGTGCTGGCCGGATTTCGTGGCCGTCCACATGACGTGGGGAGCCATCAACGAGCTCACCACCCTGATGGGCTACGCGCGCCTCTCCGCGGTCGCCGGCCATCCGGTTCTGAGCGAGCTTCTCTCCCGCATCATGCGGGACGAGTCGCGGCACTTCGACTTCTATTTCCGTCAGGCGGCGCGTCGGCTCGTCCGTCCGCGCACGGCACGCCTCACCCGTCTGATCGTCGAGCGCTTCTGGGCGCCGGTGGGGTGGGGTGTCGCACCCGCGGAGGAGACGCGTTTCCTCGCCCGCTATCTCCTCACCGGCCCCGGGGGCGAAGCGGTGGCGCGCAAGATCGACGCCACGGTGCGCCGCCTTCCGGGCCTGAAGAGCGTGCGGCTGCTCCGGAGCTGGATGGCCCGCGAGGTCGCCGTCGCCTAGTCTCCGACGGTACTGGATTTCTCCGATCGAATAGGGTAGCAACCGCTTTGAGGGATTGGTGCGTCGTCCCATCCCGGACGTCGCCCAGACCTGCTCGCGCACGGCTCCGCTGATTCGGCGCGGTGCCACGCGGGGCCGGGAGGCCCGGAAGGCCTCGAGCAACCGGCGAATCGGCGGCCTTTCACCCGGGAACCGCCGTGCGCTGGTGGGAAGTATCAACTGTGGAAGGCTTCGAGACGGGAGTCGACACCCCGACGCGCCCGGCACCCCCGCGCGTCGACGAGCTGCGACAGCTCGCACGGCAACGGTTCGGGATAGCGCGGCTCCATCGCGAGCAGGAGCGGACGATCGGTGCGGTGCTCTCCGGGCGCGACGTGCTGCTCGTCCTGCCCACGGGCGGGGGGAAGTCCCTCTGCTATCAGCTTCCCTCGCTGCTGCTGCCGCGCCCCACGGTCGTCGTGTCGCCGCTTCTCGCGCTGCTCGAAGATCAGTTCCTCAAGCTGCAACAGCTCGGCGTCCCGACGGTGCGGCTGGACAGCACGGTCGGCGCGGTCGACCGGCGGGCGGCGCTGGCCCGCATCGCGGCGGGTGGGTCGATCCTCGTCTTGACCACGCCCGAGACCCTCGCCGGGGACGAGCTCGGAGCGCTCCTGACCAAGAGCCCGCCCGGACTGGTGGCGGTCGACGAGGCGCATTGCATCTCGGAGTGGGGTCACGATTTCCGCCCGGCCTACCTGGCGCTCGGCCAGCGTCTGGCCGGCCTCCGCGCGGGCCAGGTCCTCGCCCTCACCGCGACGGCGACACCACCCGTGCGCGACGACATCGTCCGCTACCTCGGGTTGCGCGAGCCGGAGATCATCGCCTCCTCGCCGCACCGCCACAACCTCATGTTCTCCGTCCGGAACCTCCAGGGCGACGAGAAGCTACGCCATCTGGCGAAGCTCGCCCGTCGGCTGCCGCGGCCGGGCATCGTCTACTGCTCGACCACGAAGATGGTGGAGGACGTGTGGCTCGGCCTGCGCCTCATCAAGGTGCCGTGCGCTCGCTACCACGGCAAGATGACCGACAAGGAGCGCAGCGAGCATCAGGCCCGCTTCATGAAGAAGGGCAAGCGGATCGTCATGGTCGCGACCAGCGCTTTCGGGCTCGGGATCGACAAGCCGGACATCCGCTACATCGTGCACTACCAGGCCCCCGCATCGCTCGAACGCTATCTCCAGGAGGCCGGCCGGGCGGGGCGTGACGGCCACGCCGCGCGCTGCATCCTGCTCTTCGACGAGAGCGACCTGCAGATCCAGGAGCATCTGCTCGCGCTCTCGCGGCTCTCACCGTCACTCCTCGGTCGATTCGGCCGCGCGCTGGCGGCCTGGGCCGGCGAGGAGCGCGACGCCAACATCGAGGAGCTCGCCCTCTCGGCGGGCGTGTCGCAGCGTGCCGCGAGCTCGCTCGTGACGACGCTGGTCGAGGCCGGCATCTGCGAGCGGGTCGAGGATCGGCGCGTGCATCCGACGGTGCCGCACGACGAGCTCGTCGAGCGGGTCGGGGGACTCCGCAGCCGCTTCGAGGTGCTGCGCCGCGAGGATGCCCGCCGCATGCGGGCGATCGTCGAGTACGCGAACGAGCCGGAGTGTCGGAGCCGAGCTCTCCGGCGGTACTTCGGCGACCTGGATCCGACGCCGTGCGGACGATGCGACCTCTGTCGGGCCCAGGGGGTGGGGATGCGTCCTGCGGGACGCCCCGACCGCCACGACCGTCGCCCTCGCCGTCCTCGACGGCCGTGGCAGGCGCCTGGCGGCGAGGCCCCCAGTGCGGAGGTCATGGCGGCCCAACCGCCGCCGGGACCGCGGCCCGACGGGCACGAGCGTCGCCGCCGGCGCCGGCGCCGGGGACGTCGCGGAGCACATCCCGACGTCCCGGCTGGGGCGATGCCAGCCGCCCCGCCCGTGGCACCGCCGCCCATGATGGCCTCTCCGCTCCCCCCCCTCGATCCGGCGGCGGATGACCTGGCTGCCGAGCTCGGCGCTCCCGGACTGCCCCCCGAGCCGCAGACGGCTCCGGTGGCGAGCGCGCCGCCGGCAGGTGCGCCGCACCATCGGCGTCGTAGGCGCCGTCGGCGCCGACGAGGGCACGGTCCGCGGCCCGCGATGGCCCAGCCGCCCGGCACGCCCTGACGTCGGGTCAGGCGTAGCGAATCGCCTCGGTGGGCGCGAGGCGGGCCGCCCTCCATGCCGGCCACAATCCGGCGAGCACGGCCAGGGCAGCAGGGAGCACCGCCGCCACGACGGCGAGCCGGCCCGTGAAGAGGAAGATCGGTGCGCCGAGCCGTTCGGTCAACGCATTCAGCCCGCGCACGGCGATGAGCCCCGTGCCGAGGCCGAGCCCGCTACCGCACAGCCCGAGCGCCCCGGCCTCGAGCACGAGCTGGCCGACCACCTGACGGCGGGTGGCGCCGATCACTCGCCGGAGACCGATCTCCCGTCGGCGCTCGACCACGGCCGTGAACATCGTGTTGGTGACCGCGAGCGACGCGACGAGGAGAGCGACCAGTCCGCTCCCGAGCATGAGGCTGGTGAGGAAGGTGAGGGCGCGGTCGATCTGTCCGGCAGCGCTCACCGGCGAGGCCACGGAGAGCTCGGGAAGGCGTTGCCGGATGCGTTCAGCCACCTGCTCGGCGTCCTCTCCCTCGGCCCAGAACGCCGCGGCCGCGGTCGCGATGGGAAGCACATCCGCGGCGCGGGCGAGCACGAGGCGGCGGAGCAGGGGCTCGGTCTCGATGAGGAGCCGCTCGGCGACGGGAAACGGCACGAAGACGAAGCTGTCGGGTCCTGTCAGCGTCGGCTCGAGGACGCCGGCCACGCGGAAGGTCTTGCCCCGGATGGTCACGCTGCCGCCCGTCTCCGTGCCGAAATAGCGGGATACCTGGCTGCCGAGCACCACCTCGTCGCCGCCAGGATCGGGAACCAGCTTGCCCGTTCGGACGCGTGGCGGAGGAGACCGGCGGTTCAGCATGAGCGCCTTCACGTCCACGCCGAACACGAGCGGGGCGATCGTGAAGGGCAACGTCGCGGGCGCGTCCGCGACCGGGAACATGATGATGGGCGCGATCGCAGCCACCCCGGGGACATCCCGCAGCGCCGCCAGCTGATCGCCTGACAGCAGACCGCCGCGGGTCATACCGGTGAGGGCGCCGGTGCCGGCTCCACCCACCGTGATCTGCCCGGTGGCGAAGTCGCGACCCCCCTCCACCAGGCGGCTGAGCTTCTCGGAAAGAGCCCCGAGAAGGGCCAGTGCGGCGACCCCGATGGCGATGCCACTCACCGTGAGGCCGCTTCGCAGCGGCCGGCGGCGCACGTCGCGCAGCGCCTCGGTGAACCGCGGCATGGGGGCCCCGGCTTGTAGACGAGGGCGGCGCGACCTGCAACTTCGGGGGATGGGCGGTCTCGATTTCGCACCGCGCGCGAAATTTTATGACGCTCCGCCCCTTGCCCATCTCGCGCGCCCGGGCTACAGGCGCGCTCGAGGAGGGGAGCGCATGGTTAGGGCGGATGCTGGCGGGTTGCGGGCCTGGGGGATGAGCGCGGTTGCAGGCGCGATTTCCGTGCCGGTCGTGGTGGGCTTCATGGCGCTGGGCGCCGCTGTCGTGCTCGTGCGCTCGGTGCGTGAGCTCGCGCGCGAGACCTGGGCACGGCTGCCGAACCGGCGCGCCAGTCCCCCTCCGGCGCGACGGGAAACCTCGCACGCCGCCTGAGAGAGTTCCCGGGGCGAACTTTCGCCCGCCTCGGGCGGAGCCGTAGTCGAACCGGGTGAGTTGCGCCGGCCTTCCAGCCTGCCGCAGCCCACACCTCACGCGCCCCTTCACTCCTCACCGCACCTTCATCTCCCGCGCCCCTCGCGGCCGCTCGCTGGCTCGCCGGCAGCCGGTCTCGGATCCTAGAAAAGTCGATCGTAACTTTGAGATTTCGTGCTCGAGCAGCTAGACTTGCCGGGGGGGTAGGGAGGAGGTGAGGGTGTGAACCTCGGGCAGCAGCGCGCAACCGAACGGCCAGCCGGTCTGCCGGGACGGCTCCGGTCGTTCTTCGGCCCGGGGCGGGCGAAGCGGCCCGAACCCCGCGTTCGCTACGGACAGTTCTTCCTTCCCGGTCTCGCGGTCCTCGGCCGACCGCAGGCGAGCGAGGCCCGGCCACTCCTCGACCAGGCCCATGCGGTCCGGACCCGACGCTTCACCTACTTCGGGCGGACGCTCGTCTTCCCGGCGCGCATCGACTGGGAGCCGACCGAGCTGTCAGAGCGCTGGCGCATCAAGCTGAACAGCCTCGACGAGCTGCTGGCGCTCGGCGTGGCGGCGGCACTCGTGTCGGATCCGGAAGCGCGGCAGGGGTGGTACGACGTCGCCGCGGGCCTGATGCGCGAGTGGGTCGAGGGGGCGTCGGAGCGCGGCGTGGGCTGGGGGGTGCCGGCGCTCGCCGCGCGCATCCCGAACCTCATCTATGCGCAGGTGCTGTTCGCGGCCGAGCTGCGCGCCGACCTCGCCACGCGCCGTCTGCTGGTCGAGAGCCTCGACGCACAGGCCGCCGAGCTGGCCATCGCGGTGGAGGACCAGCCATCCGACGTCTCGCTGATCGACGCCGGCCGTGCCCTCTTCATGGTGGGCCGCTTCTTCGACGCCATGGAGGCGCGCGGCTGGCTCGAGACGGGCGCCGCGATCCTGTGGGAGCAGCTCCGCGAGCAGGTGCACGAGGACGGCGGGCACCGCGACCGGACCCCGGCACGGCACGCGCACGTGCTCGCGACCTATATCGAATTCTTCGCCCTGCTGCAGGCCAGCCGGGACGACCTGCCGATGTGGGCCCGCAAGCGCGTGAAGGGCATGGCCGACCTCCTCGTGCGCATCCTTCATCCCGACGGGGAGGTGCCGCTCTTTCACGGGACGGCGCTCGGCATGGTGCGACCACCCGAGCTCCTCGCTGCGGCGGCGGTCGTCCTGCACGAGCCCGACCTCGCCCCCCCGGGCGACCTGCCGGGCGTGTGGCCACTCCTCGTCCTCGGCGAGGCGGGGCGCCGTGTGCACGTGAACCTGGCGCGGCGTCGCCCGGCCTCGGAGCCGCGCGCGCTCCGCCGGGTCGGCTTTTACGTCCTGCCCGGCGAGGCGGGCGACGTGCTCCTGCTCGACGGCGAGAGCCCGCCGCCGGACGGCGACGGCAACGTGTTCGGCTACGAGCTCTCCGTCGGCGGCCAACGGCTGATCGTCGACAGCGGCGACGGGGGCGAGGAAGCCGAGCCCTGGCGGACGTACTTTCGCAGCGCACGGGCCCACAACGTGATGATCATCAAGGGCGCGGAGCAGGTGGTCGACGGCCGCGTGCCGCTGGTCGGCGACGTCGAGTGGGTCGTGAAGGACGGCCTCCGCTGCTTTGCCGGCACGCACGACGGCTTCGCGCGCCTCTCGGATGACCTCCTGCTGCGGCATCGGCGTCGCATCTTCTGTCTTCCGGGCCGCTTCTGGCTCGTCTGCGACGAGGTCCTCGGCACGGGCGTCTGGCAGGCGGAGTCGTTCCTGCACTTCCACCCCGAGATCGTGCTGAGCGGCGCCTGCCGCAGCGGGCCGACGTTCATGGCCGAGCGCTCGCGGTCCGCACGGGTGCAGGTGGTGCCCGGCGGGGCGGCCAAGGTGCGGGCCGTGCACGGTCTCGTCGAGCCGAACTGTCAGGGCTGGTACGCCGGCAGCGTCGGCGAGCGCCGGCCCGCGACCGTCATGTCGTTCGTCAAGGCGGCAGAGGCGCCCTTCGTCTTCGGCTACGCACTCCTGCCGCGCGCCAACGGTCCGGCGACGCTCCGCTTCGAGCACGACGCATTCCACTTCGTGGCGACCCTCATGACAGAGGGCCACGAGTACCGCATCCGCGCCGAGCAGGGCGACGTCGAGCTGACGACGCGGACAGTTTAGCGAGGGGCTCCGCCCCTCGCCCCCGTCGGGCAAAGCCCGCCGGGGCCCCGACTCCCCGCTCGCTTCGCTCGGCCGCGCTCCGCGCGGAGATCCACCCTGCGTTGCGTTCCCAGCGCGAACCGGGAGATCAGACGCGCTGCTTCCGGACGCGCGCTTCGACCGCCTTCTTGAAGTCCTCGACCGACTCGCGGAGCGCGCGCTGCTCGACCATGCGGCGGATCGGCCCGGGCACCCAGAACCCGAGATCGACCTCTTGCGTGCAGGTCGCCTTGGTGCGGCCGTTGCCCTGATCCTCGAAGACGTAGGAGCCCTGGATGTTCTTCGGGTCCCCTTCGACCAGTGTCCAGTGTCCGCCTTTCGGTGGGTCGTAGTGGTACTCGAGCGTGTAGCGCACCGTCTTCAGCCCCAGCATGTCGAGCTCGAAGGCGACGGTCCGCGCCAGCTCGTCGGGGTGTCGCTCGAGCACGACGCTACTCTTGATCGGGCCCGACCACGCGGGGTACGCCTCGAAGTCGGTGAGGACGGCGAAGCAGTCCGCGACCGAACCGTTGACCTCGACGGAGCAAGACTGGCGATAGTCGCTCACCGCCCGGACGATAACGAGCCACGTGGAGCCGCGTCAAGAACATGACGCGCCCCGAACCGTCGCTGTGCTGTTGCCCGCGGAGGGATTCCGGTATGCTCGCCGCGAATGGCAGTGAGAACGATCGAATGGACGAACGGGCGCGTGGTCATGATCGATCAACGCCTGTTGCCGACCCGCGAGGTCTACCGCGTCTACAGCCACTACCGGGAGGTCGCCGCGGCGATCAAGGACATGGTGATCCGCGGCGCACCGGCGATCGGTGTGGCCGCCGCCATGGGGATCGCGCTCGGCGCGCGCGCTCTCAAGGGCGACATCGCCCGCGACTTCGAGCGCATCTGTCGGACGTTCGCCGCGACCCGGCCGACCGCGGTGAATCTCTTCTGGGCGATCCAGCGCATGCGACGCGTCTTCGTGCGGAACCAGCATCGTTCGGCCGACACGCTCCAAACCCTCCTCGAGCGCGAGGCGCTCGCCATGCACGACGAGGACGTGGCGGCCAACCGGAGTCTCGGGCGGCATGGCGCAGCCCTGATCGAGGACGGCGCCACCATCCTCACCCACTGCAACGCGGGCGCGCTGGCGACGGCCGGCTACGGGACCGCGCTCGGCATCGTGCGTGCCGCGGTGGAGGCGGGAAAGCACGTCCAGGTGATCGCCTGTGAGGCACGACCCTTCCTCCAGGGGGCGCGGCTCACCGCCTGGGAGCTCAAGCGGGATCGCATCCCGGTCACGCTCATCACCGACAACATGGCGGGACATCTGATGCAGCGGGGTCGCGTCAGCTGCGTCGTGGTGGGGACGGATCGGACCGCGGCCAACGGCGACGTCGCCAACAAGATCGGGACCTACACGCTCGCCGTGCTGGCGCACCGCCACTCCATCCCGTTCTACGTCGCCGCACCCAGCTCCTCGATCGACCTCGCCTGTCCGCGCGGCGAGAAGATCCCGATCGAGGAGCGGCCGCCGCGCGAGGTGACGCACGTCTTCGATCGGCAGATCGCGCCGAGTGGGGTGCGCGTCTTCAACCCGGCTTTCGACGTCACGCCCAGCGAGCTGGTGACGGCGATCGTCACGGAGCGGGGTGTGGCCCGGCAGCCGCTCGGCCGGACGCTGCCCCGTCTGGTCGCCGGGGAGACGTTGCGCCGCGAGCGCAAGCTCGAGCCGCGCAAGCAGCGGCGGCGCTAGGACGCTCGGCGTGCGCGTCAAGATCGCGCTGCTCGCCGACTACTCGAACGTGTCGCGCGAGGGTAAGCTCAACATCCTCGGCATCTTCGACACGATCTACGCGCCCACCTTCCCGACCAGTCACCCCCACATGCAGCTCGTCATGCGCTTCGAGGGCGGCGCGGAGGACGCGGGGAGCACCCGGCAGCTCGAGGTGCAGCTCCAGGCCCAGGACGGTGCGGTCCTCTTCCGCGTGCCGGGGACGCTGACCGTGCAGCCGAGCGAGCTCGGCGAGATCGTGCGCGCCGAGCACATCCTGACGCTCAACAACGTGACCTTCGAGCAGCCCGGGCGCTACGCGTTCCAGATCGTCCTCGACGGGCGCACCGAGGCGACGGTGCCGCTGCGGGTCGAGACGATTCCGGCCCGACATTAAATCAGCGAGGGGCTTCAAATCAGCGAGGGGCTCCGCCCCTCGCCCACGGCGGGCAAAGCCCGCCCGTGTCCACTCCCCGCTCGCTTCGCTCGGCCGCGCCCTTCGCGCGCGGAGACTCCCCTGGGCGGCACCCCGTCCGCGGAAGGGGCATTCGGCGCCCCTTTACGCACCCTTGCCTCTTGCGGCGGCGATCCGGCGCGCGAGGCGCGCGTGGCGAGGCCAGCCGAGCGGGGCCGCTGCTCCCGGCGCCGGCCGCCACCGACGGCGGAGCATCTCGATGCGGGCCAGGGCGCCGGCGATGAGCTCCGGCGCGAGCGTCCCCTTCGTCAGTGCCTCCTCGACACCGCGCATTGCCGCGCGGGCGGCGCGGAGGGACTGGCAGATGAGGAGCATGTCGCAGCCCGCTCCGAGCGCGGCGACGGCGGCGCGGCCGGGCGTGCTGCGCCCCGCCACGGCGTTCATCTCGAGGTCGTCGCTGAAGAGGACACCCCGAAAGCCGAGACGGCGGCGGAGGAGGTCCGTGCAGATGGCGCGTGAGAGCGTGGCCGGCCGCCGGCGATCGAGCGCGGGATACACCACGTGTGCGGTCATGAGCGCGGGAATGCGGGCGCGCGCGGCTCGCGTGAAGGGGACGAGATCGACGGTGGCGAGCGCACGGCGCGACCGGTGCACGCGCGGGAGGACGAAATGGGAATCTCCCGTGCTCGCCCCGTGACCCGGGAAGTGCTTGCCGCATGCGACGACGCCCGCCTGCTCCAGCCCGCGTGCGAGCGCGAGCCCGAGGCGAGCGACCTGTCGCGGCTCCTCGCCGAAGGCCCGATCGCCGATCACGCGATTGCGCGGATTCGAGCGGACGTCGAGGACGGGCGCGAAGGCGAGATCGATGCCGACGGCCCGTAGCTCCCGCCCCATGGCCCGGCCAACCGCCTCGGCGAGGCCGGCGTCCCGGTGCGCAGCCACCACCGCGGCGGATGGGAAGTGCGTGAAGGGGCGGGGGAGACGGTGCACCCGCCCACCCTCATGGTCGATCGCGACCAGGGGTGGCACGCCCGCGCCGGTGGCATGGATCTCGGTGATCAGGCGGCGGAGTTGTGCTCCGGAGCGCACGTTCCGCTTGAACAGAATGACGCCACCGGGCGGATGATCGACGAGAAATTGCCGCGTGGCCGGGTCGAGGATCGGACCGGGCAGACCCACCATGAAAAGCTGTGCGGCGGTCCGTCGCAGGATGGCGGTCGTCATCGGGGGCTCGCCTATAGCAGAACCCAGCACGATGCTGGAGTTGTGCCTTCTCGTGTCGCGAACCGACGTAGCCAATCCCAGCGTAACACGACATCCGAGCGTTGCCGGGGCAGATGACGTGTCGTCTGCGACGACGGGAGTGCGGGCTCGCCTCCTGCCCGGGGCTGGCATGACATTGGCTTTTCCCCAACGTGGCACATAGCGTACCGACGCGGCTCCCGGAACGCGCTTCCTCGGCGCTGGCGAGCTGTGCATCACCTTCGCTGCTCGAGGGTCTGCTGCTCGGCGGGTGCGCCCGCTTCGATCGGTTCGTCTTCGACTACTTCATCCGGCGGCCCCTGGCGCCGCCGGTCGACGGACTCGGCGACCGGCTCGCCCGCGCCCGACGCTTCTACGCCGACTCCCGCTTCATCACCGACCCGGAATCGTTCTTCTGCTCACCCAAGCCCGCCCGCACCGAGGTGACGTGGCAGGTGCCGCTGCCGGGCGGCGAGCTCGATCTGGTGCGCTACGAGACCGATTTCGTCCCCGTGTTTCCCGAGGCCCGGGGCGAGCCGCATGACGCCGGCAACCGCCGGGGGGTCATGCTCTGGTGGCGGCATCACGAGCCCGGCCATCCCGTCATGCTGTGCGTGCACGGCTACGGCGGCGGCAATCCCTGGATCGAGTCGCTCGCCTTCGACGCCGCCCGCTTCTACTGGGCCGGGGTCGACGTCGCCATCTACGTGCTCCCCTACCACGGCGCGCGGGCGGCGGGACGGTCGGGCGAGGGATTCTTCGATCTCGACCTCGTGCGCACGAACGAGGCGTTCGCGCGGGCAATCTACGAGCTCCGCGCTCTGATCCGCCGCCTGCGCGACGACGGGACGGGGCCGGTCGGTGCCTTCGGCATGAGCCTCGGGGCCTACACGGTCGCCCTCCTCGCCACGCTGGAGCGACGGCTCGCCTTCGCCGTCGCCATGATTCCGATCGTCTCCTTCGCGGATCGCTGGTGGGCAGAGGGCGAGCGCGATCCCTGGGTCGCGATGGCGATGAAGCACGGCTGGACGCTCGAGGCCGTGCGCGACGTGCTCCGCGTCCACGAGCCGGTCGCCCGCCGGGCCCTCGTCCCGCGCTCGCGACGGCTCGTGATCGGTGCGCGGGGAGATGCGATCTGCACGCCCGCGCAGGCCGAAGTGCTGTGGCGCCACTGGGACCGCCCCCGCATCCACTGGTACCCGGGTGGCCATCTGCTGCAGCTGCGTCGTGGAGTCGCCCTGCGCGAGGTGCGGTCGCTCATCACCGATGCGGGACTCCTCGGCGGTCAGGCGCCGGAGCCGGTAGAGACCGACCCTCGCACTGCCCTCGCTGGCTAGCCCCGCATCCAACCCGGCAAGAGCGTTGGCGAATTGCCAGGCGAGTGTTCTATGGACAGGCCTCGTGGCCGATGGTATTTCCGCGCCGGGGGGAGGGGATGGCGGCGGACCGGACCACCGGGCGGTACATCGCGGTCGAGGGCCCCATCGGGGTCGGGAAGACGGCTCTCGCGCGGCGGCTCGCCACGGAGTTCGGGGCGCGGCTCCTCCTCGAGCAGGTCGAGGAAAATCCTTTCCTGAGGCGATTCTACGACGACCCGGAAAAATATGCCTTCCAGACCCAGCTCAACTTCCTGCTCGAGCGCTATCGCCAGCAGCAGGAGCTCACGCAGGTCGAGCTCTTCCAGCAGGGCCTGGTTGCCGACTACCTGTTCGCCAAGGACGGCATCTTTGCCGCCCTCACGCTGGCGCCCGACGAGTTCCACCTCTACCAGCAGATCTTCCAGCTCCTCGATCGACGCCTGCCGCGGCCGGACCTCGTCATCTATCTCGAGGCCCGGGCGGACGTGTTGCTGCGGCGCCTCCGGAAGCGTGATAGAGAGTTCGAGCGTGGTATCCGGCCGGAGTATCTGGAAAGACTGACGGAGGCATTCAGAGCCTACTTTCACCAGTACACGGAGGCCCCACTCCTGGTGGTCAACAGCTCGGACATCGACTTCGTCGAGCACGGCGGCGACCTCGCCGACCTCATCAAGGAGATCCGGGCCATGCGACAGGGGGTACAGCACTACATTCCGCTTGGATCCCGGTAACGACCCTGACCCGATCACGGGCAGGGATTGCGACGGACCGAGACGGGAAGCATCGACGGCGCGACGAGAACCGCGACCCTGACCTCACTGGCCCCGAGCGTTGAGCCGGGGATCGGAGGGAAAGGGGAACCGAGGGCTTCTTCGGCGCACCTGACGGCCTCCCGGACCATCGGTCCGAGGAGGCTGTTTTCGTATGGAGCCGAAGAAGCTGACGGTGCCCGACATCGGGCGGATGAAGGCCGCGGGCGAGCGCATCTCGATGGTGACCGCCTACGACTGCCCCTTCGCGCGGCTGCTCGACGAGGCCGGGGTGGACATCCTCCTCGTCGGCGACTCGCTCGGCATGGTCGTCCAGGGTCTCGAGACGACGCTGCCGGTGACGCTGGACGACATCGTCTACCACACGCGCCTGGTATCGCGCGGGCGGCGGCGCGCCCTCGTCCTGGGGGACCTGCCGTTCGGCTCCTACCAGGCGAGCCCGACGCAGGCGGTCGAGAGCGCCATCCGGCTCGTCAAGGAAGGCGGCGCCGAGGCCGTCAAGCTCGAGGGCGGGATCACGATGGCCCGCACCATCGAGGCGATCACGGCGATCGACGTTCCGGTCGTTGGCCACGTCGGCCTCACGCCCCAGTCCGTGCATCGCATGGGCGGCCATCGCGTGCAGGGGCGGCGCGGCGGCCACGCACCGGGCGAGCGGGACCGCGTGCTCGACGATGCGCGCGCCGTCCAGGCGGCGGGCGCCTTCGCCGTGGTGCTCGAATGCATTCCCCTCGACCTCGCCGCCGAGATCACGGCCGAGCTCACCATCCCGACCATCGGCATCGGCGCCGGCGCCCACTGCGACGGCCAGGTGCTCGTCCTCCACGACCTCCTCGGCCTGTCGTCCGACTGGACGCCACGCTTCGCCAAGCGCTACGCCGAGCTGGGACGTGAGGTCGTGCGTGCCGCCAGCGCGTACGTCGAGGAGGTGAAGGGCGGGCTCTTCCCGACGGAGGCCCAGGCCTTCGGGCCGCGCGCTGCCAAGGCGGGCTGATGGAGACCATCGCCGAACCGCGCGCCATGCAGGCGTGGGCGGATGCGACCCGGGCGGCCGGGCTCCGCATCGCGCTCGTCCCGACGATGGGGGCCCTCCACGCCGGGCACGTGGCGCTCATCGCCGAGGCGCGCCGGCGGGCCGAGCGCGTCGTCGTCTCGATCTTCGTGAACCCGATCCAGTTCGACCGGCGGGACGACTTCGAGCAGTACCCGCGGACGTTCGACGACGATCTCCGCATCTGCGCCGACACGGGCGTCGACGCGGTG
>DATILR010000502.1:0-2090 GCA_035476275.1 Binatus sp. (SeqCode) | reverse complement strand
TCCTTCGGGGTGAACATGCTGGCGATCGTCGAGGGCCGTCCCCGCCTGCTGACCCTCAAGGACGCCCTGCGCGTCTTCCTGGACCATCGGCGGACCGTCGTCGCGCGCCGGACGGCGCACGACCTGCGCCAGGCGGAAGCGCGTCTGCACATCCTCGCCGGCCTCAAGACGGCGATCGACCACCTGGACGAGGCGATCGGGATCATTCGCGGCGCCGTGGATCCGACCACCGCGCGCGAGCGTCTCATGGCCACGTTCACGCTCTCCCAGCTCCAGGCCCAGGCCATCCTGGACATGCGGCTCCAGCGCCTGACCAGCCTTGAGCGCGACAAGATCGCGGAGGAGTACGCGGAGACCGAGAAGGCGATCCAGCGCTACCGGGATATCCTCGCCGACGAGCGCAAGATCTGGAACATCATCACGGAGGAGCTGCGGGAGCTCCGCACGAAGTACGCCGACCCGCGCCGGACCCAGCTCGTGGCCGAGGCCGCGGCGATCTCGGTCGAGGACCTGATCGTCGAAGAGGACATGGTGGTCACGATCTCCCACGAGGGGTACATCAAGCGGAACGCGGTGGGCCTCTACCGGGCTCAGCGCCGCGGAGGCCGCGGGAAGATCGGCGCCAGCACCCGCGACGAGGACTTCGTCGAGCATCTCTTCGTCGCCTCGACGCACTCCTACCTGCTCTTCTTCACGACGACGGGGAAGGTCTACTGGCTCAAGGTCCACGAGATCCCGCAGGCCGGTCGGGCGGCCCGGGGGCGGAGCATCACCAACGTGCTGAACCTGCGACCGGAGGAGAAGCTGTCTGCCTTCCTGCCCGTGCGCGAGTTCCAGGAGGATCGCTACCTCCTGTTCGCGACGCGCCGCGGTCTCGTGAAGAAGACCGACCTCATGCAGTACGCGAGTCCGCGTCCGTCGGGGATCATCGCGATCGCTCTCGAGGAGGGTGACGAGGTCATCGGCGTCCGTCTGACCGACGGAGCGCTCGAGGCAATCCTCTCGACGCGTGACGGGCAGGCCATCCGCTTCCGCGGGGACGAGGTCCGGGCCATGGGCCGCGACACCTATGGCGTGCGGGGTATGAAGCTCGATGAGGGGGACGAGGTCGTCGCCCTGGACCTGGTGGAGGCGGGGGCAACGCTGCTCGCCGTCGCCGAGAACGGCTACGGCAAGCGGACCGAGATGGCGGAGTATCGGCTCACCCGACGCGGCGGAAAAGGTATCATCACCATGAAGACGACCGAGAAGACAGGTCGGGTCACGGGCGTCCGCATGGTGACCGACGACGACCAGATCATGCTGGTAACGAGCGGCGGCAAGGTCATCCGCCTGCGCGTGAACGAGATCCGCGTGATCGGTCGGAACACGCAGGGCGTCCGGCTGATCGACCTCGAAGAGGGGGAGCGCGTGGTGGCCGTGGCTCGTCTGGCCGAGCGAGAGGAAGAGACCGAGTCCAAGGACGAGACCCCGTCGCCCGAGCCTCCGACCGAATCCTGAGCACCCCCGACCCGGTTCCGCGCCGGGCCTGCAGTCCACTGCGATAGCCGCGTCTCCTTCGGCGCAGGGTTCGACGTCGAACCTCGCCGTTCAACTTGCGCACAGTGGAGCCTTCGTGCGACTTCTGCCGCCTCTTCGATGGCGGCGGTCACGGTCCTGGGGTCGGGGAGCTGGGGTACGGCCCTGGCCATCCATCTCGCGCGGCTCGGGCACGAGGTCACGCTCTGGGCACGAAAAGCCGACTTCGCTGCGGAGCTGTCCCGAGCCCGCGAGAACGTCGTCTACCTGCCCGGGGCCATGTTTCCCCCGACTCTCCAGGTCGAGGGGTCGCTCGATCGGGCGTGTGGCAGGGCTGCCGTCCTGCTCTTCGTCTGTCCGTTGTCCGGGATCCGGTCGCTCGCTGAAGCCGTCCGGCCCCTGCTGAGCGGGCAACCGACGCTCGTATCGAGGTACCGACGGCGGTCACCGCCGCTGCTCGCGACCCGGCCGTGGCGGAGACGATACAGCAGCTCTGCAGCGGCCCGAGGTTCCGGGTCTACACCACCACCGACGTGGTCGGGGTCGAGATCGGAGGTGCGGTGAAGAACGTC
>DATILR010000501.1:0-2790 GCA_035476275.1 Binatus sp. (SeqCode) | reverse complement strand
GCTGGTGCACGGGGACCGCGTCCTCTTCGAGTCGAACGTCATCACCGAGTACCTCGACGACGTCTTCCCGACGCCGCGCCTCTACCCAGAGGACCCGTGGGAGCGTGCGCAGGCGAAGATGTGGCAGGCGTTCGAGCTCGCCATGGCCAAGGAGTATCGCCCGCTCATGTACCTCCGGGTCATCGGTCCCTTCGATCGCCTGCGACCGCGAGAGGACGTGTTGGCGGATGCCCGCCGCTCGACGGGGGATGCCGCACACATCGACTGGGTGGCGCGGGTCTACGACGGTACCGCGGTCTCCGAGAACGAGGCGGTCCTCCTCGCCGGACAGCTCTACCAGCGCCTCGATCATCTCGAGCGGGCGCTCGCCGGTCGCGAGTTCCTGGTGGGAGACCGCTTCACGATCGCCGACGTCTCGGTGCTGCCCCGGGTCGCGATGTATCCGCTCGTGCAGCTGCCGATCGAGGCCGCCCGGTATCCGGGCGTCACGAGATGGCTCGAGGACTGCGGCAGTCGGCAGTCGTTCCGGCGGAGTGAGAGCGTCCGTCCTCCCGACTGAACGTTGACTCACCGCCCCGGGGCGATGGCGGCGAGCTCGGACGGCGTGAGCGGACGGACGTTCACGGGGATCGCGCTCTGGCGTGGGATGCCGGAGATCGGCTCGAAGTCGCGGTCGGTGCTGACCAGGCGTCCGGTGGTGCTACCGATGGTGCGGACCTCGCCGTCGTGCTCGGGCGCGTCGCCGTGTGCGTGGGCCATCGAGACGACGCCCGGCCGCACGTCGACCGACGCCTCGGCGACGCCGTAGATGAAGTCGTGGTCCGAGTCGATGCGGACGACGTCGCCGGGCCGCACGCCGATGCGCTCGAGATCGTCCGGATGGAGGAAGGCCGGATTGTACGGATACCGGCGACGCAGGCCGGGCAGGTGGTCACCGGTCGAGTTGTAGACCTCGAGCATGCGGCGGCTGATGAGGCGATGCGTGAAGCGCACGTCGCCCCGGTAGCCTCCGGTCGCCGAGAAGGGCTCGCTCCGGATGTCGCGGATCTGCGCGATCACCGCCGCGGGGGCGACGTCCATGCGCGCGGCCAACTTCCCGGGACGCGCGGGCTGCACGGAGACGGGTGCGACGGGCGGGAACAGGCTGCCGCCGGGGTGGCGCCGCACCTCCTCGAGCGGGACCCGCGAATCGCGGTGCGTCAGGTCGAGGTACTGATCGGGGGTGGGTTTCCGATCGAGGTCGAGGACGGCGCCGTTCGCGAGCTGGAGAGGCGTCCGCATGCGGTGTGCGAGGCCCCAGAAGAACTCCCACTCCTCGATGACATCGCAGTCGGGGTCGACGAGCGCGGGGGTGTACTGCGCGAAGGGAACGTCGAGCTGCGCCTCGGCGGTGCGCGATGTGCCGGGCTTCTCGAAGGAGAGCTTGCAGCCGAACACGTAGCCCGCGAGCTTGGCGGTGGCGGTCATCTTGACGTCGAGCACCACCGAGAGCTCGAGCGCCGCCAGCGCGGCCAGGACCTTCCGCTGGTCGGGAAAGGCGACCGCCGGGTTGCCGCCCACACAGACGAGCGCCTTCAGCTGTCCGGCGCCGGGTGTCAGCACCTCGTCGGCGAAGACGTTGATCGGCATCTCCTCGCCGAAGCGGCCGAGACCCCGGAAGCGGGAGCGCGGGCCGTCGCCCCACAGCGGGCGCGGCGGCTCGACGTCGGCGTACCAGGCGCGCGGCGGCCGGAGGACGCCCGGGTTGCGCACGGGATCGCCAGCCCGGTTGAACCGGCCGCAGAGGCTATTGAGCGCCACCACGAAGTGCTGCGTGACGTCGGGGCGCGGGGCCATGTTGACGCCGGTGCAGGTCATCGCGGTGCCGCACCGGCCCGCCGCGAACAGGCGTGCCGCCCGCTCCATCAGCGCCGCGGGCACGGTGGTCCGCTCCTCGACGTACGCCGGCGTGTAGTCGGCGACCGCGTCTCGCAGTGCCTCGACTCCGGTGACGTGCGCCGCGACGAAATCGCGGTCGTAGAGGCCCTCGCCGAGGATCACCCGCACCATGCCGGCGAGGAGCGTCGGGTCCTCACCCGGCTTCACCTGCAGATGCACGTCGGCGCCGCGTGCCAGCTCGGTACGGCGCGGATCGATGGCGATGATGCGGAGTCCGCGCCGGCGGGCGTCGCGCAGGTGCTTGAAGGCATTGGCGTAGGGCGGGCCACCGTCGCGCGAGAAGGCCGAGACCCCGGGATTGTTGCCGACGAACAGCATGACGTCGGCGTCGGCGAAGCGATGGACGCCCGCGTCCCAGGTGCCGTGCCGCGCCCACGCCGTCTGCTGCGAGGGCTGGTCGATGGTGTTGGGCGTGAAGTACCAGGGCGAGCCGAGGGCGGTGATCCAGGCGATGATCGTCGGCTTGGCGGCGCTGAAGAGGCCGTGCGTGCCGGAGTAGACGGCCACGGCCCCGGGCCCGTCGCGCGCGATGATGTCCCGGAGCCGTGCGGCGATCTCGTCGAGCGCCTGCTCGCTGGGGAGGTCCTCGAAGGTTCCGTCCGTCGTCCGCTTCTTCGCGCCGCGGAGCCGCTCGGGATGGGCGTGCTGGGCCGCCAGCTCCTTGCCCTTCACGCAGAGGTAGCCATGCGAGACGGGATGGTGCTTGTCGCCGCGCACGTCGAGCACGCGGCCGTCCTCGATGTCCACCTCGATGCCGCAGACGGCGTGACAGAAGCGGCAGAAGCTCCGGTGGGTCTCGATCATCGCGTCCCGTGGTCAGGGTTACGCCCGCGACGGCGGGAGCGTCAAGCC
>DATILR010000500.1:0-1716 GCA_035476275.1 Binatus sp. (SeqCode) | reverse complement strand
GAACTTGGACTATGGCTGGGAACGGATCAATGCCCTCAGGGCGCGGGATCGAACCGCGGCAGCACGCGCGTCGCGAGCTGCTCGATCGTGTGGAGGAGGCGCGCATGCGGGATGAGTCCGATGTACATCCAGGCGAAGAGCCAGCGGACGGGGAGACGGGCGCGCAGGCGCTCCAGCTGGCGCGTGACCGAGTCGGCCGTGCCCACGAGCGCGAGGCTCGTGTCGAGGAGGCTCGGCGTTTCGCCGGTCGTCGGGTCGGCGAGGCCCTGCGCGAAGCCGAAGGGCTCGAACCACTCACGACCGCAGAAGAGGCCGCTCTCCGCCCAGAGATCCAGCGCCTCCGCGTCGGTGGGTGCGATCACGACGTCGCGCAGCACGCCGACGCCATCGCCCGGGGGCCGGCCCGACACCTCGGCGTAGAGGCGGACGAGGTGCTCCTCGGTGCGCGGGTGGAGCGGCGGCAAGATCGCCGTGACGCCCTGCTCGGCGCACCATCGGATGCTCCGCTCGGACGAGGCGAAGGGCTGGAAGAGGGGTGGATGCGGCTTCTGGACCGGCTTCGGGACCACGCCCACCGCCCGCACCACGCCGTCGGTGATGCCCGCGCCGTAGCGCTGTGTGGACTCGATCGTCCATGGCGTAGCGCCTGGCGGAATGCGCCAGTAGCGGCCCTGGTAGGCGAGCAGGTCGTCCGTCCAGGCGGCCTTGATGATGCGGAAGCACTCCTCGAAGGCGGCCCGGTTGGCGGCGTCGACCTCGTCGTGTTGATGCGGCAGGGCGCCGTGGATGCCGTGCGTCTGCTGCGCCATGACGTCGACCCAGCGCCGCTGGTAGCCGCGCGCGAAGCCGGCATTGGCCCGTCCGCCGGTCATGTGGTCGAGCATCGCGATGTCCTCGGCCACGCGGATCGGGTTCTGCGCCGGGAGGACGATCCCCAGCTGGCCCACCCGGAGCCGCCGCGTCTGCATGCCGACGAAGAGGTCGAGCAGCACCGGATTGTTGGAGAGCTCGAAGCCCTCGATGTGGAAGTGGTGCTCCGTGAAGCTGATCGAGTCGTAGCCGAGGTCGTCGGCGAGTCGCGCCTGCTCGCTCAGCTCGGTCAGCATGCGGTCGTAGAGGTCGCCCCGGAGCCCGGCCAACCCGCGCTCGATCTCCGCCCGGCTGCCGATCGAGGGCAGGTAGAAGAGCGACGTCTTCATCGCCGGGACGCTAGCGACGTCGACATCGGCTCGTCAACGACCTCGTTGCCCATCGGGGGAGCGAGGCGTTATCGCGTAGTTTCCCGGGAATTGACGGCTCACGCTCACGCCATTAAGGCTCGGACGAGCTTCACGGGAGGACAGGAGAGGAGACCTGCATGAAGTGCCGTGGGTTGCTCATCGTCGCAGCGCTGAGCGTCACCGTCTGCGGTGTGTGGCGGTTGGCGCAGGCAGCCGATGCGGTGATGACGCGCGAGGATCTGTCGAAGAAGGTTCTCATCCGAGACGCCACGATAGGCGATGACGGGGCCGTTTCGGGTACCCTCGTGAACACCTCGGGGCATCGGTTGCAGGAGGTGCGCCTGCTCGTCCGGCATGATTGGCTCTGGCGCGACGAATTCCACCCCGGCGCCGACAGCCCGGGAACCGCGGGGTACTACGTGGTCCCCCAGGAAATCCCGCCGGGGGGCTCGGTGTCCTTCAGCTATCGTCCCGATCCCCCGCTGCCCCGGCGCTC
>DATILR010000499.1:0-5931 GCA_035476275.1 Binatus sp. (SeqCode) | reverse complement strand
TCCTCGGGCAAACGGCGCTTCGCGCGGCGAGCCGCGCGAAACGCCGCTTGCCCTGCGGGGTCGCCGGCCGGGCGCCCCCCGCTCCCGCGGCACCGAGACGTCTCAACCGCTCATGCTGGCAACCAGCGCGCTTGCCAGCTCGGGGTATCGCCACGGATAGCCGAGCGTCTCGGCGGCGCGCGGCAACACGCGCTGGCCGGTGAGGAGCATGTCGGCGAGCTCGCCGAGCGCAACGCGTAGCACGGGAGCCGGGACGGGGAGCCATGAGGGACGGCGAAGGACGCGGCCGAGGGCATTTGCGAAGTCGCGGTTCTGTACGGGGCGTGGCGCGGTTGCGTTGAGGGGGCCGCGGTAGCGCTGGTCCTCGAGCGCGGCGATGACGAGGCCGATGACGTCGTCGCGCTGTATCCAGGACATCCACTGTCGGCCGGTGCCGATGGGACCGCCCAGGAAGGCGCGGAAGGGCGGGAGCATCCGGGCGAGTGCTCCGCCATCGCACGCCAGCACGACTCCTAGACGCAGACGCACGACCCGCACGCCGAGCGCCTCGGCAGCGATCGCCTCACGCTCCCACGCCTCGCACACCCCGGCGAGAAAATCCGTCCCCGCGGGAGTCGTCTCGTCGAGCGGCTCCTCTCCGTGCGGGCCGTAGTAGCCGACCGCCGAAGCGTTCACGAGGACCGTCGGCCGCCGGGACGCGGCGCGCGCCGCCTCGACCAGCGTCCGCGTGGTGGTGATCCGGCTGTCGCGGATGCGCGCCTTGCGCGCCGCCGTCCACCGTCCCGCGGCGATCGGGTCCCCGGCGAGGTTGATGACCGCGTCACTCGCCCCCACCGCTCCGGCGACGTCCTCCCAGCCGACCGCTCGGGGCCCGACGCGCCCGGGGTTCCGGGTGATGACGGTCACGGCGTGGCCCTCCGCCGCCAGCGCTCGGCAGAGCGACCGGCCGATGAAGCCGGTCCCACCGGCGACGAGCACGCGCACGGCGCTTCCTCAGAGCGTGTGCGTCGAGTGGAAGAGGCGGTTCCCGAGGCCCGAGAGGAGGGCGAGGTTGTTGCGCAGCATGCTGCCGCGAAAGGCGGGGAAGTCGTGGAAGAAGCGGCTCCGTCGCGCCGCCCGCACGTCGAAGTAGAGCTTCAACCCTTCCCAGAGCATGGCCCGCGCGATCGCCTCGCTCGAGAGATGGCGGGTGCGGACGTTCGCCATGTAGCCGTTGTAGCGATCGAGACGGTCGGGATTCGTGACCAGGCCTTCCGCCAGGAGCTCGTCGCGCATCTCGGTGCGGGGATACGGCGTGAGGCACTGCACGATCGGGAAATCGAGACCGAGCCGGCGTGCGTAGCGGAACGTCCGGCGGATGGCCGCGCGATCGTCGTCCGGGTTGCCGACGATGAATCCTCCGACCGCCTTGATGCCGTTCTCCTGGAGGAGACGAACGGCGCGTGGCGTCTCATCCTCGGTCTTGCCACGCTTGGCGGCGATGTCGAGCGCGGCCACGTTGGTCGCCTCGGCGTTCTCGATCCCCATGAAGACCGTGTCGAAGCCGGCGCGCGCCATCTTCGGGGCGAGCATCGGGTCCTTGGCGATGCCGTGCACCGACGCCTGCACGATGTAGCGGAGATGGGAGAGGCCGGCCGCATGGATCTCGTCGCACAGCTCCTTCAGGCGCGGCACGTCGATCGGGATGTTGTCGTCGACGAAGAAGACCCCCCGCACGCCGCGCCGCTCGAGCCCGCGCAGGTCCTCCAGCACCCGTGGGATGGGGAACCTGCGAAACGTCCGGCCGTACATGCGCCGGATCGAGCAGAACGTGCAGGGAAGTGGACAGCCGCGCGTCGTCTCGGCCACGTCGAAGGTGCGATCGAAGTAGAAGGCGCCGTCGTAGACGCGCGCCTCGCGCCGGGGAAGCGGGAGCGAGTCGAGCTCGAGGAGGGCGCCGTCGGGGTTGTGGCGATAGCCGTCCCGCGCCCGCCACGAGAGGCCGGGAACGCTCCCCAGATCGCCCGCCGAGCCCGCGAGCACGTCGATCACCCGGCGGAAGGACACCTCTCCCTCGTTGCGCACGATGAAGTCGAAGAGGTGACCGTCGCGCGCCGCCACCTGCTCGGAGAGGACGGTCGCATGGTAGCCTCCGAGCATGTGGAGTGCATGCGGCGCCGCCGCATGCACCGCCGTCGCCAGCGTGCGCGCCGTGTCGTACTGGAACGACATGGCCGAGTAGCCAACGAGATCGGGATCGAACGTCTCGATCTCGGCGAGGACCTGCCGGAGCACCCGCTTCGGGCGGAGGACGAGATCGAGGATCCGCACCTCGTGCTCGGGTACCTGGGCAGCGAGCGAGCAGAGACCGAGATTCGGGAACTTCATCACCCGGTCGAGCGACGAGGCGGTGTCCGGCATCGCGAGCAGGAGGATGCGCATGTCGGGCCTATGGACGCGGCCTCGCAGCCTGTCAATATACTGTTCGCCGCGTGACTCCGCTCATCCTAGTCGACGGCCTCCGCAAGCGTTTCGCTACGCGCGTCGCGCTCGACGGCGTGGCGCTGACCGTCGGAGCGGGTGAGATCGTGGGTCTCCTCGGTCCGAACGGCGCGGGCAAGTCGACGACGCTCTCGATTCTCGCCACCCTCCTCCCCTTCGATGACGGCAGCGTGACGATCGCCGAGCAGCCGCTGCCGGCAGCCGCCGCCCGCGCCCGCCGCGCGCTCGGCTTCGTACCCCAGCGGCCAGCCTTCTACCCGACGCTCTCCGCGCGGGAGAACCTGCGGTTCTTCGCCCGCATGCTCGGGCTCCCGTCGCGGGAAGCCGCCCACGGCGTGACCGAGGTTCTTCAGCTGGCGGGGCTCGAGGGCCGCGCGGACGAGCCGGTCGATCGCTTCTCGGGCGGCATGCAGCGGCGCCTGAATCTCGCCTGCGGCATCCTCCACCGTCCGCGGGTGCTCCTCCTCGACGAGCCCGCCGTGGGCGTCGATCCCCAGTCGCGCGAGCGCCTGTTCGAGACCGTGCTTGGCCTCGCAGCCAATGGCACGGCCGTCCTCTACAGCACCAACCAGATGGAGGAAGCGGAGCGCCTCTGTGCGCGCGTCGTTCTCCTCGACCTGGGCCGGGTGGTCGCGAGCGGAACTCCGCCGGCACTCGTGGCCCAGGCGGGAGTATCGGCCACCGTCCACGTTCGAACGGCGCACGCTCTTCCCAAGGGCTGGCTCGCAACCCAGGGCGCCCGTGTTCTGGAATCCAGTGACGGCACCACGGCGGTGGCGATTTCGCACTCCGGCGTCGTGCCGGCCGTCCTCGCTGACGTGCTGCGCGCCGGGGGAGATATCCTCGACTTCACCCTTCACCGCCCCACCCTTGCCGACGCGTTCTTCTCGCTCACCGGGCGTGCATTGCGCGACGAGGGCGAGAGCGCCGCGGCGGCCGGCTGATGCTCCGCGGCTTCGGCGCAGCGCTCGCCAAGGACCTGCGCCTCCTGGTGCGCGATCGGGTGGGACTCGTCTTCCTCACCATCGCGCCGATGGTGGTCATCACGGTCGCCGGTCTGTCGCTCGCGAGCCTCTACGGGGTGAAATCAGCGGGTGACACCGTCTCGCTTCTCCCCATCGTGGACAACGATGGGGGATGGGTAGGTCGCGCGATCGCCGAGCACCTGGCCCACGAGCCGGACCTGGAGACACGCGCCGTCTCCTCGACGGATGACGCCCGCGATCTCGTTCGCCGGAAGCAGGCGGCCGTCGCCCTCGTCATCCCCGCGGGCACCTCGGCAGCGATCGCGGACGGCGGACGCGGACACCTCGTCCTGTACACGGACCCTGTCCGCTGGATCGAACGCGGACGCCTCTACGCGGTGGTGCAGGACCTCCGTCACGGCCTCGAGGCCGCCGCGCACGACGAGGCCACGGTCGCCCTCGCCGGCACGCGGACGCGAACCGACGAGGCCCGTGCTGCCCTGGCGCGCTCGGCGCAGGAACTGGACGACGGCCTGGCGCGCCTGCGTTCGCAGCTGGCAGACCTGCAGGCCGAGAGCGAGCGCCGGGTAGCTGGGGGACGCCACGAGCTGGCGGCGCAGCTCGCGCGTGTCGCCGCCGAGCGACGCGCCGAGGCGAGCGCCCGCCTCGCGACCGTGCTCGCCCCGTTACGAGGCTTCCTCGCCGACCTCGCCCGGAGCGAGCAGGCGTTCGGGACCTGGCTGGACACGGTTCGCGAGCGTGCCGGACGCTTCGCCGATCGCATTCCGCCGCCTCCGGCGCCACCCGCCATTCCGCCCGAGCTCACGGAACTCGCGCACATGGAACCGCAGGCGCTGGTCGAGCGTCTCCTCCCCGCCGATGACAGCGCGGCCCGGCTTCCGTCCCTGCCGCATGTCGATCCGCTGCCACTGCCTGCGTTCCCGCGACCCGAGCTGCCATCCTTGCCCGAGCTCCCCGCCCTCAGGCTGCCGGGCCTCATCGACCTCGAGGAGACCAGCGTCACCGGCGCCCCTCACCGCCTCAATCCCTTCGACCAGAACGTGCCGGGCTTCAGCATCACGTTTCTGCTGCTGGGCGTGCTGCTCGGCGTGTCGCTCGGCTTCCTCGACGAGCGTGACTGGGGAACGCTCGCTCGTCTGCGGACGACGCCCACGCCGCTCGCCGCGGTCGTGCTCGCCAAGCTGGCGGCCCGCTTCGCCATCGGCCTCGCCCAGATGCTCGTGCTCTTCGCCGTGGGACGGGCGGCCTTCGGCGTATCGCTCGGCCGGACACCCTGGGCGCTGCTCCTGCCGACCACCGGGATCGTGTTCGCCGGCACCGCCTTCGGGCTCGTCGTCGCTGGCCTCACGCAGAGCCGGGAGGCGGTCCTGCCCCTCGGCTCGATCGTCATCCTCACCATGGCCGCGATGGGTGGCTGCTGGTGGCCGCTCGATCTCGAGCCGCGCTGGATGCAGCGTGCGGCGCTCGTCTTCCCCACCACCTGGGCGATGGACGCGTACAACGACCTCATGATCCGCCGGCAGCCGGCCCCCGCGGTGCTGGCCGCGACCGGCGTGCTCGCGGGCTTCGGCGTCCTCTACCTCGCGCTCGGCCTCGTCCTCTTCCGCCACCGTGTGCGGCAGGTGCCCTGAGGGAGGCCCCCGTCACGCGTGGGCGACGACCGCCCCCGGACGGTGCACGTAGAGCTCCGCCCCGGCGGGCCGCGAGGAGGGGCGTCCGCTCTCCGGCAACCGGAGTGCATAGCGGACCGGCCGCTCGTGGTCCTGCATCAGGCGGTCGGGTG
The DNA here is from genome assembly GCA_035476275.1 of Binatus sp. (SeqCode). Lineage (GTDB taxonomy): Bacteria > Desulfobacterota > Binatia > DP-6 > DP-6 > DP-23. The sequence continues at coordinate 681 of DATILR010000499.1, read as the reverse complement.
TGTACACGCCGCCGAACTTCCAGAGCATGCGGAGGAAATTCGTCTGCCCGTGGGCGAGGAGTCTCAGCGCGATCCCGAAGACGTCGTAGAGTGCCCGGAGGCCCAGGTGCTTCCGGTTGAGGATGTCCTGCGTCCGGACGAACTCCTCGTAGAAGCGGCGGAGCGGCAGGCGCGTCGGTAGGACGGCGTGCTGCACGTCGAACAACCGGTAGTCTTGGCTGGCGAAGCGTCGCGACTCGGTCAGCCAGGTCTCGGTGCCCGGATACGGCGTGTTGATGGTCATGTTGACGATCTCCGGCACGGAGAGCGCCCAGTCCCGCACGACGGCGAAGCGTCGCTCGTCCCAGTCCGGATCCGCAATGATGTTGACGGCCACCACGAGGCCGAGCTCACGCGCGACGTCGAGCGCCTGCAGGTTCTGGTCGAGGTGCACCCGCTTCCGGTGGAGCCGGAGCCCCTCCTCGTCGATCGCCTCGATGCCGAGGAACATGTAGCGGAGCCCGAGCTTCGCCCAGCGGGCGAAGACCTCACGGTTGCGGAGGAGCACGTCGGCCCGCGTCTCGAGGTAGTAGCGCTTGCGGATGCGGCGCCGCTCGATCGCGTCCGCGATCGCCATCCCGTGCTCGGCCCGGATGAAGGCGACGTCGTCGACGATGAAGACGTTCGGCTCGGCGATGCGGG
>DATILR010000498.1:0-4840 GCA_035476275.1 Binatus sp. (SeqCode) | reverse complement strand
CGGAGCGCCGACCACGAGCAGCGTGCCGCGGACGCCGAGGCCGCCCAGCACGGCGGTCATGGCGGGTCCGTTGGTCACGGTCGCAAGGATGACCCGGGCACCGCCCAGCTCGCTTAGCGCCGCCGCGGGATCTCCCGCCTGACTATCGATGTACCGCCAGGCCCCGAGCTCGCGTGCCAGCGCCTCCTTGTCCTTCCCGCGTGCGATCGCGACGGTCCGGAAGCCCATCCGTGCGGCGAACTGCACCCCGAGGTGGCCGAGGCCGCCGAGGCCGAGGATGGCCACCAGGTCGCCCGGACGCGCGCCACTGTTGCGGAGCGCGTTGAAGGTGGTGACCCCCGCGCACACGAGCGGCGCCGCTTCCACCGCGGACAGCTGCTCGGGAACGCGCGCGACGGCCTCGGCGCGCGCGATCAGGTAGTCGGCGTAGCCTCCGTCGGACGTGATGCCTGTGATGCGGGTCGCCGTCTCGCACGCGAAGAAGTCGCCCCGACGGCACGAGTCGCAGTATCCGCACTGCCCGCCATGCCATCCCACCCCGACGCGCTGCCCCCGCGCCCACGCCGCGACATCGGCGCCGACGGCATCGATCAGGCCGACCACCTCGTGTCCGGGGACGCGGGGATACTGGATGCCCGGGAAGGTCCCGTCCTTGGTGAGGGTGTCGCTGTGGCAGATCCCGCACGCCTGCACCGCGATGCGGACGTGTCCGGCGGGCGGGTCGGGGATCTCCCGCGAGACGATCTCGAGCGGGGCCTTCGGCCGGGCGACCTGGACGGCGCGCATCTTCGCCATGGGATACCTCCGTACCGCGAGTTAGCACGATCCGGAGGTTCTTGCCGCCCCCCGCGGTTCGCGCAGTGCGGGTCGCCCGCTATTGCGTCAGCAGGGCGTACGGGCCGCCCTTCTTCAGCGCTCGTTCGTACGCCGGCCGCGCGTGGATACGTTCGAGAAATTCCCGGGTGCGCGGCCGGCTCGGGCCGAGACCCGCGCGGGCGGCGGCGGCCTCGAGGGGGAAGCTCATCTGGATGTCGGCGGCGGTGAAGTCGCTGCCGGCGAACCAGGCGCGCTTCCCCAGCTCGGCCTCGACGTAGTCGAGGTGCAGGTCGATCTGCGGTTCGATGAACGAGCGCTTGGCGCGCTGGGCGATCATCTTCGCGACCGGGCGGACGAAGAACGGCATCGGCGCCGTCTCGACCCGATCGAAGACCAGCTTCAGCAGCAGCGGCGGCATCGTCGAGCCCTCGGCGTAGTGCAGCCAGTACGTGTACCGGAGGCGCTCGGGTGTCCCCGCGGGCGGCACGAGGCGGCCGTCCCCGTAGCGGGCCGTCACGTACTCGAGGATCGCCCCCGACTCGGCGAGCGTGACGTCCCCGTCGGTGATCACCGGCGATTTGCCGAGCGGGTGGACGCGACGGAGCGAGGCCGGAGCGAGCGACGTCGTCGCGTCGCGCTCGTAGCGCGTGACCTCGTACGGGAGTCCGAGCTCCTCCAGGAGCCAGAGCACCCGCTGTGAGCGCGAATGGTTGAGATGGTGAACGACGATCATCGCTCAGGCTCCTCCGGTGATTGGCCGTGCCGTCGCCTCGAGGACGCCGCCACGCGGCGTGAAGACCTCGACGAACGGCATGCATCACCTCCTGAGTTCAATGATAGGACTCAGTAGACCATTGAGTTCAATGAGTCAACCCACTATCCTCGGGCCATGCAGCGCACGAGCTTCGCCCGCATGCACTGCTCGCTCGCCCGCAGCCTCGAGGTCATGGGGGACTGGTGGACGCCGCTCATCCTGCGTGACCTCTACTTCGGCCTCGGCCGCTTCGCCGACATCGCCGAGGATCTCGGGGTATCGAAGAATCTCCTCAGCGCCCGGCTGGCTGCCCTGGTGAAACGTGGCCTGGTCGAGCGCCGGCGCTACTCGGAGCACCCCCCGCGCGACCGCTACGTGCTCAGCACCGCGGGGCGCGCGCTGGTCCCCGTCCTCATGGCACTCACCGCCTGGGGCGACCGCTGGGTGGGGCCGTCGGAAGGTCCACCGGTGCGCTTCGAGCACCGCGCCTGCGGAAGGATCGTGCACCCCGAGATCGTGTGCTCGCACTGCGGCCAGCCGCTCGAGGTCGACGCGGTCGTCCCCCGCTCCGGCCCGGGCCGGCGGTCGGCTCCCGGCACCCGCCTCGTCGGGAAGGGCCCGCGGGAACGGGCTGACGCGGCGGCGCGCCGACCTGGTCGGGGGACGCGCGGCTAGGCGGCGTACCGCAGCGCCCGGAGGCGCGCGCCCGGGTACTGTCGTTCATCAGGCTATTCTGGGCCGTCTGGTGTAGGATCGCCTCGTTATGCCTCGGGGAGCCGTCACCGCCCTCATGGCAATCGTTGCCGGCGGCCCCGCGTCGGCGATGGACATCACGACCTGCGGGCAGTTCGTGCCAGCGGGTGAGTCGGCCGTCCTCACCACCGATCTCGCGTGTGCCCGCACGGCGACCAGGCCGTTCTTCGCGCAGGGCGTCGTGCTCGACGGTGGCGCGAGCGTCGATCTGAACGGCCATTCGATCACGGGCGACGACAGTGGCGTCGGGATATCGTGCAACCCGCAGGGCAGCCACACGCTCCGCAAGCTGTGCCGCGTGATGGGCCCGGGGACGGTCTCGGGGTTCGAGCTCGGGATAGGGGGCGTCGGGGTCGTCGAGGTCACGCGCGTGATCACGCGGGAGAACATCTACGGCGTCGTGGTGGCGAAGTGCTGCGCGCTCCACGTCAGCGAGGTCGCCGCCGACGACAACGATATTGCGGGAGTTTCCGCTGGTCGGCTCACCGGCTCGGGCTTGCACGCGAGCGGCAACGGCAACGTCGGCGTCGCGGCCGGGCGCTTCCGGCTCGCGCGCGTCATGGCGAGCGGGAACGGCGTGGGGGGTGGCGTGTACGGCCGCGGCCGGCTCACCGACTCGGTGATCGTCGGCAACGCGGGATTCGACGGGACCTACGACCTGCTCGCCTACCCGCGCATCCGGACCCGCAACAGCACGTGCGGCAGTGGCATCCGGCTGCGGACGATCTTCAGGCCGGGTGGCGAGGAGCGGACCCGCGTGCTCGGCTCGTTCGCCTGCCGCTGAACGGCGGCGTTCCGGTGCGACTCAGCGCGAGCGCGTGCGCGCGAACTCGTCGACCAGCTCGTGCCGGTCGTCGGCGACGAGGTCCCAGTCGGCGAGCTTCGGCCGCCAGACGCGCGTCTCGGCCAGCGTGACCGGCGCCGGTCGATCGTCCGCGGTGAGCGCGAGCGGCGTGTAGCGGACCTGCATGTAGGCGACGATGGCGGAGCCGCCCCCGCTGTCGTGCGCCGCGGGTCCGAGCGTCGCCTCCAGGCCCGAGAGATCGAGCGTCACGCTCGCGTCCTTGCCCCGCCCGAGACGGGCGCTGCGGCTCGACCTCGCCACCGACTTGACGTCGTGCGGCCGCTGCAGGAGCGCGCGGATCGGCAGGCAGCAGAAGACCATCGCGTCGAGCTCGACCTCCTCGGCGGCGCCACCCTCGTTGCGCACCGCGACCGTCAGTCGGTTCGGCGCCTCCGGGTCGAACCCGGTGGGCGACGTGAACGCGATCTCGGGGGCACTGACGGTGCGGAGCAGGGTGTCGGTCAGGCGCCGTTGCTGGCGGACCTCTCCCAGGAAGGTCCAGCTCGCCCAGCAGAGCGCGAGCGAGCCGAGGGCGGTGAGCAGCGCGGTCGAGCGCCCGACCCAAGGGGTACGCCGCGGCTCCACAGGCGCCGGCTGCGGCGCGGGACCTTCCGGCTTCTCCGCGGTCGGCTCCGCCGGGAGGGCGGTGGGGCCGAGCGTCTCGAGCACCGACGGGGCGAGCGGTCGCCGGGTCTCTCCGTTGCCGAGCACGTCGGAGGGATAGTCCGGAGGGCCCATCCGGGTCCAGGGGGGACGCCCCGTCGCCGTCGCGGGGGCGAGTGCGTCTCACGCCAGCCCGAAGACCCTCACCTGCTCGCTCCGCCCTCGCAGGGCAACCGCCGCATGCGGTGTGAGCGCGACGGCGAGTCCTCCGGCGCGGGCCAGGTCGTAGGTCGCCTCCGAGACGAGCAGGGCCCGATTCTCCTCCTTGGAGAGCTGCTGGAGGCGCGCGGCGACGTTCACGGTGTCGCCGATCACCGTGTACTCGTGGCGGTCGGTGGCCCCGATCGTGCCGGCCAGGACCTCGCCGCTGTGGATGCCGACGCTCACCGCGAGGGGCGTGAGGCCGCGCGCGGCCCGCGCGGTGTTGAGGGCGGCGAGGCGCTCGTCCATGCCGAGCGCGCAGCGGACGGCCGCGGCTGCCCCGGCACGGCCGGCCGTGTCGCCGTCCGCATCGAACAGGCCGAAGACGACGAGCAGCGCGTCGCCGATGAACTTGTCGACGAAGCCACCACAGTCCCGCACCCACGCCGTCATTATCGTGAAGAACTCGTTCAGCGTGGCGACCACCTCGGTCGGGGGCGTGCGCTCGGCCATCTGCGTGAAGCCGCGGAGGTCGCAGAAGAGGATCGACGCCCAGCGCAGCTCGCCCCGCCCGACGACGTCGCCGGCGAGCAGACGGTCGCGCACCGAGGGCTCGACGACCCGTCCGAAGGTCTGGAGGATGCGCTCGCGATCGCGCAGCGTCTCGACCATGGCGTTCACGCCGTCGGCGAGGACGCCGACCTCGTCGGCCGAGTCGACCGTCACCGCGACGTCGAGGTCGCCGCCCTCCACGCGTTTCAGGGCGGCAGCCATGAATCTCAGCGGCAGGGTGAGCGAGCGGGCGACGACCAGCGTCAGCACGACGCCCAGGACGACGAAGATCGCGAAGGTGACGGTGCTCGCCTGCG
>DATILR010000497.1:0-6656 GCA_035476275.1 Binatus sp. (SeqCode) | reverse complement strand
CCACTTCGGCACCGGGACGGCCGGCCTCCTCGAGGCGATGCGCGCCGGCGGCGGCGACGTGATCGGCGTCGACTGGCGCATCGACCTCGACACCGCCTGGAACCGTATCGGGCACGACGTCGCGGTGCAGGGGAACCTCGACCCCACCGCACTCCTCGCGCCGCTGTCCGAGATCCGCGCCCGCGCCGCGGCGATCCTCGGCCAGGCCGCCGGACGGCCGGGGCACATCTTCAACCTGGGCCACGGCATCCTGCCCCAGACCCCCGTCGATCACGTCCTAGCGCTGGTCGACGCCGTACACGAGCTATCGGCCACCTAGTCAGGGGAAGATGCAACGCAATCAGAGTCTCCGCGCGCGCCAAGCGCGCGGCCGAGCGAAGCGAGCGGGGAGTGGGAGCCCCGGCGGGCTTTGCTCGCCGGGGGCGAGGGGCGGAGCCCCTCGCTGATATGGACGCGGTGCTGCTGATCGCCTTCGGCGGTCCCACGCGCCCGGAGGAGATCCGACCCTTTCTCGCCAACGTGCTGCGGGGTCGCGAGCACCGCATTCCCGCGGAGCGCATCGAGGAGGTCGTCCGTCACTACGAGACCATCGGCGGGCGCTCGCCGCTGAACGAGATCACCCTCCGGCAGGCGGCGCGGCTGGAGACCGCGCTCCGCGCCGACGGCCCGCCGCTCCCGGTCTTCGTCGGCATGCGCAACTGGGCGCCCTACCTCGCCGATACCCTCGCCCGCATGACCGAGGCGGGCATGCGCCAGGTGGTCGGCGTCATCCTCGCACCGCACGAGGTCGAGGCGAGCCGCGCACGCTACCTCGAGACGATCGACGCCGCCCGCACCGCACTCGGGGCGCGTGCTCCCACGATCCGCTACGTCGCGCCGTGGCACGCGCATCCCCTCTTCATCACGGCCGTCGCCGACGCCGTCGTGGCCGCGTTGGTCACGATCCCCGCGGCCCGGCGCGCGGCCGCCCCCCTCGTCTTCACCGCGCACAGCGTGCCCGTCGCGATGGCGGCGCGGGCGCCGTACGTCGAGCAGCTCACCGCCTCCGCCCGGGCGGTCGCGGAGCGCCTGGGACGTGCCCGCTGGCAGGTCGCGTTCCAGAGCCGGAGCGGTAGCCCGCGCGAGCCCTGGCTCGAGCCCGACGTGAACGACGCCCTGCGCGCGCTCGCCGCCGACGGGGCAGAGGACGTCGTGGTCGTCCCGGTGGGATTCGTGTGCGACCACGTCGAGGTCCTCTACGACCTCGACGTCGAGGCCCGCGCCACGGCGCAGCAGCTGGGGATCGGCTTCGTGCGGGCGAGCACGGTGAACGACCATCCGGTCTTCATCCGCATGCTCGTCGATCTGGTGCACACGACGGCGGCCGCGGGATGACGGACCGCTGCGACGTGGCGGTGGTGGGCGGCGGCATCACCGGCCTCGCCGCCGCGCACGCGGTCCTCGCGCACGCGCCGGGAAGGCGCGTCGTCCTGCTCGAGGCGACGGATCGCCTGGGCGGCACGATCGCCACCGAGCACACGGGCGGCTTCGTCATCGAAACGGGGGCCGACGCGTTCCTCACCGAGAAGCCCTGGGCGGTCGCCCTGTGCGAGCGCCTCGGCATGGCGCAGCAGCTGACGGGAACGCGCGAGGGCGACCGCCGGACGTACGTGGTGCACGCGGGGCGGCTCGTTCCGCTGCCCGAGGGCTTCATGCTGCTCGCCCCGACGGATCTCGGCGCGCTCGCCGCCTCGGCGCTCTTCTCGTGGCGCGGCAAGCTCCGCATGGCGCTCGACCTCGTCCTGCCGCCCCGGCGCGGGGACGACGACGAGAGCCTGGGAGCCTTCGTCCGCCGTCGCTTCGGCCGCGAGGCGCTCGAGCGCGTCGCGGAGCCGCTCCTGGGCGGCATCTACACGGGCGACGTCGAGCAGCTCTCGCTCGCCGCCACCATGCCGCGCTTTCGCGAGCTCGAGCGGCGCCACCGGAGCCTCATCCTCGGCCTGCGCGCGACCTCGGCGACGCGTGCGGCCGGCGCACGCTACTCGCTCTTCGCCACGCCGCCGGACGGCATGGGCGCCCTGATCACCGCCCTCGCCCGCCGGCTCCCCGAAGGCGTCGTCCGCCTGCAGGCGCCGGTCGCGGCGATCACGCGCGAGGCGGGGGACTGGCGGCTCATCGTCGGCGGGACGGCGCTCGCCGCGTCGGTCGTCATCGTCGCCGCCCCCGCGCATGCGGCGAGCACGCTCCTCGCCCCGCTCGATCCCACCCTCGGCCGCCTGCTCGGGGCGATCGACCATGCCTCCTCCGCGACCGTCTCCCTGGGATACCGGGCCGTCGACGTGCCCGCGCTCCACGGACTCGGCTTCGTCGTCCCGGCCCGCGAGCGGCGCGCGCTCCTCGCCTGCACCTACAGCAGCCGCAAGTTCCCCGGCCGGGCACCCGAGGGATGCGAGCTCCTGCGGGCCTTCGTGGGCGGCGTGCGGCGGCCGGACCTCGCCGCGCTCGACACGGACGCGCTCATCGAGATGGTCCGGGGTGAGCTGCGCGAGCTGCTCGGCATCACCGCACCGCCGCTGCTGACCCGCGTCCGACACCATGCGCACGCCATGCCGCAGTACGGCGTCGGGCACCTCGAGCGGGTGGCGGAGATCGAAGGTCGGGTCGGGGGAATGCCCGGTCTGCTGCTGGCGGGCGCCGCCTACCGCGGGGTGGGGATCCCGGACTGCGTCCGCAGTGGAGAGACGGCCGCCGAGGCCGCGCTCCGCCACCTCGGGTCCGTCTGAGAGCCTAGTTGCGCCCGCGCTCGGCCACCAGGATCGCGACCGGGTAGCCGAAGCGGATCTCCGATCCGCGGCGACGCGTGCCCAGCCCCAGGCCGTCGTCGACCACCGAATCGGCGAACATCCGCCGGATCACGTCGGCGTCGCCGGGGTTGGGGAACGAGCGCGTCAGCAACCCCTCGACCTCGCTCTCGAGCGAGTAGAAGGTCTCTCGCGGCGCCGGAAGCCCCACGTCGCGGAAGAGGGCGCGCAGCTCGGCCAGCGAGAACGCTCGCACGTGGGACGGATCGCGCAGCTTCTCCATGCGGTTCAGCGCCGCGGCCTTCTCCGGTTCGGGCGAGGCGACCAGGTCGGCGACCACGATGCGCCCGCGCGGCGCGCAGGCGCGCACCATCTCCGCCAGCACGGCCCGCGGCTCGAGGAAGTGGTGAAACGCGAAGCGGGAGCTGACGATCGTGAAGGCGCCGGCACGGACGGGGAGCGGCAGCACCTCGCCGATCGCCCAGCTCACGTTGTCGACGCCCTTCTCCGCGGCGAGTGCCCGGCCGCGCGCGATCATCGCGGGGGTGAGGTCGATGCCCGTGGCCCGACGGGCGACGCGCGCGAAAGCACACACGACGAGCCCGGGCCCGCACGCCACGTCGAGCACGGTGTCGTCCGGTGTCGTGCCGCACGAGGCGGCGAGGAGCGCCAGGGCCTCCTCGTCCCGGATCCCCGGCGCGGTGGAGAACGGTATCGCCTGCCGGGTGAACTGGTCGAGGATGAGATCGCGATGCGATGTCATGGATGACGTGCCCGGTGATTAGTGCTCCGCGTCGGGGGCGGTGGCAAGCGCACGTCGCTGGCGTTTCGCACGAACGGAGAATGGCGTAGCGTGCCCCTCCCATGCCGGTCGAGGTCGGGGTGTACCTTCCCCAGGTCGGGCTCTCCTGGCAGGAGCTCCGCGCGCGCGTCGTCCTCTCCGATCGGCTCGGCCTTCACTCGGTCTGGTTCATGGACCACCTCTACCCGCCTGGGCTTCCCGAGGTGCCCTCGTTCGAGGCCTGGACGACGGCGACCGCGCTCGCCGCCGTGACCGAGCGCGTGCGGCTCGGTCACCTGGTCCTGGCCACCGGCTTCCGGCATCCCGCGGTGCTCGCCAAGATGGCGACGACACTCGACCACGTGAGCGGCGGGCGCCTGGACCTCGGCCTGGGGAGCGGCTCCTACGCGCCCGAGTTCGCCGCGTTCGGCGTCGACTTTCCCTCCGCACGGGAGCGAGCCGAGCAGCTCGGCGAGGCCCTCGAGGTGCTGCGCCTCCTGTTCACGGCGGACCGGCCCTCCTTCACGGGCCGCCACTTCTCGCTGCGCGAGGCGCCGAGCCGGCCACGGCCGCTCCAGCAACCCCATCCGCCATTCCATGTCGGCGGTGCGGGCGAAAAGCTCACGCTGCCACTGGTCGCGCGCCACGCAGACGTCTGGAACTGTCCCACCTATGCGCTCGCGGACCTGCCGCGGAAGCTCGCGCTGCTGCGCGAGGAGTGCCGGCGGATCGGTCGCGATTGCGGGACGCTCCGCATCACCGAGGAGGCCGTGCTGGCGCTGGTCGCCACGCGGGGCCAGGTCGAGGAGGCGCGTGCGACGGCCGAGCGACGCTTCGGCGGCGCCGGCTGGGGATTTCGCGCGGGCGGATACTGGGGCACGCCCGACGACGTCATCGCGCGGCTCGCCGAGCGCGCGCGGCTCGGCGTCGAAGGCGTCGTCTTCTTCCTCCACGATCGCGGGGCGGAGGAGACGCTCCGCCTGCTCGCGACCGAGATCGTGCCCGCGGCGCGACGCCTCTGACCGCGGTCCGGCGAGCGGCAGACCGGGCGCGGCCACTCCTGCGACGAGCCCGGGATAGAGCGGCGAGGGCGATGCCGACGGCGACGCGGAGACGACCATCCCGTCGAGCATTACCGCAGACCGCCATGAGGAGCGGACCGCAGGTCGGAGGCCACTACCGGGCAAGGCGCCCCCGGCCGGGATGGTCTCTCTCTTGCTAACTCGCATCGCATGCGGGTGCTCAGTGTGGCGATCTTGCTCCTCCTGGTCGCTGCGACCGCGGTAACGCTGCGGGCGGGCGACGACGGGCGGGTGGCGGATCGGCCGACAGAGCCTGCCCAGAAGCGACCGGCTCCACCCACGCTCATCGACGTCGCACCCGTCGAGGGCACCGTCGAGACGCTCGAGCGCGTGCGGCTCCACCCCGGCCTCGACTCGCTCGACGCCTCGGAGGCGGCGCGCGCTCGCAAGACCGCGGCCCCGCGGTAGGCGAGCACGCGCCGCCGCGCGTGGCTGGTGCGCGCTCCGTCTCGCGTGCTAGCGAGCCGCCGAGGAGGAACCGATGGATCGCGTTCTCCACGGCATCCGGGTGATCGAGGTCGCCCAGTGGTGGTTCGTCCCGGCGGCAGGCGCGGTGCTCGCGGACTGGGGAGCCGACGTCATCAAGATCGAGCACCCCATCTCGGGCGACCCGCAGCGCGGGCTCGTGACGTCCGGGCTCATCCCTGCCACCGGCGGCATCAACTTCATGGTCGAGCAGTCGAACCGCGGCAAGCGGAGCGTCGGGATCGATCTGGCGCACCCCCGCGGCCTCGAGCTCCTCCATCGCCTGGTCGTGACCGCCGACGTCTTTCTCACCAACTTCCTTCCCGCCGCGCGCCGGCGGCTGCGCATCGACCTCGACGACATCCGGCGCGTCAATCCGCGCGTGATCTACGCGCGCGGCCACGGACAGGGGAGCCGCGGGCCGGAGCGCGAGCGGGGCGGCTACGACGCCGCGTCGTTCTGGTGTCGGGGCGGCATCGCCAACGCCCTCACCCCGTCGACCGCCGCCGCACCCGTCATGCAGCGCGCGGCCTTCGGGGACTCGACGGGCGCGATGACGATCGCGGGCGGCATCGCAGCCGCGCTCTTCCGTCGCGAGCGGACCGGGCAGCCCTCGGTCGTCGACATCTCGCTGCTCGGCACGGCGATGTGGGTGCTCGCGCCCGACATCGTCGCCTCCAAGCTCCTCGGCATCGACCTTCCCGCGTCCGACCGTACACAGGCACCCAACCCCATCGTCAACAGCTACCGTACGCGCGACGGGCGCTGGCTCTTCCTCAACATGCTCCAGCCCGACCGCTACTGGGCGGACCTGTGCACGCGGCTCGGTCATCCGGAGCTGATTGGGGACCCCCGCTTCGCCGACGGCAAGGTGCGCTTCGAGAACCGCGTCGACTGCATCAAGCGGCTCGACGCCATCTTCGCCGAGCACACGCTGTCCGAATGGTGCGAGCGGCTCGCCGCGGCGGAGGGCGTGTGGGCGCCCCTGCAGAGCGCGCGCGAGCTGAACGACGACGTCCAGGCGATCGCGAACGGGTACCTGCCGGCAGTCGATCGCGGGGACGGGACGAGCTTCACGCTGGTCGCGAGTCCGGTCGAGTTCGACGAGCAGCCGGTCGGCCTCGGGCCGGCACCCGAGCTCGGGCAGCACACCGAGGAGGTGCTGCGCTCGCTCGGCCTCACGTGGGACGAGCTCGCTGCGTGCAAGGAGACCGGCACGATCTCCTGAACCCGTCGTCGTGTGCAAGTGCGGGGTGAACTTTTTCTCCGCGCGCATTGACATTGCGGCGATCCCTGTGGACAACGGAATCTCGCTCGCCGGTCTGCGTGGGGCGGGGAAGTGGAGATGCGGAGAGATCGGCGCACGCTCGGAGCGGCCGCGACCATTCTGGCGATTGCGGTCGTCGGTGCCGCCGCGGCGCGCTCGGGGCGGTCATTGATCCGTGTGCGCTGGAGGCCCTCTCCCTCGGACGACATCGCGGGCTACCGCGTCTACACGCGTCCGCTCGATGCGCCGTACGGTGAGCCGCGCGACGTCGGGCTGCCGCC
>DATILR010000496.1:0-4805 GCA_035476275.1 Binatus sp. (SeqCode) | reverse complement strand
GACCAGCGCCGACACGCTCACCGCGGCACTCATCCGCTCGGGATGGATCTCCTCGCCGAAGTGGAAGTGCGAGGCGACCGTATGCTCGAAGAGGTGGATCAGGAGGTAGCCCGCGAGGACGAGCAGCGGCGCCGCCGGCGTGAGACGTGAGCTCTCCGGCAGCATCTTCAGGAGGACGGCGGCGAGCATGAAGCCGGCGCCGAGCGCGACGCAGTAGCGCAGGACGCGGTCGTCCCACTTCCGGCGGATGGCCACCGTCGCGCCGCCGAGGATGTTGGCGGCGGCCGCCAGGCCCACGCAGAGAAGACCCAGGCCAAGCTGGGCGTCGGCCACCAGCCGGGTCCTCTCAGGTGGCGGGCGTCGTCGGCGCGGCCGACCGTCGCCGCGCGAGCGAGAGACCGGGGAAGAGGAAGAGGAACGCGCCGATTCCCGCGCCGATCAGCTGCCCGCGCATGATCCGGGAGGAGGTGTAGCGAATGAGCTCGGGAAGGTTACAGAGCGTCTCGACCTGCTTTCCCGGCGAGATCGACCCCGGCTCGTTGTACCAGCCGAGGATGGGCGGAACGATGAACGAGGCGGCGACCGCGCCCACGATCGCACCCATCATCATGAAGACGAGGACTGTTTTCACGCTGCCCCCCGCTGAGCTAGGGCCGTCATATGCCACGAGGGAGGTGGAAAAGGGAACTCCGGGCGAACGGCCGGCCAATGCAGGGGTTTTCCGGCGCGGTTACCTATTTTTCTGCATTGACAGTGCTCCTGGCGCGGGGAGAACCGGATCGGGCGGGCGCCGGGCGCCCGCAGGGGAGGTGGATCGATGGACAGGCGAACGGTTCTCGCGGCGATGGGCTTCCTGATGCTGGGCGGGGTGGCGCATGGTCTCACCAAGGTGCAGCAGAATCTCGTCCCGGTCGTGCCGAGCTGCTCCAGCGGGAGGTGCAACAACGGCGTCGGGGCCTGCAGCACGACGATGGACTGCAACGTCGGCACGCTCTCGCTCTCGTCGAAGCTCCGCGCCGACGGCTCGCTCAAGCTGAAGGGCTTCGTGAAGGGCCTGATCGACGCCACCGGCGGTCTCACCACGACCGATGCGACCCTCGGGTCGCCCGACGACTACATCCTGAAGCTCTGCCTGGCGGGCTTCGTCCCCGATCGCGCCGACGCGTGCATCTACGTCCACGTCGACGTCGCCGGCGGGCTCGGCAAGATCGGCTTCGTCGCCACCCCGCTCGGCGCGCTCTTCCCGGTGGGCAGCGCGGTCGAGCTGACCGGCGTCGAGTTCCTCGCCCCGCCGACGGACCCGAGCCAGTGCCGGGGCAACAACGACACCACCGACCCGCAGGCCTTCTTCCTGAACCAGGTCGGCCTCCCGACGAAGGCCGGTTGCGAGACGGGCGGGATCGTCGGCGTCGGTGGCCTCGCCGACGGCCGCTGAGGCGCTACTCGCGCGCGGCCGCCAGGCGGAGGACGGCCGGGTAGCCAGTCGTCACGCAGGCGCTCTCCAGCACGCCGCGCTCGCGGAGGAGGCGGTGCAGACGCCGGAGGTTGTAGTGCGGAACGGTCATCAGCAGGTGATGCTCCAGGTGGTAGTTGACGTAGTTGGGGGCGATGAGGAGCCGCTCCCACCAGCGGGCGAGCGTCGTGCGGGTGTTGCGGAGCTCGTCGGCGGGATCGGGGATCATGGCGTGCTCGGCGATCGAGCGGATCCGCGTCACCAGGCTGTAGGTCGTGAACCAGGAGGCGACCCAGAGGAGGTAGAGCAGGGGATGGCCCGCGATCGTGAGGACCCCGAGGAGAACGACGTTGGTGATGACCATGCCGCGGAAGCTCTGCCACCCCGGGTTCGCACTCCGCTGCCCCAGGCCGGGTGACATGCCGAGATCACCCTTGAGGGTGTACTTGAGCCGTTTCCAGCCGGTGCGCCCGCTGAGATCGCGCCAGATCTTCCGGCGGAGGCTCGCCGGCGTGATCGGAAACGGCGTGGCGAGCGGCAGATCGGGGTCGTCGGCCGCCCAGGTCCGGGCGTGATGGCGGAGGTGATACTTCCGGTAGGGAAGGACGTCGAGATAGACCGGGTAGGCGCAGAGCCAGTTGCCTACCCAGTCGTTCCAGCGCCGGTTGCTCAGCAGGGTGCGGTGCGCTGCCTCGTGCATGAGGATCGCGAGCCCCAGCTGGCGGCTGCCGATCACCGCGATGGCGACGAGGATCGTGAGCGGGTTCGGGGCGAAGGCCACGAGCGCCATGGCGGCGCCGATGAGACCCCAGTCGACGACGATCGACAGCCAGGTGCGTCCGTCCCGGAGCTCGAGGAGCTCCCGTCGCTCGCCGACGGAGACTGCGTCCTGCCAGGTCATGTACCGACTCCTTCCAGCTCTCCCACCCGCTCGACGCTGCGCAGATCCACCGGGGCGCGCGCCTCGGGCAGGATGTCGAACCCGCGCATGAAGCTCGCCCAGGAGGCGCGGCCGACGCGGTCGTAGCGGCGCATGGCCGTGATCAGCGCGGCGCGCTCGGCCGCCGGCACCAGGGATTCGGGCAGCAAGGGGTCGAGCACCAGCTGCCGGATGGTCCGGCCGCCGAGCAGGAACGACTCGACCATCGCCTCGTGCGGCGGGAGGTCGGGTAAGCGAGCCTCGCTCGCGGCCAGCGCCGCCACCGTGTCGCGATAGGAGCGGCGCAGCGCGCGGACGTCCCAGAGCCGGCGGACGCGGGCGGCGGTCAGGCCGTCGAGCTCCCGGAGCGCGCCGACCACGACGTCGGGCGGAAGCCCCAGCGTGTGGAGCTGCTCGCGTATGCCGGCGATGCCGCCCGCGAGGTTGTCGGGGCGGACGTGAACCCCGGGCACGAGCTCACGGAACGCCAGGAAGCGGAGGGCGCGGAGCGGGTTCTGCTCGTCGGACGATGCACGGCGCGGAGCACGGACGTTGACCCCGAGCGCGGCGACCCAGGTGCCATCCCAGGGTCGCATGCCCTCGTCGATCGTCCGCCAGCGCTTGATCCATCGGTCGAGGGTTTCGGCGCGCGATCCGGCACGGTACTGACCGCGCTCGTCCCGCTCCACCAGGCCGCCGGCCAGCAGGCGGGCGAGCGCGACGCGCAGGCTGTTCTCCGCGATGCCGAAGAACTTGCCCGCGGCGACGAGGGCCCGCACCGGCATCGAGCCGCGCCGGAGCGTCGAGAGGAGGTCGAGGATCAAGCTCTTGGCCGACGGCCGCATGGCGCGGCCGATTATTACGACATTCGCCATTCTTTGGCAAGATGTGTAATATCTGGTCAGGCGGGGACGACGACCCGGAGGCTGGGAAGGTCGGCGCGGCTCCACTCCTCGTGGAAGAGGTAGGTGTAGCCCGTGCGCTGGATCTTCCATCCGTCGGCCAGCTTGACGTAGTCGTCGTGGTAGTAGGCCCCGATCCAGACGCCGCGCTGCTGCCGCTGGTTGAACAGATAATTGTAGAGGGCCCAGCTGCCCCGCGCCGTGGTCGGCCCGGTCAGCTCGATCTCCGGGTGCCCGCCGTGGTGGACGCCGAGCGCCCCCGTCTCGCGGCCGAGCGACTGCGTGAGAAAGCGCATGATCGCCTCCACCCCCTGGAAGCGGTAGCGCCCCTCCCCGTAGTCGACGTAGGCATCCTGGGTGAAGCAGCCGGCGAGCTCGTCCCAGAGCTTCAGGTCGAGACACCGCCAGTAGCGATGCTTGAGCCGCTTGATCGCCTCCACGTCCTCGAGCGCCTGGATGCGCCGCTCGAGCTCACTCGTCCTGTCCATGGTTCCCCTCCCGTTCCGGGTTGACGGTCGGACGACGGGAGCAATAGAACCTCGCCGCACGCGTTGTCCACGTCCGGGGGTGAACGAGCATGGCGATGATCGGCATCCGCTTCGACCTCCGCGCGCCCGCCTTCGGCACGGCGACGCACGCCGAGCTGTACGCTGCCTGCCTCGACCAGTGCGCCTGGGCGGAGGAGCAGGGCCTCGACCTGGTCGTGCTCTCCGAGCACCACGGCGTCGACGACGGTTACCTGCCCGCGCCCCTCACTCTCGCCGCGGCGATCGCGGGCCGCACCAGACGGATCAACATCAACATCGCCGCCCTGCTGGTGCCGCTCCACGATCCGGTGCGGCTCGCCGAGGAGCTCGCCGTGCTCGACCTGGCGAGCGGCTCGCGCGTCGGGTTCGTCGCGGGGCTCGGGTACCGCGAGGAGGAGTTCTCCATGGCCGGCGTCGACCGGAAGGCGCGCGGGCGGCTCCTCGAGGAGTACGTCCAGGTCCTCCGGCAGGCGTGGTCCGGCGAGCCCTTCGAGTGGCGCGGACGCACGATCCGCGTGACGCCCAGGCCCCGCTCCGAGCCGCTCATGCTCGTCGGGGGCTCCACCGCGGCGGCGGCGCGCCGTGCCGCCCGCCTCCGTCTCGGGTTCTTCCCCGCCATCGGCGACGCGCAGCTCGCGGACATCTACCAGGAGGAGTGTACCCGGCTCGGCTTCACGGGCTTCGTCAGCCTTCCCGGTGGTCCGGGATTCGTCCACGTGAGCGAGGACCCGGAGGGGGAGTGGGCGCGCGTCGGCCCGTATGCCCTCTACGACGCGCAGACCTACGCGGCGTGGCAGCCCCCGGGCCAACGCTCCGCGATGCACGTCGAGGCGCGCACGGTGGACGACGTGCGACGGAGCAGCGCCTACCGCATCGTCACGCCGGAGGAGTGCGTCGCCCTGGCGCGCGAGACGGGACGGATCGTCCTCCATCCATTGATGGGTGGCATGCCGCCTGCCCTCGGGTGGCAGGGGCTCAGGCTCTTCGCCGAGAAGGTCCTTCCC
>DATILR010000495.1:0-8942 GCA_035476275.1 Binatus sp. (SeqCode) | reverse complement strand
TCGCGGCTACCGTTGGCCGCACGGGGGTCGCCCATGCGGGCCTCCTGCTGGCGCGCGCGCTCGACCAGGCGAAGCCGGGCGACCGGATCCTGGTCGTGTGCGAGGCCGACGGCGCCGACGCGCTCGTCCTCGAGGTGACCGGCCACATCAAGGACATGCGGCCGGTGCGCAAGGTCGACCGCTGGATCGCGTCGAAGCGGAACGATCTGGCGTACAACACCTACCTCAAGTGGCGCGGCATCCTGCCCTTCGAGCCGCCGCGCCGGCCCGACCCCGAGCGGCCCGCGGCGCCGCCGATGCGGCGGCACGAGCGCTGGAAGCTCGCGTTCGTCGGCTCGCGGTGCGAGAAGTGCCAGACGGGGCACCTGCCGCCGCAGCGCGTGTGCGTGAAGTGTGGCGCCGTCGACCAGATGCGGGCCGAGCGCTTCGCCGACACGTCGAGCCGGATCGCGACCTACACGCTCGATCACCTGGCGTACTCGCTGCAGCCGCCGGTGGTGGCGGCGTTCGTCGACTACGAGGGGGGCGGGCGGTTCCCCTGCGAGCTGACCGATGTCGATCCCGCGCAGGTCGCGATCGGCGATCATCTCGAGATGACCTTCCGGCGGCTCTTCACGGCGCAGGGAGTGCACAACTATTTCTGGAAGGCCCGACCGGGCCGCTGAAGGAGACCAGCATGGCGAGCAACGGGATCAAGGACCGCGTGGCGATCGTCGGGATGAGCTGCACTCCCTTCGGCGAGCACTGGGACAAGGGGCCCGAGGATCTCCTCGTCGACGCCGCCACCGAGGCCTACCGCTCGGCCGGCATCGACCCCGAGCAGGTCGACGCCTACTGGCTCGGCACGATGGCGAGCGGTTACTCGGGTCTGATGCTCTCGGAGGCGCTCAAGATCCCCTACAAGCCGGTGACGCGTCTCGAGAACATGTGCGCCACCGGTAGCGAGGCGATCCGGAACGCCGCCTACGCGGTCGCGAGCGGTGCCTACGACCTGGTGATGGCGATCGGCGTCGAGAAGCTCAAGGACTCGGGATACTCGGGCCTGGTCGGCTCGAACCCGCCCAACGACGGCACGCTCTCGAACATGACCGCGCCCGCGACCTTCTCGCTCCTCGCCCCGGCGTACGCCAGGAAGTATGGCGTCGAGGAGGGGACGCTGAAGCAGGTGCTCGCCCGTATCGCCTGGAAGAACCACAAGAACGGCGCGAAGAATCCCAAGGCACAGTTCCGCAAGGAGGTGCCGATGGAGACCATCTGCAAGTCGCCGCCCGTCGCCGGCATGCTCGGCGTCTTCGACTGCTCGGGGGTGAGCGACGGCTCGGCGGCGGCGATCCTCTGCCGGGCGGAGGACGCGCACAAGTACTCGAAGCATCCGATCTTCGTGAAGGCGCTGTCATTCGCCGCCGGTCCGGCAGCCGGCTACTACAGCCAGGAGTACGACTTCACCACCTTCCCCGAGGTGGTGGCGAGCTCGCAGGACGCCTACAAGCAGGCGGGCGTGAAGGACCCGCGTGCCGAGATCAGCATGGCCGAGGTACATGACTGCTTCACGCCGACCGAGCTCGTCCTCATGGAGGACATGGGGTTCTCGCCGCGCGGCAAGGCATGGAAGGACGTCCTCGACGGGCGCTTCGACGGCGAGGGTCCGCAGCCGATCAACCCCGACGGGGGCCTCAAGAGTTTCGGCCATCCCATCGGCGCGAGCGGTCTCCGCATGATGTACGAGATGTGGCTGCAGCTCCGGGGCGAGGCCGGCCCGCGGCAGATCAAGGGCCCGAAGCTCGGGCTCACCCACAACCTGGGTGGCGCGCCGGGGCGGTGCGTGAGCTTCGTGTCGATCGTCGGCGCGGGGTGACGAGACCCGCCGACGCGACGAGCCGGATCAGTCCGTGCCGGCTTCGGGGCCGCGCCGGCTTCGCCGCGACATCACCAGCCAGGCGACGGCGAGCACGAGGAAGCCGACGGCGATCCAGTGCTCCGCCTTGCTGATCCCCTTGATGATCGCCTTCAGATTGTTGCTGAAGCCGTAGCCGAGACTCAGCAACAACGCCACGTTCGGGATCGCGGCCAGCAGATCCCAGAGCAGGAAGCGGCCGAAGGGCGTTCCCGTGGCTGCCGCTGCGGCGAAGATCGCCGTGCGCACCCCGGCCACGTTACGTCCGACGCTGATGGTCAGCGCCTCATGGCGGAGGAGTGCGCTGCGCGCGCGGGCGAGCCGCTCGGAGGTGAGCATCGCTCGCAGACGCGGCAGCCTGCGCAACCGTCCCGCCCCCGTGCGCACGAGCCAGAAGCCGAGGGCGTCTCCCGTGACCGCACCCACGACGCAGATGGGAACGGTGATCGCGGGGGTCATCATGCCACGTTGGATCAGGTATCCCGCCAGCAGGAGCGTGATGTCCTGCGGTGCCGGCACACCGAGGCCCGCGCTGGCCAGCAGCACGACCACCGCGCCGTAGCTGAACTGGCGCATGTAGCGGAGGGCGAAGCTTCCCATCGTGGCGCCCAAGGGTAGCACGAGCGCGGCAGCGGCCCGCGCGATGCTATGGGGTGCCGGCTGCCGTGGTCAAACGTCGCACCCGTGGTCGATCGCCTCGCTACCCGCTTGACGACGGGCCCACCGTGGCGGACCGACGTGCCGTCTCGATGAGCAGATGCAGCACCGCTGCGCGCAAGAGGCGGGCACCGACAACGCGCCCGTCACGCCGCGCCTCGACTCGACGGGCGACGCGTCTTGGTGCGCGTCTTGCTCGGCCGATCGGTGCGTGAGTGACGAAGCGGCGACGCGGGCGACGGCGGTGGTGCTTCCCTTCCCATTCGTCCCCGGGCGCCGTCCCGCTGCGTGGTGGGAACGGGTGCTGCAGCGACTCCGTTACGGGGGCATGACCGCCCACGGCAGAGCCCGTCTCCGCGTCGGACCGCGACCTCGCCCGAACCGGGTCATCGATTGGCCGCGGCCGTCGAGCCCGGCACGACACTCGCGCTGACCTCCGGTCGGCGGCAGACGCGGGCAGTCGTGCGGGCATCCGGGTTCACGCCGTCTTGTGGAGCCGGTTGAGGCGCCGCCCTAGGTAGTCCACCGCCCAGATGTCGCCGCGGCTCCGGTCGATCACGATTCCGCTGCCCATCCCGGAGTGGAGATCGGGAGGGTTCTCCGCCGTGAAGCTCGTCGGGTAGAGTCCGAGGAGGGGCGGCAGCAGGGTGAAGGAGCGGCGCGAAGCGTTCAGATAGCCCTCGTCGAACCAGGTGTTCCTCCGGTCGTCGAAGTCGATCGTCAGCAGGGCCTGCACGGCGACATGGGTGAAGGGCGGGTTGCTGCTGTCCGGTACCCATGCCCCCGGAACGAGGTACTCCTTCATGCAGGGATTCGTGCACCGGCTGTCCCAGAGGACGAGAGTCGGCGGACTGGTACTGTAGTCGATCGACCCCGTGCACTGCTCCGGGGTGAGGCCCGGCGCCGAGAGCGATTCGCACGCGGGATCGCCGACCCGCGAGGCGTCGAACCAGGCGATCCGGTTGGCAGCGTACTCGGCCGCGATCACGTCACCCGTCGGCGTCACCTTGATGTCCCACGGCCAGCTCGGCAGCTTCGCCAGTGCCGAGAAGGGTGCCCTCGGCGGGGCGAACGGCACCGCCGTCATCGGGAAGTGCCGCACCTCTCCGGTCGCCGGGTCGAGCCGGCCGATCTCGTTGCCGAGGTAGTAGTACGTGAACCAGAGCGACCCATCCTGCGGCCGCACGACGATGTGGGCCGGCTCGTAGATGTCGAGCAGATAGTCGTGAAAGCAGCCGCCGTCGTCGACGACGTCCGGCGGGCAGATCGTGTCCGCCAGCACGCAGTCGTCGACGGTCACGCAGGACTGGTACGACGCGTTGCTGCACGTCCCGCGCGGGCTGCCAGGCAGGCAGGTCGCCGAGGTCGTGAAGTCAAAGCTCGTGTAGGGCATGCAGTCGAGGAAGCTCGCACAGCTCTTCGCCGGCGCGTTGCTGCACGTGCTTCCCGATCCTCCCGGGTCACAGGTCGGCAGGGTCGAGAAGTCCCAGGAGAAGTCCTCGTGCGGGATGCCCGGCGCATCGGGGTCGAAGCTCGTCAGCCGGCCGGGGTTCGTCTGCGCCACCCAGAGCCGATGCCGCGCGTCGTCCCACGCGACACCGATCGCGCTGTTGAGGTCGCTGGGCAGGTTGTAGACGCGGATGGTCCCGCCGGCGCGGTCATAGGCGACGACCCGGCTGTGGTTCCGGCTGCCACCGTCCCTGGTCGGCTCGGAGCCGCCCTCGGTGAACCAGACCCGCCCGCTCGTATCGAGCGTCACATCCTCTCCGAAGTTGGGGATGGCGCTCTGCCCGCACCCGCTCGGGTAGCAGACGTGGAACGGGCCACCCGAGGCGAAGGGATAGAGGACCGCCTTCACCTGCTCGTCGGATGGATCCCAGTATCCGAAGTCGCTGTGGAACTCCGGGTCGATCCAGATGCGTCCGCTGTCGGGCTCGAGGGCGGGGTCCGTCGGGTTGGCGACGCTACCGAGCGCGGCGGAGGTGTCGAACCAGTCGTAGGCGTAGAAGTCAGCCCTGACCCGCGCGGTCCGGACTCCGGCTGCGACCACGCGTGCGCGAAGGCGACTCAGGTCGGGCCGGATCTTCGCGACGACGTGCACGTCGTTCCACACGACGGCGTCGGGATCCATGGCGTCAACCAGCTGCACCGTCGGGACACTGCCCACCCATCCGCGCACCTCGATGTACGATCCGGCCCCGGGCATGCCGAACCCCGATCCGGTCAACGACAGCGCGATGAACGTGCTCCCCGCATGGGTCACCGCCAGGGCCGGCGTCTGGAGCTTCGGTCTGGCCTCCAGGTCCGGCGCCGTCGTCAGGATTCCGGCCAGCACGAATGGCACCAGGAAGGGTGGCGGCGGACGTCGCGACGTCATGGCATCTCCTCCGTTGGATGAGAGAGCTCCGGGATCTTGCCGCGCCGCGACCATGCTCCGCGCGCCCCGCTTCCGTCAAGGCTCGGCGGTCCGTGCAATCGAGCCGTCGCTGCGTTAACCTAACTTCCCCGGGCTAGTACGCCGGGACGTGCGGCTGGAGGGGAGGCGGTGGGGATGGCCCAGCTCGAGAGGCTGCTCGGTGACATCGGCAACGTCGTCTGGGGTCCGCCACTGCTCGTGCTCCTGTTCGGCACGCATCTCTTCCTGACGTTTCGGCTTCGGTTCATCCAGCGGCACCTCGGCACGGCGATCCGCATCTCGCTCGAAACCTCGAGCGAGGGCGAGGGTGACGTGAGTCAGTTCGGCGCGCTCACGACCGCCCTCGCGGCGACGATCGGGACCGGCAACATCGTCGGTGTCGCGACCGCCGTGGCGGCGGGCGGACCGGGCGCCGTCCTCTGGATGTGGCTCACGGGCGTGTTCGGCATTGCCACGAAGTATGGCGAAGCGCTGCTCTCGGTGAAGTACCGCATAACCACGCCGGACGGATCGATGGCCGGTGGGCCGATGTATGTGCTGGAGCGCGGGATGAAGGTCCGGTGGCTCGGGATCGTCTTCGCCGCGCTCACCGCGGTCGCGGCGTTCGGCATCGGCTGCATGGTCCAGGCGAACTCGATCAGTGCGCTGGTGGAGGAGAGCCTGCACGTCTCTCCGTGGATCACTGGCGCCATCATGACCGTCCTCACCGCGATCGTGATCCTCGGCGGGATCAAGTCGATCGCGCGGGTGTGCGAGGCACTCGTCCCGTTCATGGCCGGCTTCTACGTCCTCGGCTGCGCCATCCTGCTGGTCATGCACGCGGCGCTGATCCCGGAGACACTCCGCCTGATCGTGGCGGGCGCCTTCACCCCTCAGGCGGCGTCCGGCGGCTTTCTGGGAGCGGGCGTGCGAGAGGCGATGCGGTACGGCATCGCGCGGGGGCTCTTCTCGAACGAGTCGGGCCTCGGCAGCGCCCCCATCGTCGCCGCGGCCGCCCAGACGAAGAACCCCGTCCGCCAGGCGCTGGTGTCCTCGACCGGGACGTTCTGGGACACGGTCGTGGTATGCGCGATGACGGGGCTCGTCGTCGTGAACTCCGGTGAGTGGACGAAGGGGTTGCAAGGTGCCGCGCTGACGCATGCGGCGTTCTCGGACGTTCCTTACGTTGGTTCCCTGGTACTGACGGTGGGTTTGCTCACCTTCGTGTTCTCGACCATCCTCGGCTGGTCGTACTACGGGGAGAAGGCGGCCGAGTACCTCGCCGGTCCGGGCGTCATCGTGCCCTACCGCTGGCTCTGGGTGGCGGCCGTGATGGTGGGCTCGGTGGCCACGCTGCCCGCGGTCTGGTCATTTGCCGACATCGCGAACGGCCTGATGGCCGTGCCGAACCTCGTAACGCTGATCGCCCTCAACGGTGTCATCGTGGCCGAGACTCGCGCGTATCTCTGGTCGGGGAACCTGGACCGGACCGCGGACCACTGACGCAGCGACGTCGGGTTCTCCGCGGCGGCGCCCTTGCCGAGCCGGGGCCCCCGGTGGTACGGGCGGCCTCCTCGAGGAGGTAGACGATGAATCCTTCGCTCAGGGCCCTGGCCTGGTTCGCCGCGTGGACGCTGGTGCTCGCCTTCGTGATGGTGAACCATCGCGTCTACTTCGTCCTCACCGGACAGCGGAAGATCAACTCGTTCACCCCCGACGGCTCGGGGGTCTCGGAGTTCCAGGCGCGGGCCTGCCGGGCGCACGCCAACTGCTACGAGAACCTTCCCGTGTTCGCCGCGCTCATCCTGGTGGCAGTCGTGGCCGGCCGGAGCGCCATCACCGACTCCCTGGCGATGATCGCCGTCTACTGCCGCATGGTCCAGTCGACCGTCCACCTGATCTCGACCAGCCAGCCGGCCGTCATGGTGCGCGCCACCGTCTACACGGTGCAGATGCTGATCATGGTCTGGTGGGCCTGGCAGCTGCTCGCCGCCTGAGGGCGGATCAGGCGCGTCCGATACGGAAGACCGGGTAGCCGGGCGCGATGCGGAGGAGCTCCGCGTCGGAGGCCTCGGGGCCGACGCCCTCGAAGAAGGCCGCGACCTCGAATCGCCACTTGCGGAGATAGGCGCGCAGAATGGCCGGCTTGTCGCCGTCGCGGAGCTCGACGGCGCGGAAGGCCTCGCGACGTCGCCCCAGACGGAGCTCGCCGCTGCCGATGGCGCGCAGGTTCCGGACCCATTGCGTCTCCCCGCGCGGCGCGACGAGGTACTGCACCCCGTCGTGGATCAGCAGGTTCACCGGGACCGTCCGCCAGGCGCCACTCTTCCGCCCCCGGACGGCGAGGATGCGCGATCCGTAGATGCTGATTCCCACGCGGGCCAGGGCGGAGGGCACGGCATTGAAGACGCGAGTCCCCAGTGATGGCTTGACGTAGCGAACCGCCGGCATCGCCGGCGATGTAGCACCCGCGTCGCCCTAGCGCGAGCGGGGCCGAGGACGCGGAGCCGTCCCCGACGCCCCCGCTCGCGCGGAGCGCGGGTCAGCTCAGCCCGCGGCGGCGTATCCGAAGATGGTTTTCAGCTCGAGGAACTCGCCCAGGCCGGCTTCTCCCCACTCGCGGCCGTTGCCGGACTGCTTGTAGCCGCCGAAGGCGCCGCTGAAGTCGGGCTGGGCGCCGTTCACGTGGACGTTGCCGGAGCGGATGCGCTTGGCGACCTTCCGGGCTCGCTCGATGTTGGAGGAGGTGACGTAGCCCGAGAGCCCGTAGGGCGTGTCGTTCGCGATCCGGACCGCGTCGTTCTCGTCCTGGTAGGGGATGATGGAGAGCACCGGCCCGAAGATCTCCTCGCGGGCGATGGTCATGTCGTTGCGGACGTTGGCGAAGACCGTGGGCCGGACGAAGTAGCCCTTCTTGATGCCGTCCGGGCGGCCGGGGCCACCGGTCACGAGCTCGGCGCCTTCCTCCATGCCCTTCTTGATGAGACGCTGTACCTTCTCGAACTGCGCCTCGCTAGCGAGCGGGCCGATGTTGACGCCGTCGGCGGTCGGATCGCCGACGACCACGGCCTCGGCGGCCTGCTTGGCGGCGGCGACGGCCTCGGCCATCTTCGCCCGCGGGACCAGCATGCGGGTCGGTGCGTTGCACGACTGGCCGGTGTTGAGGGTGCAGCCCTGGACGCCGGCCATCACCGTGGCCGCGATGTCGGCATCGTCCAGGATGATGTTGGCCGACTTGCCACCCAGCTCCTGCGTGACGCGCTTCACCGTCGGTGCCGCAGCCGTCGCCACCGCCACGCCGGCGCGCGTCGAGCCGGTGAACGACACCATGTCGACGTCGGGATGCGAGGAGATGGCGGCCCCCACGGTCGCCCCATCGCCGTTCACCATGTTGAAGACGCCGGGCGGCACGCCGGCCTCGTCCATGATCTTCGTGAACAGGTAGCCCGAGAGCGGCGCGATCTCGCTCGGCTTCAGCACCATGGTGCAGCCGGCCGCCAGCGCGGGCGCCACCTTGCAGGCGATCTGGTTCACGGGCCAGTTCCACGGGGTGATGAGGCCGCAGACACCGATCGGCTCCTTCCGCATGAGCGTCGAGCCCTTGAGCTCCTCGAACTTGAAGGTCCCGAGCACCTTCGCCATCTCGAAGAAGTGGCCGAGCCCGGCGGCGGCCTGCGCCGCGCGGGACAGCCAGAGGGGGGCGCCCATCTCCTCCGAGATGGTGGTCGCCATCTCCTCGTACTTCGCCTGGTAGACCTCGATGATCCGCTGCAGGAGCGCCAGACGCTGCTCGACGGTCGTCTCCGAGAACGACGCGAAGGCGCGCTTCGCGGCCGCGACGGCCTTGTCCACGTCGGCGCGGTTGCCGAGCGAGATGGTGGCGATCTTCTCCTCGGTGGCCGGGTTGAAGACCGGGAAATCCTTCGGCTCGGTCGGCTTCACCCATTTCCCGTCGATGTAGAACTCGCGGCAGTCCTTCATGCTTCTTTCTCCTCC
>DATILR010000494.1:0-7607 GCA_035476275.1 Binatus sp. (SeqCode) | reverse complement strand
GCGGCCTTGGTCACGCTGTAGTGGAATGACGGCAGGTCGTCGCCCTCGATCGGGTACTCGGGATGCACGTAGGCAGCGCCGGAGGACTGGTTGATGACGGAGCCGCCTCCGCCGTCCCGCATGTGGGGGAAGACTGCCCGGCACATGAGCCACGTCCCGAAGTAGTTCACGTCGAAGATCTTCCGGAGATACGCGTAGCTGTGGTTCCCGTTGTCGATGCCGAAGAAGATGGCGGCGTTGTTGATGAGCACGTCGATCCGGCCGAAGCGATCGACGACCGTCCGCGCGAGCCGCCGCGTGTCGTCTTCGCTCGCAACGTCGACGCGCTCGAAGACGCCGCCGATGTCGCGCGCGACGCTCGCGCCCTTCTCCGCGTTGACGTCGGCCACGACGACGCGGGCCCCCTCGGTCGCGAAGCGGCGCGCGTACGCCTCGCCGATGCCCTGCCCTGCGCCCGTGATGATCGCCACCTTGTCCGTGAGTCGCATGGCCGCTGTCTAGCGCCGCTCGACGCGGCGAGGCAAGGCGCTACCCGAGCGTGTCGAGGAACGCGCGCAGCGCCGCGCCCACCGGACCGGGCTGGGCGAGGAGGAAGTGATGTCCTCCCGGAAAGACGCGCAGCGCGCCGTTGGGGATGGCCGCGGCCAACGCCTCGCGCTGGGCGGCGTCCACGATCCAGCTCGCCGCCCCCGCCAGCACCAGGACGGGACAGGTGAGGCGGCCGAGCCGGGGAAGGAGATCACCGGCACCGTCGCCGTCGAGGGACAGCACCGCGCGGTCGAAGCGGAAGGTCCAGTCCGCCGGCCCGCGCTCGACGATCGCATGATGGGCGAGATTGGCCACGATCACCGGGCTGACGGCGCTCTCCTCGGGGACGAAACGGAAGGCCGCCAGGGCAGCGTCGCGCGTCGGGTAGGCGCGTCCCTTCCGCATGCCCGCCACCCGGGCACGCCAGCTGGCCGCTTCATTTCGCCGGACCCTGTTCATGCGGCTGTCGAGCACGGCCAGACCCCGCACGCGGTCGGGGTGCTCGCTCGCGTACCACGCCGCGACACGACCACCCATCGAATGACCGACGAGCGCTACGGGGCCGGGGGCCAGGGCATCCTGGACCGCGACCAGGTCGCGCGCGAAGTCCTCGATGCGATAGCGGGGCGGCTCGGCCCACTGGCTCTCGCCGTGGCCGCGCAGGTCGGGCACGACGAGACGCCAGCCCGGAACGAGCGCGGGAACGAGCGCATCCCACCAGTGGGCGTGGCCGCCGTTGCCGTGGAGCAGGAGCGCGGTGCGATACGCCTCGTTCCCCCACAAGAGGCAGTGCACCGCCAGCTCGCGGGTCGGCACCGTGACGGAGGTGGGCTCGACCCCTCCCGTCACGGCGGCAATCCGTGCCCGTGCTTCCGCCGTCAGCTCCACAGCTCACGAAAGCGGGCAATGGCGCGAGGCACGACGGCGGCGTAGCCCTCCGTCTCGATCGCCGGTCCGATCAGCTCGATGTCGTACCAGCCGTCGTAGCCGGCCGCGGCGAGCGCGCCGAGGATCCGCCGCAGCGGGATGTCGCCGTCGCCGGGGACTACTCGGGCGCTCGCCGTCATCGTGCCCACCTTGAAATCGCTCACCTGCACGAGGGCGACGCGATCGACGCGCTCGCGGATGTTCGCGTACAGCCGGCGCTCGATCCAGGCGTTGTTGAGCTCGAGCACGACGCCCAGCCAGGGCGAGCGGATCTCGTCCACGAAGTCGAGCGCCTCGTCGAAGGTGTGGAGGAAGGCGATATCCATGCGCAGCTGGCTCGTCGGCTCGAGGGCGACACGCACGCGGGTACGCTCTGCCTGCGGCAGCAGGGTCTCGAGGAGGGGCCGGCAGCGTGCGGCCGCTTCCTCCCAGCTGAGTCGCCCCGCACCGCCCGGCAGCACCATGAGGCAGTCCGCCCCGAGCTCTGCCGCCGCGTCCAGATGACGTCGCGTGCGCGCGAGCGCCTCCTGTTCACCCGGCTCGTCCCCCAGCGGAAAAGCCCCCGACGAGGTGAGACACGAGACCGGGAGTCCGGCCGCACGGAGCGTCCGCGCGGCGCGCGTGACGCCGTACTCCTCGACCTTCCGGAGCGAGACACCGATCGCCGGTGCCCCCGCTGCCGCGAACGCCTCGACGTCACGCTCGAAGGGCCAGCCGAGCGTGGTGATCTGGCTCATCGAGAAGCGAGGCACGGCCGGGCGATACCCGGGGCGGTGCGGAGGGTCAACCGTCTCCGCCGCACGGCCCATCCGGCAGGCGCGCTCAGACCGAGTTCAGGCAGTCGGTGAGGGCGGCCGCGAGGGCCTCGGGCGCGATCGGCTTCGTGAGCACGTGCCGGACGCCGTGCGCGCCCGCGGGGCCGGCGACCGTCGAGGGCGGTGCGCCAGTGATGGCGACCGCCGGGACGCCACGACTCCTCGGCACCTTGCGCATGCGTTCGAGCACGTCCCAGCCCGTGCCGTCGGGCAGGAGGACGTCGAGCACCACCAGGTCGGGTGCATGGCGGCGGATGCGGACCAGCGCGTCGCGAACGGTGGCTGCGGTGTCCACCGTCGCTCCACAGATCCGCAGCCATTCGCGGACCGCTTCCGCGCAGAGGGGATTGTCCTCCACCACGAGAAGGCGGCGTCCCCGGAGCCCGAACAGTCCTTCGCTGTCACCCTCGTCCGTCATCCCTGCCCTTCTTCCTCTGTCGGCTCCGCCTGGCAAGCCCCCAGACGGGGAATCGTTGCAAAAAAATGGGGGAGGCGCACCTCCCCCAAAAAAAAGGAGTTTACCACCGCCGCATGAGGCGCCCCCTCACACGCGGGACGGAACCGCTACCCGGCTCCGTGCAGCTCCAGCCGGATGAGCTTCGGCGCCGCACCCTCGATCTGCCAGGCGGGCAGGTTCGAGTTCGAGGTCCAGATGGCGCCCTGCGCGTCGAAGTCGATCTCGCGCGTGTAGGTGACGCGCGTCGGCAGCGGGTAGATCGTGAAATGCTCCGTGGCGGGATCGAAGCGCATGAGGGTGTCCGACTCGGTGCCGCAGATCCAGACGGTGTCGGTCCGCCGGTCGACGTTGAGGGCATAGGGCGTCTCACTGCCACGCGGCTCGATGGGCAGCTCCCAGGTGTGGAACTCCCCGGTGCGCGGATCGAAGCGGGCGAGCACACCCGAGCTGAAGCCGGGAATCCAGAGGTTGCCGCGCGAATCGAAGCGCAGGCGGCGCGGCGCGCTGAACGGCGTGTCGATCACCCGGATGTCGCCGCTCTCGGGGTCCAGCCGGCCGATGCGATGCGCGTTCAGCTGGCTGAACCACACCCCGCCATCGGGCGCGATGTCGATGCCGTACGGGATGGGCAGCTCGGGTCCGTCTCCGGCGCGCTGCGGGTCGAGGTCCACGTAGCGGCCGAGCCAGAGGAACCACGGCACGGCGCGCACGGCGAGGCTCTCCTTCCACGTCCTTGTCGGCAGGAGGTACGTCCGGCGCTCGCCGGTCGCCGGGTCGAGCATGGCGACCTGGTTCGAGACGGCGAGCGTGTACCAGACGCGGCCGCGGCCATCGAAGCGCAGCGTGTGGGGGTAGAGCCCCTCTTGCTGCGGGTAGATGTCGAAGTGCTCCGTCCGCGGATCGAAGCGCGCCAGCTTGTTGCCCAGGCAGAGGGTGATCCACACGGTCCCGTCGCGTGCCACCTGGAGGCTGTGGGGCGCGACGTACGCGTCGGCATTGGCCGGAATCGGACGCTGCGTGGTGAAGACCCCGCCGAGCGGCGAATCGCCGCGGGGGATGTCGAACGTGCGCCGCTCGCCGGTGCGCGGATCGAGGCGGTAGAGCTTGTCCTGCGTCGTGTCGACGGAATACACGTGGCCGTCGGGGTGGACCGCGAGGTCGTGTTGCATGGAGCCCACGTCGCCGACCTCCCACTCGGTCACGATCGCCCGGCTGGCCGTCGCGTCGGGCGGTGGCGGAGGGGTGAAGCGCTCGCCGAGGGCGGGGACGAACGAGGCCTCGTCGTAGGCCCCATTCAGGGCCTCGGGGAGCGCGGTTCGCACCCGGGTGGAGAGGACACCCCCCATGCGGGCCATCAGCGCGAAGATCTTGCGCCATTCCTCCGGGTCGCGCTGCACACGCGTCGCCCAGCTTCCCTGCTGGTGGCAGAAGGTGCACTGGCGGCGGAACTCCTCCCGGGCGGCGTCGTCGGGCAGGCGCGCCACCGCGAGCGCGAGCCAGCGGTTGGCAGGCAGTTGCCAGGCGAGCTCACGCGGGTCGGTCTCCCGCTCGACGCCGACCGCCTCCTCTAGCGTCGCACCGGGCGCGAGCTCCACCGTCTCGCTCCGATCGCGGAAGCCCGCGCGGCGGACCCGCAGGTGATAGCGACCCGGCTCCAGCGGTGGGAAGGTGTAACGGCCCGCGGCGTCCGCGTAGACCGTGGTCGAGCGCGCGAGCTCGAGATGACGGGCCGTGACCAGCGCACCCGCCACGGGATCCCCCGTCGCGTCACTCACCCTGCCGACGAGATGGCCGGGCTCCGCGGCAAGGGCACGCACCGCGAGGACCCCGGCCAGCAGAATCGACCCGAGCAACTTCATGGCGCATCCTCCCTGGGTGGGGGTACGGTGAACTCGAAGACCCGCGGCTCGCGTTCGACGATGCGAGCGCGTCCGGTCTGCTCCTCGCGCCGGCCATCGACCTCGACTTCGAGCCGGTACGAAACTTCCCGGTCACTGGCCTTGCCGCATGCCTCGAGGAAGTCCACGCCCACACGGTAGCGGCCCGGACGTGGGGTCGTCCAGCGCACGCGCTCGACCTGCTCGCCGGGAGTGCGGCCGGCGCAGCGCGCGTCGCGCTCCAGCACGCCGCCGCTCGCGGTGCGCGGATTGGCGAAGTAGGCCGTCTCGAGCGCAGGGTCGGTGACGTACAGGTCGAGGTCGACGGGGGCGTCCCAACGGAGCGTCACGGTGAGATCCGCCTTCGCCGCACCCGCACCGGCGAGCGCCAGCAGGAGGCCGAGGACGATCCTCGTCGTGATGCGGGCGACCACCCGCGATGCGTACCCTTCCGGACCTTGACGCTTCAAACGAGCCTATGGCTATAAGCCGCGATGCTCCAGCTCAAGCTGCCCCGTGTGCCGGCCGGTTCCGGCGCGCCGCTACCCCCCGAATGGCGCTGGGAGAACGACGCTGCGCGGCGCTCCGCCGTGGTGCTCCTCGGCCGCCGCGAGTTCCTGAAGGCGGCGACCATCCTGCTGGCGGCGCTCGCGGTGCCCGTCACCCGGGCGCGGCGCGCCCTGGCCCGGGTGCGGGGTGGCTTCTTCACCGCGCAGGAGTTGGCGACGCTGGAAGCGCTCGTCGACCGCATCCTCCCCCCCGACCACGACCCCGGCGCGAAGGCGCTCGGCGCGGCGGCGTACATCGAGGGCCTGCTCACTGCGTTCGACGATCCGGGCCGCGTGGCGCGCATCTTCGCGGGAGGCCCGTTCAGCAACCGGAACGCTTTCCCGGACAACAAGAAGGGGAAGCCGTCACGCAAGCGTCCGAAGAACGACCTCAAGAACTTCATCCCCCCCACGCGCGTCCAGGAGCTCCGCTGGCGAGCCGAGCTCTTCGGCTCGGATCAGGTGCCCGGCGCCGCCTTCAACGACGCCGCGCTCGGCGGACCGCTCGTGGGGCTCCGGCAGATCTATCGCGACGGTCTCAAGAAGGTGGACGACATGGCCACCGCCATGAGCGGGAAATCCTACGCCAAGCTGCCACCCGCCGAGCAGGATCAACTGCTCGTCCTCTTCGACGCCGGGGCCTTCCAGCCGGATGCGCGCCGCGGCGGGATGACCTTCATCTCGATCGTGATCGAGCACACGCTCGAGGGCTGCTTCGCGCTCCCCGAGTACGGGGGCAACCGCGGCCGGCGCGGCTGGAAGATGCTCGGCCTCGAGGGTGACAACCAGCCGCTCGGCTTCTCGATCTACTCCGAGGCGAAGGACGGCTACAACGAGCGGGCGCACCACCCGATGTCGACGGCCAATCCCGACGAGCTGCGACACGGGGTGCTCACGCCCCGGCCGATCTCGACCGACGCGAGCGGCATCCAGGATTCGATCATCATGCTGGCCGGGCTCTTCGGCGAGTGAGCGAGTCGATGGCAAACGACGACGTTCTCGGAAACCTGACCCTCACCGAGCCCTTCGACTTCTGCATCATCGGCAGCGGTGCAGGCGGCGGCACGGCCGCGCACGTGCTCACCGCGGCCGGGAAGAGCGTGCTGGTCCTCGAAGCCGGCGGCAACCCGTTCCCGGGCCTCGACCAGAGCGCCCCCCTCCCCTTTCCGCTCCACAGCAACGACGAGCTCAAGTACTCGCTCCGGAGCTTCATCAAGCAGGACCCGTTCCTCGAGCCGCGCACGTTCCGCACCGTCACGTCCGATGCCGGTGCGTTGATGGGCGACGTGAACACGCTGCCGAAGGCGGTGGGTGGCGCCTTCCAGCACGCGGACGCCAAGACGCCGCGCTTCAACGCCGTCGACTTCCACCTCAAGTCGGCGGTCGAAGCGCTGATCGCCCGCACCCCCGGCCTCACCGTCCCCGGCTTCGGCGCGGACGCCGCCAGCGCCAACTTCGCCGACTGGCCGTTCACCTACGCAGACCTCGAACCGTTTTACGTCGAGGCCGAGCTGCTCTACGGCGTGCAGGGCGACGGCGACAACATCTACGAGTCGCAGCGGAGCCATCCGTATCGCATGCCGGCGGGCGTGGGCATGTACTTCGCGCTCCTGCTGGCCGACGGGGCCAAGCGGGTCACGGTGCCCGGCATCGGCGCGCTCAATCCGCACACCTATCCGGCCGCCATCAACTCCCGCTTCGCCCGCTCCTACGACCCCGGCGCACCCGACGATCGGCCGCCCTGCGTCGATTGCGGCTTGTGCAGCGGCTTCGGCTGCCCCAACAACTCGAAGAACTCTCCCGCCGTGACGACGCTCCGCCGGGCGCTCCTCTCCGGCAACTGCCAGCTCCGTTACAACGCGGTGGTGACACGGCTCATCTTCAACGGGCGGGTCGTCAGCGCGGCGGAGTACGTGGACGGGGCCGGCAACCTCCAGACGGCGTCCGCGCACAACTTCATCCTCGCCGCCAGCGCGATCGAGTCGGCGCGGCTCTGCCTGCTCTCCGATCCGACCGGTCCCGGGCTCGGCAACGCGAGTGGGCAGGTCGGACAGAACCTGATGTTCCACCTGCAGAACAACGTCAACGGCTTTCTTCCCCAGCGGGTCCACGGTCAGCGCGGGCGCGCCGTCACGCACGGCATCTCCGATTTCCGTGGCGTCATGCCCGGGGGCGAGGAGATCCGCGTCTTCACCGACGCGAGCGGAAACCCCCGCGTCGCGCTGGGCGGCATCTGCGAGTTCGGCGCCTCGCAGGGTCAGCCCATCACCGAAGACGGCAGCGTCTACACGCAGCAGCTGCCCGGGAACCTCGGTCTCCGCTTCGGCATCCACCTGAAAAACGCCATCCGCGACGGGGCACTCGGTCAGCATCTCCTCGGCCTCACGATGCAGGCGGAGGACGCGCCGCAGCGCACGAACGCGGTGGATCTCGATGGCCGCTACACCGACGTCTA
>DATILR010000493.1:0-3967 GCA_035476275.1 Binatus sp. (SeqCode) | reverse complement strand
AGCCGAAGCCGCTCCCGTTCGATCCGTCAAAGCTGCGTGGACTGTCAGAGAAGCTCCTCCGCTCCCACCACGAGAACAACTATACGGGCGCCGTGAAGCGGCTGAACCTGATCCAGCAGCAGCTTGGCCAGATGCCGAAGGACGCGCCACCGTATCAGACCGGCTCACTCAAGCGCGAGGAGTTGATTGCCACCAATTCGATGGTGCTTCACGAGTTCTACTTCGGCAACCTCGGCGGCGACGGGAAGCCGAGCGGCACGATCACCGACCTCATCACGGCCCAGTACGGCTCCATGGGCACATGGGAGCAGGAGTTCCGGCAGACGGGCCTCTCACTCGCGGGCGGCTCGGGCTGGGTGGTCCTCGCGTTCGATCCGCACGAGAAGGCCGCGCACACTTACTGGCTGTGGGACCACGCGCACAGTCTCGCCTGGGGCACGCCGCTGCTCGTCATGGATATGTACGAGCACGCGTACGCGATAGACTACGGCGCGAACGCCAAGAGCTACATCGACGCCTTCTTCCAGAACATCCAGTGGGACGAAGTAAGCCGCCGCGCTGAGCAGACGAAGGCGAGGTATTGATGTACCGGCTGCTCGAGGGCACGAGGGAACGTGGAGCCCGGGATGCATCACGGCACTGGAGAGCGCTCGTGCCCCACGTGAGAGCCTTCATCGCCGGCTTCCTGTCCACGCTGGTGTTTCACCAGGGTGTGCTGACGCTGTTCTGGTTGGCCGGCGCGCTTCCGCGCGCGCCGTACGACATGGCTCCAGCGCCGCCGCTGGGTGTGCCGGCGGTGATATCTCTAGCGTTTTGGGGCGGAGTCTGGGGGGTGACGATCTGGCAGCTGCTCTGCAACGCGGCGGGACGCGCGTATTGGTTCCGCGCTCTGCTGATCGGCGCCGTCCTGCCGAGCGCCGTGGCGCTGTTCATCGTGCTTCCGCTCAAGGCCATGCCGATGGCCGGTGGCTGGGATCCCAGGGTCATCATCGGCGCGCTCATTCTCAACGGTGCCTGGGGACTTGGCGTTGCGCTCTTCATTCGGTTGCTGGCGCGCATCGGCGTTTGAAGGACGGCGGGTCGAATGGAGACTGAAACGACGCCGGCACGACCAGCATCCAAAGCGCCGCCACGAAGGTCTCGAGTGAACCCACGCCCCCCGCAAGCGATCGTGGGAACCCCGCAGGCCGCTTCTCGAGGCGGGCGCGGTCGGCTTCTCCTGCTGGTGCTGGCGGCTGTCGCAGTGGCGGCCGTGCTGCGGTTCCTGCCGGTGAACCAGTGGCTCCTCGGCTTCGTGGCGTGGATTCGTGGCGCCGGGACTGCGGGTATGGCGATCTTCCTGGTCGCGTACGTGGTCGCGTGCGTGCTCCTCCTGCCGGGACTCGTCCTCACCCTCGGGGCGGGTTTCGCCTACGGCGTCGCAGTTGGCGTGCCGCTCGTTTGGGTATCGGCCAACCTCGGGGCCGCGGTCGCCTTCCTACTCGGGCGCACGCTGGCCCGCGAGCGCATCGCGGCGCGCGTTGCCGGCAATCCGAGGTTCGCCGCCATCGACCGAGCCGTCGGGCGCGAGGGATTCAAGATCGTGCTCCTCACGCGCCTGTCGCCCGCCTTCCCGTTCAACCTCCTCAACTACGCCTATGGGCTCACGCGGGTGACGTTCCGGGACTACGTCGTGGGCTCGCTCATCGGGATGATCCCCGGAACGGCGATGTACGTCTACCTCGGCTCGCTGGTGACCGGCGTGACGCAGCTCTCGTCGGGGGCTCCCTCGGGCGGCGCGGCGAAGCAGGCGCTCACGTGGGTGGGCTTCGCGGCGACGGTCGCGGTGACGCTGATGATCACCCGGATCGCGCGCCGCGCGCTCGATGAAGTCACGGCCGGTGAAGCCTCGTCAGATCTGGCGGCCAGCCAGCGAGTCGCCGGCGTGCCGGCGCGGGCCCCGCTGCCCGAGCCCCAGCCGCTCGTCCTTCCCGACGACGAGCACAACCGGACGCTGCTGTCACACGTCCACCCGGTCGGCCGCACCAACCCAACGCCGACCGGTCGCTACAACCTGGTCGTCCTCGGCGCGGGGACGGCGGGGCTCGTCTCCGCCGCGGGCGCCGCGGGACTGGGCGCGAAGGTGGCCCTCGTCGAGCACCATCTCCTGGGCGGTGACTGCCTGAACGTCGGCTGCGTACCCTCGAAGGCACTGATCGGCGCCGCACGGGCGGCGGCGAGCGCTCGGGGCGCGCCAGCGCTGGGCGTACGCGTCGGCTCGGTGGACGTCGACTTCCCTGCCGTCATGGAGCGCATGCGCCGGCTGCGCGCCCAGATCGCCCCCAACGACGGCGTCGAGCGCTTCACGAGGCTCGGCGTCGACGTCTACATCGAGCGGGGCCGGTTCACGAGCCCGACCACCGTCGAGGTGGACGGACGCCGGCTCGAGTTCTCACGCGCCGTCATCGCCACCGGTGCCCGCGCCGCTGCGCCGCCCATCGAGGGGCTGGAGGAGACGGGTTACCTCACCAACGAGACGGTCTTCTGGCTCACCGAATTGCCGCGCCGCCTGATCGTCATCGGCGCGGGCCCGATCGGCTGCGAGATGGCGCAGGCCTTCCGCAGCTTCGGGTCGGACGTCACGGTGATCCACGTCGATCCGCACGTCCTGCCCAGGGAGGACGCCGACGCGGCGGCGATCGTCGAACGGCGCATGGCGGCCGACGACGTGCGCCTGATCCATGACGCGCGGGTCACCCGCGCCGAGCGGCGCGGCGGCGAGGTGGTGGTGCACTACGACGTGGGCGGCAGCGCGGGGCAGCTGGTGGGCGACCGCATCCTGGTGGGCATCGGGCGTGCGCCGAACGTCGAGGGCATCGGACTCGAGGCGGCCGGGGTACGGTACGACGCATCCGGTGTCGTGGTGGACGACTACCTGCGCACGTCGAACCCGCGCATCTACGCGGCAGGCGACGTGGCGTCGCGCTTCAAGTTCACTCACGTGGCCGACGCCCTTGCTCGCATAGTGGTCCAGAACGCGCTCTTCGGCACCTTCGGCCGGAAGAAGGCGAGCGCGCTCGTCGTCCCCTGGTGCACCTACACCACCCCCGAGGTGGCGCACGTCGGCTCGTCCGCGCGGGACGCGACGGCGCGCGGCATCGAGGTCACCACCATCGACGTTCCGCTGCGCGAGAACGACCGTGCGCTGCTCGACGGCGAGGACGACGGCTTCCTCCGCGTGCATCTGCGGAAGGGCAGTGACCGGATCGTCGGCGCGACGCTGGTGGCCGCGCACGCCGGCGACATGATGTCCGAGGTGACGCTCGCGATGACGTCGCGCACCGGGCTCGGCGCCATCGGCAGCACGATCCACCCGTACCCGACCCAGAGCGAGGTGATGAAGAAGGCCGCCGACGCGTACAACCGCGCCCGACTCACGCCGCGCGTGAAGAAGCTGTTCGCGTGGTGGCTCGAGAGGAGTCGTTGAGGGCGCTCCCGCGGGTGGGTCGTAATGCTAACTCGGCGGCGCCCAGGCGGGCGGCACACGACGCAAATTGCTACCGCGCGCGGCCTCGTTGCGTTCGCGTCTGAATCGTCGGACGGACGAGGAGAGAGCCCTCGACCGAGGCCGCGGACGCACCACGACCAAACTCGGATGAGCCGGTCGCGGCTTCGCGCGAGTATCACGACGGCGTACCCGCCGCGCGAGAAGCGCCGGGCGATGGCTGCGCCCGTCCCGGGTCCTACCCCGGTGACCACCACGACTGGGTTCGCCTCAAACCCCTTGTCGCTGCGTTTGGCGACCTACACCTCAGAGAGCGGCGACGAACGGCGCCCTCACGCGCCAGTCTCCAACACCACCCGGAACCGCGCCTTCCCGCTCATCATGCGGTCGTAAGCCTCCGGTGCTTTATCCAGCGGATACTTCTCGATCAGTGGCTTCACTCCGGTGAGCGCGCTGAACTTCAGCGTATCCTCGGAATCGATG
>DATILR010000492.1:0-8176 GCA_035476275.1 Binatus sp. (SeqCode) | reverse complement strand
TCGGTGATCCCCTTCCGCGACGAGGACGAGGCGATCCGCATCGCCAACGACTCGACCTACGGGCTCGGCGGCTCGATCCACTGCCGGGACACCGCGCGCGCGCTGGCGCTGGCGAAGCGCATCCGCACCGGCGTCGTGTGGATCAACAACGGCATCAACTTCCTCGACGCGCCCTTCGGCGGCTTCAAGGAGAGCGGCATCGGGCGCGAGGGCGGACGCTTCGGGATGGAGGAGTACACCGAGATCCAGCAGATCGCGTGGAAGTCCTGATAGGACTTCCACCAGATCGGCTGGAAGAGCTGACCGGGCCGGTCGGATCGCGCTCAGTCGCGCGGGTGAACGGCGAAGACCTGGGCGCCCAGCCGGAGGTGCACGCGGTCCGGGAAGATACGCGCCACCGTGAGCCCGGCCGCCGTCTCGCCCTCGCGTAGCGTGACGAGGCTTCCGCCGTCGATGGAGAGGACGACGCTCCGTCGATCTGGTGTCCCGGAATAGACCAGGAAGCTCAGCTGGACGCGCGGCGCACCGGCGGGGGGGCGGGGGAGAACTTGCTCGTCGGGAGGGGCCTGCGCGGGTGGCGCGGCAGTGGGCACGGGTGCGGGTGCCGCGGGCGGTGCCGGCGGTGGGGTCACCGCGCGGGGTGGGGTGTCGGCCGGACGCGCCCGGGCGGCGACCGCAGGAGCCGGCGGAGTTGGGGCGGCGGGAGTTGCGGCCACAGGCGGTACCGGAGCTGCCGGTGCGGAGGCGACAGCCACCGGTGGCACCGAAGGCGTCGGCGCCGGAGCGACGGCCTCCGGTGGCGCCGGAGTCGCGGGTGGTGACGGCGCCGGAGCGACGGCGACCTGTGACGCCGGTGGCGGTGGTGCCGGTGCCGCGGGTGCTGCCGCCGGGGCTGCAGGCAGTGGCGGAGGTGCGGTGGCAGGAGGCGGGGGTGTTTTCGCAGGGCCCGCCGGCGGCTTCCCCTGGGCTGGCGCCTTCGCCTGTGGAGGGCTCGCCGCTTCCTTCGGAGTGGGGGTCGGCAGCGGTGCCGTGGGAGCCACCGGAGCCTTGGCGATGGCCTGGGGCGGAGTCGGGTTCGGCGCTGCAGGCTCGTGCGGTGTGCGGCGGAGCCAGAACGCCAGGCCGAGGCCCGCCGCCAGCACGATCGCGACGGCGACGCTGATGCGCCGGCTCGTCGGCTGTCGATTCGGCGACGGCGGCAGCTCGAGTGGCCGTCGCTCGATCGCCTCGACCTTCTTCAGGGCGTCGAGGATGGAGCTCACGACGTCCCCCCGTGGGTGACCAGCGTCGGCCGCGGGTAGATGCCCGCCGATCCGTAGAGCACGATCCGTGTCAGGCGGCCGACCCGTCCATCGGCGAGCAGCAGGCGCGAGCGCTGGAAATCGAGCACCGCGGCGGTCGTCGCCGCGTCGAACGTGCCATTCTCGACCACACCGCTGGCGCCCGCCCGGAGGAGGAGCGCCTGGAGGCGTGCCACCGCGACGCCGCGCGCCGACGGCTGCAGGCTCGCCGGACCGAGCGCCTCGAAGTCTCGCCAGAAAACGTGCGCCTGTCCGAACCAGTGGTCATCGAGGAACGCGCCGTCGACCTCCGTCGGCTTGCCGGCCACGACCAGGACCGGTCGGCCCCCGCCGAGACCCGTGAGCGCCGCATAGCGGGGCTCGTCCGCCCCGGGGACGTGGAGCTCGAGCACCGCGGGCAGGTCGAGGACGCGGAGCATGCTCGCCGTCCCCACGACGGGGAGGTACTCGAGACCCCGCTGCCGGGCGACGCGTGCCAGGCTCCCGGTGACGGCCACCTCGTTGGGCGCGAGCGCCGGCGCCTGCCACGCGGTGAGCAGCGCATCGACGGCGGCCTCCGCACTCGCCGCGCGGCTCACACCAGCGAGCGCACGCTCCACCTCGGCCGAGGGGAGAGCCGCAGTGGGAGGAGAGGGCGTCGCCGGATCCGACTCGCCAGCGCCGGCCTGGGTATCGGACGTCACCGGGTCGGGCGCCTCCCGGGGATCCACCATGAGCATCGCCACGGCACCGCCGTCCTGGCTCGCGGGCCGCTCGGGCGCGGTCCTCGACATGAGCCAGGGCTCCCATGGCGCAGGTCCCGACCTCAGCCGGTCGGCGCCGAGAACGATCAGTCCGGCGCACGCTCCGGCAGCGAGCGTTGCCCACGCCACGCGGCGGCTCGCCTTCCGCCGCCGGGGCGGGAGCGGGACGGCGGCAATCTCCCGGTACGCTCGCAGGACGGAGCGTGCGCTCACGCGGCGGCGGTCCGCCGCGAAGGCGGCGAGCAGCGCGCGGTGCGCGATCATGTTGATCAGGCGCGGGACGCCGCCCGACAGGCGATGGACGAGCCGCACCGCCATCCAGGTGAAGGGACTGGCGACCTGGCCGCGACTCGCGACCGCGATCCGGTGTGCGACGTAGGCGGCCGTCTCGGGGTAGTCGAGAGGCCCGATGTGCCAGCGCAGCGTGATCCTCTGGTTCAGCTGGACGAGCGAGGGATGCAGCAGGAGCGGACGGAGCTGGGGTTGTCCGACGAGAACGATGCGGAGGAGCTTCTCGGTCGTGGTCTCGAGGTTCGAGAGCAGCCGGAGCTCTTCCAGCGCCTCGACCGAGAGGGCCTGTGCCTCGTCGACGACCACGACGGAGCGGCGGCCGGCCGCGCGCTGGGTGAGGAGATGATCGTTCAGCTCGTCGACCAGGATCTTCTGGCTGGTGCTCGCGGCGGGGAGGCCGAGCTCGCGGTTGATCGTCTGCAGGAGCTCGAGCGGCGTGAGGGCCGGATTGAAGATGTAGGCGGTCGCGACTTCGGGTCCCAGGTCGCCCAGGTACGCGCGCAGCAAGGTCGTCTTCCCCGTGCCGACGTCGCCCGTGATGCAGACGAAGCCACTCGACTCGGTGAGGCCGAACCGGAGGTGCGCAAGCGCGTCAGCGTGCTTGCCCGAGAGGAAGAAGTAGCGAGGATCCGGCGTCAGCCGGAAGGGCGCATCGACGAGTCCGAAGAACCGCTCGTACATACCGCTGCTCGGCCGCGAAGCGGCCTCCGCTCCTCCGCCGCCGCCCTTATAGAGGACGGCAGTCGGGGCTGCCAGCGATCATTCCGAGCGCGCGACCTCACGGAACGCCTCCTCGGTGGCGTCGAGGATGCGGGCGACCTCCGGCTCGCCCACCGCCGCGGAGAGAAACCAGTTGTGATGGGGATGGAGATAGACGCCGTGCGCGATGCAGGCGGCGGCGAAGCCCTTGCTCCGCTCGAACGATCCCTGGTCGGCGACGAACGTCATGAACGGAATGGCCGGCGGACCGGTGGAGCGCACCGCGAGATGGTGGGCCGCCGCCTGCCGTTCCATTCCTGCGCGGAGCTTGCTGCCGATCGCCGCCATGTGCGCGATCGCGCCCGACGCCTCCAGCTCGGCCAGGCAGGCGAGTGCTGCGGCCATCGGCACGGCACTCGTCCAGTACGAGCCCGTGAAAAAGACGCGCGTCGCGGCGTCGCGCAGCTCGTCACGTCCGAGGCAGGCAGCGATCGGATGCCCGTTGCCGAGCGCCTTGCAGTAGCAGGAGAGGTCGGGCCGCACGCCGACGGCCTCGCCCGAGCCGCGGAGATCGAGGCGAAAGCCGGCGCGCACGTCGTCCAGGATGAGGACCGCGCCCAGCCGGTCGCAGCGCTCACGCAACCCGGAAAGGAACCCCGGGGCGGGCATCTCCTGATCGTGGAAGGCGTCGTGACGGAACGGGCTCACCATGATCGCGGCGACGTCTCCCTCGCTTGCGCGAAGCGCCGCGTCGACGCTCCCGGGATCGTTGTAGCGATAGCGGACGACGTGTGCGCGATCCTCCGGGGTCGTGCCGTCGGGCAGGGGCGTGCACCAGGCGTGCGTGCCGTGGTAGGCGCCGGCGGCGACCAGCACCTTCTTCCGGCCGGTCGCCGCGCGGGCGACCTCGGTCGCCCAGGTGCAGACGTCGGAGCCGTTCTTCGCGAATGTCGCCCACGCCGCCCAGGGCGTGAGCGCGACGAGACGCTCCGCGAGCTCGACCCAGACGCGTCCCGGTCCGTTGAAGCAGTTCCCTTCCACCGCCTGGCGCCGCGCGGCCTCCTCCACCCTGGGATGGTTGTGGCCGAGGACGATCGGGCCATAGGAGCACATCAGGTCCAGGTACTCGTGGCCGTCGACGTCCCAGATGCGCGCGCCATCGCCGCGCGCGAAGAAGTAGGGATAGGCGCCGGGAACGAGCATGGCGGGCGTCTGGTGCCCGTAGATGCCGCCGGGAACGACGGCGAGGGCACGGGCGAAGAGGGCCTGGGTCTCGCGAAAGCGCTCGGGCTCCATCGGGATTCCTCCCTATGCGCAGAGATGGCGGTCGAGGAACTCGTCCATCGCGCGGTTGGCGCGTTGATTCGCCTCGCCGCGCCAGTCCTGTTGGAACGCATGGGGGGCACCTTCGATGATAAGGAGCTCCGCCGTCTTGCCCGCCGCCTCGAGCGCGGCGTGCATACGGGACG
Organism: Binatus sp. (SeqCode); assembly: GCA_035476275.1. Lineage (GTDB taxonomy): Bacteria > Desulfobacterota > Binatia > DP-6 > DP-6 > DP-23. The sequence continues at coordinate 3,673 of DATILR010000492.1, read as the reverse complement.
ACTCGCGCCACGACACGACCGTGTCGCCCGTGCCGTGGATCAGGAGCACGGGCGCGGTCGCCTGCGCCGCGTGGTGGACCGGCGACGCGAGGCGGATCCAGGTGGGGTCGCCGCGATGCGGCCCGAGCAGCTCGGCGCCGGGATCGACGCCGTCCGGAAACGGCCGGCTGCGGGCGAGATCGTAGGGCCCGTAGTGCACGATCACCGCGCGCACGCTCTCGCTCACCTCGCGGAGGTCGGCGGGCAGGTCGGGTGCGAGCTCGGGGATGTCGCCTGCCAGGTGGGCGAGCATGGCGAGATGTGCGCCTGCCGAGAGCCCGAGGAGCGCGATGCGGTCCGGGTCGATGCCGAGCTCGGCGGCGTGCGCGCGCACGTGACGGAGCCCGCGCCGCACGTCGTCGAGCGGCGCGGGGAAGCGGTGCGCGGGCGCCAGGCGGTACGAGATCGAGAGGGTCGCGATGCCGCGGCGGGCGAAGTGCATCGCGTTGCCCGCCGCCTGGCTCGGGTCGCCGGTCATCCACGCACCGCCGTGCACGAACACGACGGCGGGCGCCGGGCCGGTCACGCGGCGGGGGCGGTAGTGGTCGTAGCGGAGCGCGAAGCCGTCGACCTCCGCGTAGACGACGTCCATGCTGAGCTCGTGCGTGTCGGAGAGTCGCGGGATGCCGGGCACTTGGCGGGGGAAGGGCATGGTGCGGGAGTAGCACAGCAGATGAGATGCTGGAACCTCGGCCCGCTCCCGGCTAACCTGGCGCGCGTTGTGACGCGACCTCTCATTGGCATCTCGAGCTACGGCAGGGCAGGGCAGCGGCAGACCTTCTCGCTTCCCTGCGAGTACGTCGACGTCGTCCGGCTGGCGGGAGCGGTCCCCATCGTGCTGCCCGCGGTGGAGGGGGAGATCCCCGAAGCGCTCGCCGTCGTCGATGCGCTCATCTTCCCCGGTGGGGGCGACGTCGATCCCGCGCACTACGGCGGGCGGCGCCACGAGGCGAACTACGGCATCTCCATGGAGCGCGACGGCTTCGAGCTGGCGCTCATCCGTGCCGCGCTCGCCCGCGACCTCCCCATGCTCTGCATCTGCCGCGGCATGCAGCTCCTGAACGTCGCCCTCGGGGGCGACCTCGTCTCTCACATCCCCGACCAGTACGGGGATCGGGTCGTCCATCGCCGTCCCGACGTCCTGCCCGTCCAGCACGACGTGCGGGTCGAGCCGACGAGCCGCTTGGGGGAGATCCTGGGCGTGACCGAGCTGAGCGTGCATTCCGTGCACCACCAGGCGGTCGGGCGCCTGGGGCAGGGTCTGCGGGCGGTCGCCTGGAGCCCCGACGGCGTCATCGAGGCGATCGAGTCGACGGAGCGCACGTTCGTCACGGGGCTCCAGTGGCATCCCGAGCTCGCCGCGCTCGCGGACGCGCGACAGCGACGGCTCTTCGAAGCGCTGGTGACGCGACGGCCGGCCGATGCGCGTCGCCGCGCAGCCCAGGGCGGTCGCTAGCCCCCGAACCCTTCGGCCCGCAACGCCTCGTCGTCGGCGCCCAGCCGTGCGAGCGCCGCGGTGCGGGCGACGGGACTGAACGCGGGCGCGGGCGCGTCGCCGCGGAGCGTGCGCGCCAGCACCGGCAGCGCACGCAGCACGAGCTCCGGGTCGCGGAGCAGGCGGTCCGGCGGCTCGAGCATGTTGAAGACCCGCATCAGTCCCCGGAAGACCACCGGGTCGATACGGCTCGCCGGCAGGAGCGCACGGTCGACGAACCAGCCGAAGGCCTCCGCGGCGATGGCGACCAGATAGGCGCGCGTGTTGGTCAGCTCGAAAGGGCGCCGATCGCCGGCGCTCCGGCGGTCGCCCGCGACGGCGGCTTCCCAGAACGGACGGAGCTCCGCCTCGCTCCGGCGGTCCAGGTGACGGGCGGCGGCGCGTAGGTCGCGCGGGTGGCGATCGAGTGCCTCGTCGAGGAGCGCGGCCTGGATGAGACTCGACGTGACGCCGCGGCCGTAGATCGGATTCGAGTGGTAAGCAGCGTCGCCGATGGCGACGAAGCCTTTCGCCACGGGTCCCTCTCGATCGACGAAGCGACGCAGGCGATTGTGGAGCTGGCCCATGACGAGGACGGGAGTCTGCGGTCCGGCGATCGGCTCCGAGGCTCGCCCGGCGCGCCAGGGCGCGACGGTGGGAAAGGCGCCGAGGAAGCGCTCGAAGCAGGCGGGTTCGACGAGCGCCCGCAGGCGCGCATCGCCGACCGGCGCTCCGACGGTGATGGAGAAGCTGCCAGCATCGGCGGGGAAGAGCGCGACCTTCACCCAGCCGAGATCGCCCGCGACGAGCGCCGGCCGCGCCGCCGGCGACGGACCGCGGCGCTCACGGTAGAAGCGCGTGTAGTAGAAGATGCCGCAGGGCACGCTCCGCTCGCGGGGTGGGGGTGCCCCGAGCGCCGCGAGCCACTGCGGAGCGCGAGAGCGCCGCCCGGTCGTGTCGACGACGAGGGCGGCCGTCACGCGCTGGCCGTCCTCCAGCTGGACGCCGGTCACCGTCGGCCGGGCGCCATCGTCCGCAATCCCGACGAGCCCGGCCACCCGCACCCCCTCGCGGAGCTCGATCCTGGACCGGGCGGCGACGCTCGCGCGCAAGGCCCATTCGAAGGTCGCCCGACGGCAGGCGAGCAGCACGACGTCCTCGTCGTCGGCACGCGGTGTGACGACGAGGCCGGGCGGTGCGGCCTCGGCGAGACCGATCTCCCGCGCACCGACGTCGCGCAGCCGGTCGAGCACGTCGGGGAAGTGGGCGAGGAGGAGGAGTCGCAGGCGGGCGAGAAGGGCATGCGAGTGCCGGAACTGCGGTACCCCCGGCCGTTCCCAGCCGGCGAAGGCCTCCTCGGGCGACGCCACCGGGGTGCGCTGGTCGCGCTCGAGCACCACGACGCGCGCGTAGTGTCGAGCCAGCACGCGCGCGGCCGCGAGGCCCGCGATGCCCCCGCCGACGACGACCGCGGCACCCGGTCCTCCCTCCCTGGACATGCGCCACCGAGAATACGCTATAAGCGCCCGCATGTCCCCAGCGCACCGCCGGTTCCTCGTGCTCGAGCAGGGAGTGGGCGCGGCGATCTTCAACTTCGCGCTGAACGCCGGGATCGCGTGGCTGCTCTTCCATCAGCTCGACACGGTGCCGATCCGGGGCCAGCAGAGCATCGTCGGCGATACGGTCGCCACGAGCCTCATCCTGCCCTTCCTCACCTGTCTGATCGTGACCCCGGTCGTGCGCCGGCGGATCCGCCACGGGAGCATCGCGCCCCTCGAGCGGGACGCCACCGCGCGCGCACTGCTCGCCTGGTTACCGCGCCGCACGTGGCTCCGTGGGCTCGTATTCGCCGGGCTCGGCGGCATCGCCTTCGCCCCTGTGACGATCGCGGTCCTCGACGCGCTGGGGGTGACGGGCCTCGGCCTCCGTCACTTCGTCGTCTTCAAGGCGAGCTTCGCGGCCCTCGCCGCGCTGGTGGTCACCCCCGTGATCTCGCTCGCCGCGCTAGCCGGCGACGTTGCGCCCACCGTGACCGAGCGCGAGGTCAGCGCGCCGTACAGGGCGGCTGACTAGCAGCCTGCTGAAAGAGCGCGCGCCACGGATTCCGGGTTCCGGGGGCTCCCTCCGCGAGGTAGGGCGCGCGTCCGTCCGCCGGTTCCA
>DATILR010000491.1:0-2530 GCA_035476275.1 Binatus sp. (SeqCode) | reverse complement strand
CCGTGCGAGCCCGAAAGTGCCGAGCCGTCGACACCTTTGACGACGACTCGGCGGCCCCGCCGGGGGTACGGAATGACCGATGTAGAGAACTCCGGCGGAGCCCGGACTCTGGCTACGGCATGCCGCCTGCAGAGGACGCTTCGTCGGGAGGACACGATGCAGGTAGGCATGATCGGTCTCGGGCGCATGGGCGCCAACATGGTACGGCGCTGGCTGCGCGGGAGGCACGAGTGCGTGGTTCACGACGTGTCCCGCGACGCGGTCCGTGCCCTTGCGGGCGACGGAGCGGTCGGCTGCGCGTCGCTCGGCGAACTCGTCGACCGCCTCACCAAGCCGCGCGTCGTGTGGCTCATGGTTCCAGCGGCCGCCGTCGACGCCACCCTCGAAGAGATCGTGCCCCGCCTGACGGCGGGTGACGTGGTCGTCGACGGGGGCAACTCCTACTATCGGGACGACGTCGACCGGGCGAAGCGTCTGGCGACGCACGGTCTCCACTACGTCGACTGTGGCACGAGCGGCGGCGTGTGGGGTCTCGAGCGCGGCTACTGCCTGATGATCGGCGGCGAATCCGACGTCGTGAAACGCCTCGACCCACTCTTCTCCACCCTCGCTCCCGGCACGGGGGGCGCCCCGCGGACGCCGGGCCGGGACGGGCGGGGCACGGCCGAGGCGGGCTATCTGCACTGCGGGCCGAACGGTGCCGGGCACTTCGTGAAGATGGTGCACAATGGCATCGAGTACGGGCTCATGGCCGCGTACGCCGAGGGCTTCAGCATCCTCCGCCACGCGAACGTCGGAAAACGCAGTCGCACGGTCGACGCCGAGACGACCCCGCTCCGCACCCCGGAGTACTACCGGTACGACCTGAACCTCGCGGACATCGCCGAGGTGTGGCGTCGGGGGAGCGTCGTCGCATCCTGGCTCCTGGACCTCACGGCGGCGGCGCTGGCGAGCGACCCGATTCTCGAGCGATTCACCGGGCGGGTTTCGGATTCCGGCGAGGGCCGCTGGACGCTGGACGCTGCGATCGACGAAGCGGTGCCGGCGCACGTCCTCGCGGCGGCGCTGTTCGAGCGCTTCGCCTCGCGCGGCGAAGCGGAGTTCCAGGATCGGATGCTGTCGGCGATGCGCTTCGGGTTCGGCGGTCACGTCGAGAAGGGGGCGGGCGCGTGAGTCCCCCGCGTGCCGATGCGCTCGTCTTTTTCGGCGCCACGGGCGACCTCGCCTACAAGAAGATCTTCCCGGCGCTCTACGCCATGGCTCGCCGGGGCCACCTCGAGGTGCCCGTCGTCGGGGTGGCGCGCTCGGGCTGGACGCTCGAGCGGCTTCGGGCGCGCGCTCGCGAGAGCATCGAAAAGCACGGGGGGGGTGTGGACGAGACGACCTTCGCGGCGCTCGCCGCTCGGCTGATCTACGTCGACGGGGACTACGGCGATCCGACCACCTACCGCGCCGTGCACGAGAAGCTCTCCGGTGCGTCGCGGCCGCTTCACTATCTCGCGATTCCGCCGAGCATGTTCGGCACGGTCGTCGAGGGGCTCGGACGCTCGGACAACGCGCGGGACGCCAGGGTCGTTCTCGAGAAGCCCTTCGGCCGGGATCTTCCGTCCGCGCAGGCCTTGAACGCCACCCTGCATCGCGTCTTCGACGAAGCATCGATCTTCCGGATCGACCACTACCTCGGGAAGGCGTCAGTCCAGAACCTTCTCGTCTTCCGCTTTGCGAATACCTTTCTCGAGCCCATCTGGAACCGAAACTACGTCGCCAGCGTCCAGATCACGATGGCGGAGAGCTTCGGGGTCCAGGGCCGTGGCCGGTTCTACGAGGAGGCGGGAGCCATCCGCGACGTCATCCAGAACCACCTGCTGCAGGTGGTGGGCTTTCTCGCCATGGAGCCTCCCTTGACGACGTACCACGAGTCGATCCGCGACGAGCAGGTGAAGGTATTCCGCACGATTCGCCCGCTCGATCCCGTCGATCTCGTGCGCGGGCAGTTCCGCGGGTATCGGAAGGAACCCGGCGTGGCGCCGAATTCCACCGTGGAGACCTTCGCTGCGGTGCGGCTGCACGTCGATTCCTGGCGGTGGGAGGGGGTGCCTTTTTTCATCCGCGCCGGGAAGAGCCTCGCCAAGACGACGACCGAGGTCCTGGTCACACTGCGACGACCGCCGCTCGCCAAGCTCTGCCCCGCGGAGACCAACTACGTGCGGTTCCGCCTCCAGCCGGACGTCGCCATCGGCCTCGGCGCGCGGGTCTTGAGGCCGGGGGATCGGATGGACTCGCAGCGCACCGAGCTCGTCGTCGTCCACCACCCGGACGGTGACGAGATGGAGCCATACGAGCGGCTCCTCGGCGACGCGATGGCGGGCGACGCGACGCTCTTCGCGCGCGAGGACGAGGTCGAGGCGGCGTGGGCGATCGTGCAGCCGATCCTCGATGGGGTGACGCCGGTGCACGAGTACGATCCCGGGACCTGGGGACCGGGTCAGGCCGACGCGCTCACGCAGGAGGTCGGCGGCTGGCACGTACC
>DATILR010000490.1:0-1506 GCA_035476275.1 Binatus sp. (SeqCode) | reverse complement strand
CCTCGGCGACAGCATCACCGTCGGCATCACCCATCACGCGGACCGCGACCCGCTCGGCGGCTATCCGGGCCGACTGCAGCGCCGTCTCGGTCCGCGGGTGCACATCCTCAATCGCGGCCTCTCCGGGACGACGACCGCCTTTTGGTTGACCCGGCCCTCGTCCGAGGACGGCCGGAGCATCTGGCGCGGGCTGCTCCAGATCTGGCCGGACCTCCCCCGAGTCGAGCCGTCTTCCACCGCGACCAGCATCGCTCGCGCCACGCTCGACAGCGACCGCCCTGCGCTGGTGGTGGTCCTGCTCGGCGTGAACGATCTCGGGGCGAGCCGCGCCGACGCGGACATCGTCGAGCAGACGAGCGCGCGGCTGGAGCGCATCCGGCAGGAGGCCTCCTCGCCCGGCCGCACCGTTCTACTGGCCACGCTCCTTCCGAACCGGCGCGACCCCGCGGAACCCCGCGAGCGGCTGAACGCCCGCCTCCACGACGAGCATCCCGACGTCCTGCCGCTCGGCGAACGGTTCGCCGCCGCGCCCTGGACGCAGCTCCTGAGCGACGAGATCCATCCCAGCGAGGAGGGGTACGAGACGCTCGCGGGGATCCTGGCGGAGGAGCTGGCGAGACGTGGCTACCTCGAGGGCGTCCCGAGCTCGACGACGTCCACTTCCGTCGCGCCGTCGACGAGCGGGAGCGGCACCCCGGCCGCGGCGACGAGCCCGGCCACGAAGCGGTAGCGTCCGGGAGCAGTCGGCGCGGTCGCCGTGACCGCGATCCTCATCCGGTTTCCCGCTTCCAGCTCGTGGTCGATCGCCACCTCGCGGTCCGGCACGACGTCGTGGCTGCGCAGCGCTCGCGCCCAGTGTGATGGCAGGCGCTCGAGCAGCGCGAGCTGTGCGGGGTTGGCCACGGCGAGGAGGCCCTCGCCTTCCGCCGTCCGCCAACCCGTGCGGAGGCGAACGACATGGCCCGCCCCGGGCCATCCGGCCGATGACGGGTTCGTGATCTCCACGCTGGCCTCGAGGGACGCGCCGGGACGCACGGTGCGCGGAAGATCGAGCGCGAGACGGACGGGCGCGATCTCCTGGCGGCTTCCCGGTCGGACGTGCCGGTCATCACCGTCAGCGCGCGCATAGAGCGCATGGCTGGCATCCTCCCGGACGAGCGTCGCGTTCGCCGCCGCGGCGAAGTCAGCCGGGAGCTCCCACTCGCCCTTGTGCACGAGAATCCAGCCGATGCCGGCGCGGTCCACGACGGCCGCGAAGTCCGCGGGCGTGCGCGCTCCGGTGACCTCCTCGGCGAAGGCGAGCCAGGCAAGCGGGTAGCTCCCCGTGAAGCAGAGCGTCGTCGGGAGCCCGTATTGAGCGGCCTCGAGCGTTCGACGAGCGCCGGTCTCCGGAGGGAGCAGCACCGGCCAGTCGAGAACCGGAGCGCCGCCACCTCGCGCCTGGAGGGTGCGCACGACCTCCGACGGCGCGTCGAGCGGGGGCACCGGATGCAACGGGAACGGGCC
>DATILR010000489.1:0-5548 GCA_035476275.1 Binatus sp. (SeqCode) | reverse complement strand
CCTGCTCGCGAGCCGCGGGCACATCCAGGTCGTGCGCTACTGGGACTTCGACTATCCGCACGCCGGAGCCGGGTCGCCCCGCTCCGACGCCGAGTACGCGGAGGAGTTTCGCACGGCCCTGGATGAAGCGGTGCGCCTTCGTCTGCGCGCGGACGTCCCCGTCGGATGTTACCTGAGCGGCGGCATCGATTCGTGCGCCGTGCTCGGCCTGGCGGCCCGCCACCGCCGCGACCCGATTCGCGCCTTCACGCTCACCTTCGACCGCGCCGAGTACGACGAGGGCGCCATCGCGCGAGAGATGGCCGAGCGGACGGGCGCGGAGTTCTACCCGATTCCCATCCGCCAGTCGGATATCGCCGACAACTTCGCCGATGCGATCTGGCACAGCGAGGCCCTCTGCATCAACGCACACGGGGTCGCCAAGTTCGTGCTCAGCCGGGCCGTGCGCGATGCCGGCTACAAGGTCGTGCTGACCGGCGAAGGTTCCGACGAGATCCTCGGCGGCTATCCCCACTTTCGCCGCGACATGCTGCTGCACGACAACGGGGGACAGGACCCGCGCATCGTCGCGCAGCTCCTGGAAGAGCTCAACCGCGCCAACCCCGTGTCGCGAGGGTTGCTGCTGCCGGACGGAGAAGGGCTGTCGCTGGATTCCGTCCGTCGCCTGCTCGGCTTTGCCCCCTCCTGGATGGAGGCGAACGCCTCCACGGGGTTCAAGCTGCACGCGCTCTTCTCACCGCCGTTCGCGGCGGAGTTCGCCGAGCGGGACGCATGCCGCGGCATCCTGAACGGTATCGATGTGGAGGGGCAGCTCACCGGCCGCGCGCCGGTCCATCAGGCGCTCTACCTGTGGGCCAAGACCCACCTGCCCAACTACGTGCTGACCATGCTCGGTGATCGCATGGAGATGGCGCACTCGGTCGAGGGGCGCGTCCCGTTCCTGGACCATCGGGTGGTCGAGCTCGTCCGCTCGCTGCCCGTCCCACAGAAGATCCGGGGCATGACCGAGAAGTTCGTCCTGCGCGAGGCGACGCGCCCGCTGCTGACCGAGACCGTGTACGCGCGGCGGAAGCACCCGTTCACGAGCCCGCCCGTCGCACTCAACCCGAACGAGCGGCTCTACCAGCTCCTCCAGGACACGCTCCGGGGCCCCGTGCTCGCGTCGCTGCCGTTCTTCGATCGGACGAAGGTGGTGGCCCTCCTCGACCGGCTACCCGACATGGACGACGGCGAGCGGACGGCCGTCGATCCTGCGCTGATGATGCTGCTCAGCGCCTGTTCCTTGCACGAGCGGTTCAAGCTCGCCGCCTAGCGGCCGCGGAGACGTCACAACAACGGGGGTGCTCGCGCCCGAGCCAGCCACGGCCACCCTGGCTGCTTCGATCCTGGAGGCGACCGACCAAAACGTCGGATGCCAGGCGTGGCGCGGGGAGCCTCAACTAGCTGCCAATCATCGGGTCACGCCGAAGACACGACATCAGGTCCTTCTCAGGCCGTCCGCGAAATCGACTCGGCGAGGCGGGCGATCCCCTCGGCGATCTCCGCCGGGGTGAGCGCGCAGAAGGGCAAGCGGAGAAACCGCTCACCGCCTCCCTGCGGAAAGAACGCGAGGCCGTCGGCGAGGTTCAGGCCGCGCTTGGCGGCCTCGGCCCGGACGGCGGTCGTCTCGACTCCCCGCGGAAGGGTGAGCGAGACGAAGAACCCGCCGTCGGGGCGGGTCACCTGGGCGTGCGGGAGGTGGCGATCCAGCGCCGCGAGGCAAGCGTCGAGGCGCGGCGCGTAGAGCTTCTTCAAGCGTTCGATCTGCGGGGCGAGCAGCCCGCGGCGACACCATTCGTAGGCGACCGCCTGCGCGAAGTATCCCGGAGAGATGTAGGTGTCTTCGGCGAGCTTGGCGAGCGACGCGACGAGCGCCGCGTCGCCGAGGAGGAAACCCGTACGGACTCCCGGAGCGATCAGCTTGGTGAACGAGGTCATGTGAAGCGTGCGCTCCGGGGCCAGGGAGAAGATCGTCGGCTCATCCTCGCCGCGGTAGCGCAGCAGCCGATAGGGCGCGTCCTCGACGATCCAGAACCCGTCGCGCTCGGCGAGTTCCGCGATCCGCCGTCTCTTCTCGCTCGAGCAGGTCGTACCAGCGGGATTCTGGAAATCGGGAATCACATAGACGAACCTGGGCACCCGCCGGGCAAGCGCACGCGTGAACGCCTCCAGATCGGGCCCGTCGGGCTCGAGGGGGATGCCGATGACCTCCGCTCCGTAGCGACGGAGCACGGTGATCGTTCGGTCGTACGTCGGCGACTCCGTGAAGACCGCATCTCCGGGCGACAGGAAATGGAGGCAGAGGAACTCGATGAGCTGCAGCGATCCGTTGGCGGTCAGCACCCGGTCGCGGCTGACGCCTTGCCAGGCCGCCAGCCATTCGCACAGCGGCGCGAAGCCCCGCGACGGCCCGTACTGCAGCATCGCGCTGCCGTGGCTCCGAAGCGCCTCGCTCGCCGCCACGGTCAGCTCCTCGATCGGAAACGACTCGTTGGCGGGGACTCCGCGAGTGAAGTTTATCGTGGTCATCGATCGTCCTTAGAAGCACACCATCCGCGCCGCAGCCAGCGGCCCTCGGCCTCTCGACGACGGAGTGACGAGGGATCTGGCCGACCACGATCCGGCACCGCCTTGCGGTGCGCTTCCTCGGCTCCCCCAGCAGACGGTCCGCCGCCGCGGCGGCACGTGTAGGCGCTCAGCCCCGAGCATAGGCGAGCAGAGCCAGCGCGAGCGTCCTGTGCGCAACGACGGTGCATGCGAAGCATCACGGTGGCGGCCCTCCCGGGTCCCCTTGCCTCGGGCCGCCAGGAAATGGCAAGCCCTGGCGACGCGCACGCGGTAGACGCGTGCCGTCTTCCGCTGTACCGGCCGGGCCGCTGTCACGGGTGATCGACTGATGCTGAACCAGGTGTTGATTGTCGGCGCCGGCCCCTCGGGGTTGTTCGCTGCCGCCGAGCTCGCCCGGCACGGTGTCAACGCGCGGCTGGTCGAGCGAGAGGTGCGACCCCACCGGGAGGCACGCGCCACGGCGATCCAGCCGGGCACCCTCGAGATCCTCGATTCCGTCGGTCTGCCGCAGCCGTTCCTCGACGCCTCCGAACACGTCCGTCGCACCTGCCTGTACGGCCCCGACTTGTCCGAGCTTCGCGCCATGAGCTTCGCGGGCCTCGACTGCCGATGTGAGTTCCAGTGCAGCCTTCCGCAGTACGAGACCGAGCGAATCCTCGAGGCCCATCTCGTCTCACTCGGTGGTGTTGTGGAGCGAGGGGTCACAGCGACGAAGGTCGACATGCGTGAAAACGACGTCACCGTGGAGCTCGCGCACCTCGACGGCGCCGTCGAGACGGTCCATCCGTCTGTCGTCATCGGTGCGGGAGGAGCGCACAGCATCACACGCGTGTCGATGAATGAGCCGCTCGAGGGTACGACCTATGAGGGCCATTTCCTCGCGGCCGACGTCGCGATGGAGACGCCGTTGCGGCGCGACCAGGGCGGCGTCGTCTGCAGTCCGCAGGGGCTGTTGCTGCTCGCACCGCTGCCGGGTGGGCGGTGGATCACCTTCCAGGATCTGGAAGAGGACGTGGCGACCGTGTCGGCCCAAGAGGTCGTCGCGCGGATCGCGCTGCGGCTTGGCGGAAGATGTCGACCCACGGACGTCGCCTGGTTTTCACCGTTTCGCATGCACCGGCGAATCGTCACGCGCCTGGACGACGGACGGCGGTTCCTGATCGGTGACGCGGCTCACCTCTCGAGCCCCTTCGGCGGCGAGGGGCTCAACGCGGGGCTGCACGACGGCTACGATCTCGCATGGAAGCTCGCACTAGTCGTGCGCGGCCGGGCGCGCCCATCGTTGCTCGACGACTACACCGTCGAGCGGAGGATCGCGGACCGCCATGTCCTCGATGTCTCGGACGAGGTACACCGTTCGATCATTGGCATCGCGGACGCCGCCCGGCAGCACCGTGAGGTACCGCCCGAGGTTGCGGACCCGGTCGCGACCGCGTTGCTGCGCAACGCGCGTGCCATGATTGACGTCGACTACGCGGGGAGCCCGCTGGTTGCTGACTACGCCGGAAGCGCAGGCGATACGGCGGGGCCGCGCCCCGGGCAACGCTACCCGGACTGGACGCGGTTCGGCGGGACCGCACACCACGTACTGGTGTTCGGGGCCGTGGCAGCCGCAGAATCACTCGGGGCGGTCGGCCGGCGATGGTCCGAGCTCGTCGAGATCTCTCGCGATCCCGACATCGATCCGGTCCGTGCCGGCATCGCGAAGGGCGGGATGGTCCTGATCCGCCCCGACGGCCACATCGGCTTCCGAACCGCGTCCGCAGACGACCGAGCCATCGCCGCGCTCGACCACCACCTCTCCTCGTATCTGATTCCGGCGAGACCCTGAGGTTCCGTCCAGCGAGCTCGCCCGGCGGGGCGCGGCAGTCGGTTGAGAAACCGGCGACTGCTCGGACATCAGCGGCTCGCCGATGAACGGCTGACGCGACGGCGGGACGAGCTGCAGGAGCTGTCAGAGCTGCCCGATCGTCCCCGCCAGCAGCGCTCGCGCGATCACCGTGCGCTGCACCTCGCTCGTCCCCTCCCCGATCTCGCCCAGCTTGGCGTCGCGCATGTAGCGCTCGACCGGGTAGTCGCGCATGTAGCCGTAGCCGCCGAAGATCTGCACCGCCTTGGTGGTCACCCACATGGCGGCCTCGGAGGCGGTCAGCTTCGCCATCGACGCAGCGCTCTGGCACGGCGCCCCCGCGTCCTTCAGGTACGCCGCCCGGTACAGGAGGACGCGCGCGGCATCGAGCCGCGTCGCCATGTCGGCGAGCATGAACTGGATGGCCTGCAGCTCCGCCAGCGGGCGGCCGAAGGCGGTCCGCTCCTGCGCGTAGGCGAGCGCGTCCTCGAGCGCACCGCGGCCGATGCCGAGGCACCACGCGGCGATGCCGATGCGGCCCCCGTCGAGCATGCGGAGGGCCTGCTTGAAGCCCTGGTTCTCCTCGCCGATCAGGTGGCTCGCCGGGACGCGGACGTGCTCGAGGACGACCTCCGCGGTGTCGCTCGAGCGGAGCCCGAGCTTCTCGATCTTCCGCCCGTTGCCCAGCCCGGGGGTTCCGCGCTCGACGACGAAGGCCGAGATGCCGCGGCTGCCGAGGCCGGGGGTGGTGGACGCGAGCACCACGTACACCTGGGCGACCGTTCCCTGGGTGATGAACATCTTCGCCCCGTCGAGCACCCAGTGGTCGCCGTCGCGCACCGCACGGGTGCGGAGCCCCGCGGCGTCGCTGCCGGAGCCCGGCTCCGTCAGGCACCACGCCCCCAGCCACTCACCGCGCGCCATCTTCGGCAGGTAGCGGTGGCGGATCGCGTCGCTCGCGAAGACGTTGATGTGGCCCGAGGCGAGACCGGTGTGGCTGGCGACGGTCAGGCCGAGCGAGGCGTCGTAGCGCGCGATGCCCTCGACGACCAGCGCGCTCGCCAGGGCATCGGCCCCGCCGCCGCCCACGTC
>DATILR010000488.1:0-12949 GCA_035476275.1 Binatus sp. (SeqCode) | reverse complement strand
GCCGGCTCGAGCGTGATCAACGGCACGCGTACGCAGGGCGCCTTCATCGGCTTCGTCATCACGCTCTTCCTGCTCTACGAGCCGTTCAAGAAGCTGGTGCGCACCAACTACACCATCCAGCAGGGCCTCGCGGGCGCCGAGCGCGTCTTCGAGCTGCTCGACACCGAGCCGGAGGTGGTCGATCGCCCCGGCGCGACCGCGCTGCGCGGCGTGCACCGTGCCATCGAGTTCCACAACGTCAGCTTCGCCTACGAGCCAGGCGAGCCGGTGCTGCGGCGCGTGAGTCTCCGCATTCCCGTCGGGCAGGTCGTGGCGCTGGTGGGGATGAGCGGCGGTGGCAAGAGCACGCTCGCCGACCTGATCCCGCGCTTCTACGACGTCACGGAAGGGCGCATCACGATCGACGGGGTGGACATCCGGGAGGTCACGCTGGCCAGTCTCCGCTCGTACATCGCCGTCGTGACGCAGTTCACCTTCCTCTTCAACGACAGCGTGCGGAACAACATCGCCTACGGCGATCCTCACCGTCCGATGGAAGAGGTGGTGGCGGCGGCGCGGGCGGCCAACGCCCACGACTTCATCTCCGATCTGCCGCGCGGCTACGAGACCCACATCGGTGACCTCGGGGTGCGCCTCTCGGGGGGTCAGCGGCAGCGGCTCGCCATCGCGCGCGCTCTCCTCAAGAATGCTCCCATCCTGATCCTCGACGAGGCCACCTCCGCGCTCGACACGGAATCCGAGGGCCTGGTGCAGGAGGCGCTCGAGCGCCTGATGGCGAACCGCACGACCTTGGTGGTGGCGCACCGGCTCTCGACCGTGCGGCGCGCCGACCGGATCGTCGTCTTGGTGCACGGCGAGATCGCCGAGAGCGGCACGCACGAGGAGCTGCTGGCGCAGGGCGCCGAATATCGGAAGCTCTACGAGCTGCAGTTCCGCGACCTGGACGTGCCCGCCGAGGCGCCGACCCCGGTCGTGCCGCCGCGCCCCGTCCGCCAAGCCGCACCGTGAGATATGGAGGTCACGCGCGGGCAGCACGGGACGCCGATCATCATCAGCACGCTTCCCCGGGGCGCGGGGTGGGACCGCGCCCGATCGCGCCCGCGCTCCACCGGAGAGCCGTACCGTCGACGCTGGCGCTGGTGGACGCGCCTCTGGGTCGCGTTCGCGGGCTGGTCGATCGCGACCGCGCTCCGGCTCATCTACCGCACCCTCCGCATTTGCTACGTCGACCCGGGCGACATGTTCGGCCGTCACGCGCGCGGCGAACGCATGATCGTGGCCTTCTGGCACGATGCGATCGCGCTCATGCCCCTCGTCCCGGTGCGGCTGGGATGGCCCGGACGGGTGAACGTCATGCTCAGCTGGCATCAGGACGCGGAGATCGCGGCGCGCGCGATGGCGCGCTTCGGCGTCGGCGCGGTGCGCGGCTCGTCCACGCGTGGCTGGCTCGGCGGCTTGCGCGGCCTTCTCGAAGCGCGCGCGCGGGGTGAGGACATCGCCATCGTGCCCGACGGCCCGCGCGGGCCGCGGCACCAGGCGAAGGACGGCGTGGTGCAGCTCGCCCGCGCGACCGGCCTCCCGGTGTTCGCCTTCGGTGTGGCCGCACGGCGCGCCCGGCGCCTGAGCAGCTGGGACCGCATGCAGATCCCATGGCCGTTCGCCCGCGTGGCCATCGTGGTGAGTGAGCCACTCGTGCTGCCGCGGAGCGAAACCGGACTGGCGGACGCCCGCGCGGCGATCGAGGCCGCTCTCGCCGAGGTCAACGCCACGGCGGCCGCCGCCGTCGGGGTGCGGGCGGAATGATCGAGGCCCTTGCGCGCCGCGCCTACCGCGGCACGATGACGATGACGGCGAGCGCCGCGGCCCTCGCGGCGAACCTTCCCGGCGCCCCCGCGAAGTGGAAGGGTCTGGCGGAGCGTCTGGGGCGCCTCGATAATGTGGGGCAGGCGACGGCGACGAGCGGCAAAGCCTTCTGGCTGCACGCCGCGTCGGTCGGTGAGCTGGTGGCCGCCCGTGGCCTTCTGCGACACCTGCGCGAGCGCTTTCCCGAACGGCTCTACGTCGTCACCACGCTCACCCGGACCGGGCTCAGCCTGGCGCGGGAGCTGCCGGAACCCCACCTGACGTTTCTCTTCCCGTTTGATGCACCCCGCCCGGTGCGCCGGCTGCTCGACCGGTTCCGCCTGGAAGCGTTCCTCTTCACGGAAACCGAGATCTGGCCGACGCTTCTCGGCGCCCTCCGGGCCAAGGGGGTACCGACCTTCCTCGTGAGCGGGCGGGTGGGCGACAAGACGATACGGCGCGCGCGCTGGCTCCGTCCACTGTACCGGCCGGCGCTGGCAGAGGTCGCGTGCTGCATGCAGACGGAGGAGGACGCCAGGCGCATCGTCGCGCTCGGCGCCGACCCGCGCCGGGTGGCGGTGACTGGGAGCCTCAAGTTCGAGGAGACCACAGCCGAGCCTCCCCCGGAGATCACGCGCCTCGTGGCGCGGCTCGGCGGACTCGGGAGGCGGCTCTTCGTCGCGGGCAGCACCCACGCGGGCGAAGACGAGGCCGTCCTCGACGCATACCGTCGGGTCGTGCCGGGTCATGCGGAGATCGTGCTGTTGCTGGCGCCCCGCCATCCGGAGCGGCTCGAGGCGGTGGCGGCGAAGGTCGCGGCGACCGGGCTCCCGCTCACGCGCTACTCGGAGCTGGGCGCCGAGAATGGAGACCTCCCTTCGCCGGGCGTGGTGCTGCTCGACGTCGTCGGGCCGCTGGCGCACTGCTATCCGTTGGCCATGGCGGCCTTCGTCGGCGGGAGTCTGGTTGCCGCCGGGGGACACAACGTGATCGAGCCGGCGCGCGCCGGATGTCCGGTGCTGGTGGGCCCGCACACCGGCAACACGGGCGACACGGCCGATCGGCTCATCGCCGGCGGGGGGGCATTGCGCGTGAGCTCCGCCGAGAGCCTCGCCTGGGCGCTCGCCGGTCTCCTCAACGAGCCGCGACGGGCCGCGGATATGGGCCGCCGGGCGCGGGTGCTCGTCGAGTCCGGCCGGGGTGCCATCGAGCGGCACGTGAAGGTGATCGCGGCGCGTCTCACCTCGGCGGCCTTTGCGGAGAGCGACCCCGAGTCCGCATGACGGCGGGGACGCTCGAGGCGGTGGCCCGGCGCGCCTGGCATGCGGCGACGCCGGGCACCCGCGCGCTCCGCGCGGCGCTCGTCCCGGCCGCCACCGCCTACGCGGCGGTCGTGACCATCCGGAATCGGCTTTACGACACAGGATGGCTCCGCACCCGGCGGGTCCCCGCCCGGGTGCTGAGCGTCGGCAACATCACGGTCGGCGGGACGGGAAAGACTCCTGCCGCGCTCTGGCTGGCCGAGCGGCTCGCCGCGCGAGGGTGGCGGGTTGGGATCGTCGCGCGCGGCTACCGCAAGCGCCGCCGCGGCATCGTCGTCGTCGGCAAGGACGGCCGTCCCCTGGTCAGCGCCGCCGACGGCGGGGACGAGGCCGTGATGCTGGCCCGCCGGTTTCACGGGGTGGTCGTCACCGGAGAGCGGCGTGCCGAGGCCGCAGCCTTTGCCTGTGAGCAGTTCGCGCTCGAGGCGGTGGTGCTGGACGACGGCTTCCAGCATCGGGCGCTGGCCCGGGACGCCGATCTCGTGCTGCTCGCCGACGACGCTCCTCCGGCCTGGCCGCTGCCGGCGGGACCGCTGCGCGAGCCGGCCGCCAGCCTCGCGCGCGCCCGCGCGCTCCTCTCGGTGACCGACCGCTCGCCGACCAGCTGGCCGGGTGTCCCGCTGTTTCGTGGCCATCTCCACGCGGTGGGTCTCGTGCGCGCGGACGGATCGGGATGGAGCGAGGAGCCCCTCTCGCTCCTCGCCGGGCGCGAGGTGGTGGCGGTGGCGGGAGTCGCCCACCCCGAGCGCTTCGTCGAGACGCTGGCCGCGAGCGGCGCGACCGTCCGCCGCCTGGTCCGCTTTCCGGACCATCATGCCTACGAGTCCACCGATGCGGCCGACATCGCCGCGGCAGCAGTGAACGGGCTGGTGGTGACCACGGAGAAGGATCTGGTGAAGCTGGCGGAGTTCCCCGCGCTCACGTCGGTCCGCGCGCTCCGTGTCGAGCTCGAGGTGGAAGACGGAGAGGCACTCCTCGACCTTCTCCTACGGGACGAGACAGAAGTGGATTCGCACCGCCGTTCCGGGTAGGAACATGAGCCGAGACTGCCAGCCAGGGCGGGGACGGGGGTGCCGTCGACGAGCGGGGGCCCGGCGAACGCCCGGTGCGGTGGACCCATGTGGCGCGGCGCCGGGCCTAAGGCCCCGCGAGGAGACGGCACCCCCGTCCCCGCCCTGGCTGGCCGTCCCAGGAGAGCGAACTGATGGCCATCAGCAAAGAGCTCCTCGACATCCTCGCCTGCCCGCAGTGCAAAGGCGAGGTCACCATCACCGCGTCGGAGGACGGGCTCGTCTGCCGCGCATGCAAGCTCCTCTATCCGATCAAGGACGACATCCCGATCATGCTGATCGATGAAGCCCAGCACCTCGAATGACGCGCCCGGGCCGGCGCTGCTCGTCGTGCAGACGAGCTTTCTCGGCGACGTTGTCCTGACCACGCCGCTGATCACGGCGTTGCGCCAGCGCGCCGCACCCCGACGGCTGGCGGTTCTGGTACGACCCGAAGCGGCGCCTCTCCTGGCCGATCATCCCGACGTCGACGACGTGCTGCTCGACGACAAGCGAGGACGCGACCGCGGCGTGCTCGGCCTCCTGCGCACTGCGTCCCGGCTTCGCCGCGAGCGCTTCGACGTCGCCGTGTCGCCGCATCGTTCGTGGCGCACGGCGCTCCTTCTCGCGGCCGCCCGCATCCCCCGCCGGGTGGGTTTCCGCGAGGCCCGCGGCGCCTTCCTCTACCACGAGCGGGTGCGACGGGTGAGGTGTAGCCACGACGTCGAGCGGAACCTGGCGCTCGTCACCGCATTCGGCGAGCGGCCCGCGCATCCGGCCCTCCATCTCCCGGTGACGGCGGCAGCAGCCGAGCGCGCCGCCGCGCTCGTCCCCGCCGGCACCGGGCCCCTGGTCGGCATCGCCCCGGGGTCGGTGTGGCCCACCAAGCGATGGACGACGGAGGGGTTCGCTGGCGTGGCCGCGGGTCTCGGCGCCGAAGGGGTCCGCTGTGTCATCCTCGGCGGGCCCGCCGACGTAGCCGTGGCCGAAGAGATCCGCACCCGCGCGGGCGGCGCGGTGACGGTGGTCGCGGGCCGCACCGATCTCGCGACGCTGGTCGCGCTGGTCGACCGGCTCGCCCTCCTGATCGCCAACGATAGCGCGCCGATGCACGTCGCCTGCGCGCGCGGGGTGCCGGTCGTGGCCGTCTTCTGCGCCACCACGCCTGCGCAGGGATACGGCCCCTGGGCGTCGCACGCGCGCGTCGTCGAAGCCGACGTTGCCTGCCGCCCCTGCGCCCGTCACGGGGGACGACGCTGCCCGCGCGGCACCGAGGACTGCATGCGCCTCGTCACGCCCGCCGCGGTGCTGAGCGCTGCCCGGGAAGCGCTCGCCGGAGGCCGATGAGGGTTTCCGCGGTCGCGACCGTGGCGCTGGCGAGCACCGGAGGCGCCCGGCTGGGAAATACGCTCGCCAGCGTGGCCTGGGGAGGCGAGCGTATCGTCCTCGATCCAGCCGCGCGCTTGACGCGCGAGTCACTGCCGCGCGGCGTGCGTCTGCACGCGGGGGCAGCCGAGCCCGCGGAGCTGACGACCGCGCCGTGGGTGCTGCTCCTGGGTGACGACGAGATCGCGTCGCCCGGGCTCGCCGCCGCGATCGGCGCGGTGGTAGCAGAGGGGAGCGCGCGCTCGGCCTATCGCATCCCTCTTCTTCTGGAGGGGTTCGGTGCAGCACTGCGACCGTGGCGCTCACCGGTTCGCCTGGCGCGACGGGGCGACGCCCGCCTGCAGACGGGCCCTGGCCTCGTCGTCGAGCTGGGTCCATCGACCGGGCGGCCGGGACGGCTCGCTGCACCGCTGATCGTGCGTGGCGCCGATCGGCTGACGGACGCCGTTGAGCAGATCGACGCGCAGGCGACGACGCTCGCCGCGCTGCTGGCCGTGCACCGGCGTCGGCCGCGGATCCGCGACCTCGTCTTCGGGTCTCTTGCTGCGGGGGGACAGGTGCTGGTCGCGCGTCCCGCACGACTTCACGTGATGGCGCGGTGGTTCGTCGCGGTACTGTCGGGCTATCGCGCCAGCGTGGCCTACGCGAAGCTCTGGGAGCGGAGTCGCGCGGGAGGATGGTGATGGTGGCCGTGCCCTCCACGTACGAGGTCGTCGGTAGGGCGCCGGTCCGCGCGGCGATCCGGCGCGACCTCGTCCCGCTCCTCGGCCCGTGGCTCCTCGCCCGACGGCTCGAGGTCCCACCCGACGCCACGCCGATCGCATCCGGGCGGGGAGCGGCATTCCGGATTGCCCTCCCCGGAGGGTGTCGCGTGGTGCTGCGTCTTTACCGGCGCGGCGGGTTCCTGGCCCGCCTGGTGCGGGAGACATACCTCGGCTTCCATCCCCGCCCCCTCCGCGAGCTCGCTCTGACGGCCGAGGTCCGCCGGCGCGGTGTGCCGGCCGCGGAGGTACTCGCGGCGCGCGTCGAAGGGGGGATCACCTATCGCGGTGCGCTCGTCACCGCCGAGGTGCCGGCAGCCGCCACGCTCGTGGAGGCGCTGCGCACCGCACCCGACGTCGCGGCCCGACGTGCGCTCGCGGCCGCGACCGGCCGGGCGGTCGCGAGCCTGCACGCAGCGGGCGTCTTTCATGCTGACCTCAACCTGACCAATCTCCTCGTCCATCCCGGAGCGGACGGACCCGGCATCGTACTGCTCGACTTCGACCGCGCACGGCTCCAGGCGACGCCCCTCCCGCTCCGGGTCCGGCGCCGGAACCTGAAACGGCTGGCCCGCTCGCTCGCCAAGCTCGACCCGACGGGCGCCCTGGCGGGCGAGGCGGAGCGACAGGCCTTCCGCCTCGCCTACGGCCTCAACGGGCACGCGCGATGCGGCTCCTGATCGTTCTTCCCGGCGCGATCGGCGACGTGGTCCGCGCCCTGCCGCTGCTCGGTCGGGTGCGCCGCGGAACGCCGGGCGCGACCCTCGGCTGGGCCGTCGAGCCGCCCTCGGCTCCGGTGCTCGCGGGGCATCCCTGGCTCGATCGGCTGCACGTCTTCGAGCGCCGCCGGGGTGCTCGTGCGATCGCGCCGTTTCTCGGCGACATACGGGCGGCCGGCTACGAGGTGGCACTCGACCTCGGTCGCGGTCTCAAGAGCGGCCTCATCGCCCGACTCTCACGCGCGCGTCTGCGCATCGGATTCCACCGCGAGGACGGACGGGAAGGCTCGTGGCTCTTCGCCAACCGCTACCTGCCGCGCCAGGGCACGGCCCGCCCGAAGCTGGTGCAGTTCCTGGCCTTCGGCGACGCGCTGGGCTTGCCGCCGGCCGAGATCGAGTTCGGTCTCGCGCCGACCGACGCGGAGGTGCGCGAGGCGGCGGCGATGACGGCGGGTCTCGAGGGCCCGCTCGTCGCGGCGTGCCTCGGTTCGTCGTGCTCCAGCAGGCGCTGGTTTCCCGGCGAGACCGCGGCCGTCCTGCGCACGCTCCGGGCACGGCACGGCGCGGCGGCGGTCCTGCTCGGCACGCCGATGGACGCGTCGTTCGCGGCCGCGGTGCGGGGTGAGACCGACGGCGCGGTGTGTGACCTCGTGGGCCGAACGACCCTCCGCCAGCTGCTCGCCATCCTGGCCCGCGCGCGCCTCGCCTTCGGCCCCGACTCGGGAGCGCTCCATCTGGCGGCCGCCGTCGGTACCCCCGTCGTCTCGCTGTGGGGCGCGACCAGCCCGGCGCGCTCGGTGCCCTTCGGCTGCGACGCGCTCGCGGTCAGCGGCAGCGCGCCCTGCGCGCCCTGCTTTCTCACGACGTGTCCGATCGGCCGGGTCTGCATGCGCGCGATCTCCGTGGAAGCCGTCGTTGCCCGGGCAGCCGGGGTCCTCGCTGGGGGCGAGCCCGTGAGGGAAGCACGTTGACTCTGCGCGGCGCGGAGGCGGCCGGCTCTGGCACCGCGTCCCGGGCGGCGCCACGATTCGTCCGCTGGGCGGCCGAGGGCTGGCGCGGCTGGCTGGACGCGACGGCGCAGATCGATCCCGCGGCATGCCTGCGGGCCGCTGAGAGCGAGGCTGGACGCGCCTCGCGACACGCCCGCACGACGCGCCTTCCAACCAGCGCCGGCGTGCTCTTCGTGAAGAGCTACCCGGCCCCCGGTGGCTGGCGCGCCACGCGCGCCTTCCGGATGGGTCGGGAGCTCGTCGCCCGGGGCTTCGGCGCGCCCGAGGTGGTGATCGCCGCGGCGCGCGGACAGGCCGGCCTGCTGGTCACGCGTGATGCGGGCGGAGAGGATCTGGCCAGTGCGCTCGCTCGGCGCGCCGGCAAGCGGGCTCTCCTCCGGGCGCTCGGCGCCGAGGTCGCGCGCCTTCACCGCGCGGGCTTCGTCCACGGTGATCTGGTCCCGCCGAACGTGAGGGTGCGCGGCACGGAGCTGGTGTTCCTCGACAACGACCGGACCCGACGGGGCCGGTTCCTCGTCTGGCTGGTCGGCCGCCGCAATCTGGTGCAGCTCGGCCGCTTGGTCGTGCGGGGCGTGACCGCGACCGACCGGGCACGCGTGCTCGTTGCCTACGGAGCGGGGAGGGGATTCTCACGTTCCGCGCGCCACCGCCTCGGGAGATGGGTGGTGCGGAAAACGATCGCCCGCCGCTGTGCGATCGACCACATCGCGCCCGAGACGGCCGCGCGCATCGGCTTTCGCGAGCTCATGCGGAGTGGAGGGCCGTTCGACCCGGCGTCGGCCGGCACTGGGCCGGCATGAAGCGGGCCCTCGTCGTCCTCGGCCAGTCACAGCACGCCGGCATGCTGCGGGCGGTGAAGCTCCTCGCCGACGCGGGGCCTCGCCATGGCTGGGAGCTCACCTTCGTGCTCGCGGCGCCCAATTCGGTCGTCGAGGCCAGCGGACTCCCCGGCGAACGGATCACCTACCTGCCAGGGCTCCGCGGCTGGCGTCGCTGGTCCGCGCGCCTCGCGCTGCCCGCCACCGTCCTCCGCCTCGCCCGATGCGCGCGCGGGGCCGACCTCCTCTACGCCTGCACGCTGTCGAGTTTCCCGCATTGTCTCCTGGCCGGCCGGCTCGTCGGGCGGCCGCAGGTGGCGCACGTGTACTCGAGCTACGAGACTGCTTCGCCGTATCGGAAACACCTCCTCGCCCGGGCGCGTCACGTGGTGGCGCCGTCGGCCGATTCACTCGCCCTGGCGGAGCGCGCACTCGGCGGGTTCCGCGCCGGTACGCGGGCACACGTCGTGTACAACGGCATGAACGTGGCCGCGCTGGCGCGCGCCGCCGACGGACCAGCCCCCGCCACGCTCCAGCCCGACGGCCTGCCGCGCGTCGGCATGGTCGGGAATCTCGACCCGAGGAAGAACCCCCCGGTGCTGCTCGAGGCTGCGGCCCGTGTGCGACGCACGCTCGGACGGCTGCGCGTCGTGCTCATCGGGGCCTTCCGCGACGCCGCCTACGAGACCGAGGTGCGGGCGGGCATCGCGCGTCTGGGCCTCCAAGACGCCGTCACGACGACCGGCTTTCTTCCGAACCCGTTTCCCGCCGTGCGGACGCTCGACATCCTCGCCCACCCGGCGTTGCGTGATCCCTTCCCCCTCGCCCTCCTCGAGGGCATGGCGCTCGCCCGCCCGATCGTCGCGAGCGCCGTGGGCGGCATCCCGGAGATGATCGCGGACGGGGAGAGCGGTATCCTGGTGCCGCCTCGCGATGCGGACGCCCTCGCGCAGGCGCTGCTGGCGCTGCTCGGCGATCCGGCGCGCCGCGCGCGCATGGGCGCGGCGGCACACGACCGCCTGGCGACCCGCTTCTCGCCCGAGCGCTTCGCGGCCGGCATGTTCGACGTCTTCGAACAGGCGCTCGCGGACGGGAGGGGATGAATGGAGGAGCGGTCGCCGGAGGTTTCGGTGGTCGTGCCGACCTACAACCGGCTGCACGCGCTACCCGCGAGCCTCGCGAGTCTCCTCGCGGAGCAGGGCGTCGACCTCGAGGTGATCGTCGTCGACGACGGCTCGACCGACGGGACGGCCGACTACCTGAGCACGCACGCCGACCCACGCGTCCGACCGGTCCTGCGCGCCCACGCCGGGATCGCCGCCACGCGCAATGCGGGCATCGCCGCCGCGCAGGCGCCGCTCATCGCATTCCACGACTCCGACGACGAGGCGCTGCCGGGCCGGCTCACCGTGCCGATCGCCTATCTCCGTGAGCATCCGGACGTCCACCTGGTCATCCAGAACGGCCGCATGCTCTCGCCCGAGGACGCCGCAGACGCACCCGGGGAGCCGTGGATCGCTCCCGCGATCGCGCGAGCGCTGGCCGCGCGGCCGATCGGGCTGGCGGAGGTCTTCCGCTGGAACCTGGGGCAGCTCCAGGGGATGTGCTTCCGGCGCCGGGCCCTCGAGATAACCGGTCCGCTCGACCCGAGCTTCCAGATTCTCGACGACCTGGACCTCGTGCTGCGGGTGACGCTCCGCTTCCGGGCCGTGTTCCTCGACGTGCCCGCCTTCGTCTACCGCCCGCGCTACGCTGGCGTCGCACAGAACCGACCGAAGATCCGGGAGGAGGCGATCCGCCTCGCCGACAAGCTCGTCCGCGAGCACCCCCAGGCGCTGGAGCAGATCGGCCGGACGATCTTCCATCGCCGCCAGGCCCGCCGCTACGCCCGTCTCGCCGAGAGCCGGCTCCGGGCAGGCGATCGGGAAGGCGCGCGGCGCGCGCTGGCCGAGGCGCGCGCCCTCCGCCCGGGGAGCCTCGCGTACCGATTGCGGGCCCTCTGGCTGGGCCTCGGCCGGCGGCCCTGATGCGCATCGCCATGATGCACCGGCGCCTGAGCGGCGGGGGCACCGAGGCGGACCTCCGGCGCATGGCCACCGGCCTCGCCACACGTGGTCACGAGGTTCACGTGTTCTGTGCTCGCCCGGATGCCCCGGCGCCCGGCGTGCACGTCCGCCGCGTTCCCGTCCTGCCGGCCGGCCGGCTCGCTCGCCTCGTGTCCTTCGCGCTCTTCGCGCCGCGGATGGTCGGGCGCGAGCGCTGGGACGTGGTGATCGGCTTCGGCCGCACGCTCCGCCAGGACGTCGTTCGCTGCGGCGGCGGAACGCATCGCACCTACCTCCGGCGGATGGAAACCGCGGGGCTCCGACGCCCGGGGCGCGGACCCTACCATCGGGCGATCCTCTGGCTCGAGCGTCGGCAATACGCACCCGACGGGCACCGGCGGGTGCTCGCGGTGTCACGGCGCGTACGGGACGAGATCGTCGCCGACTACGGCGTCGCGCCGGAGCGGATCGCGGTCATCTACAACGGCGTCGACACGGAGCGCTTCCATCCCGCCAACCGGGCACGCGTCGGGGCGGCCACGCGGCGCGCGCTCGGGGTGCGGGACGGAGCACGCATCTGCATCGCCATCGGGAGCGGCTTTCGCCGGAAAGGGTTCGACCTCCTGCTCCGCCTGTGGCGGGACGCACCTCCGCGAGACACGGTGCTGGTGGTGGTGGGCGACGATGAACGGATCGGGACGTTTCGGCGTAGCGCAGGGACCTCGGCCATCCTCACCGGACCACGGGACGACGTCGAGGCGCTGCTCGCGGCGGCCGACGTGGCCTGCGTCCCGTCGCGGCAGGAAGCGTTCGGCAACGTTGTCCTCGAAGCCTGTGCCGCCGGGGTACCGGTCGTCACCAGCCGCCTGGCGGGTGCTGCCGAGCTCCTCGACGGCGCGCTCGCCGGTCTCGTGGTGGACGATCCCGAGGACGAGGAGGCGCTCGCGGCCGCGCTCGCACGTGCCCTCGGTCCGGAAGGCCCCGCGCTCGGCCGGGCGGGGCGATTGCGGGCCGAGGCGCTCCCCTGGGTGGCGCACGTCGAGCGGCTCGAGGCGTTCCTCGGGGAGGTCGCTCGTGCCAGCTGAGCGGGGGCGACGGGTCCAGCTCCGTCCCGGCATCGCCCTCCACGAGGTGATCCCTCCGGACGGCGACCCGGATCGGCTGCTCACTGGCGCCGAGTGCCAGATCGTGAAGCTCCAGCCGAAGGTCAGCGTCGGCCGGACGGCGACGTCGATCGGCACGCTCTACGTGAAGCGCTACAATGTCCACGCCTGGAGGATCGCGCTGGCGAGCCTCTGGCGCCCGTCACCCGCTGCCAGCGCGTGGCTCGGTGCCGCCCGGCTGATCGCCCATGGCTTCGCCACCCCGGAGGTGATCGCCGCGGTCGAGTATCGCCGCTTCGGCGTGCTCCGGCGCAGCTTCTTCCTGACCCGCGAGGTCCCCGACGCGAAGCCCGCCGACGCCCGCTGGCAGGAGATCCTGGCGGAGCCCGACGGCGAGCGCCGCCGGCGCGCCCGACGGGTCTTCAGCCGCACGCTGGGCGACCTCTTCCGCCGCCTCCACGCGGCGGGCGTCTACCACAACGATCTGAAGGACGTGAACATTCTCGTGACGGGGCCCGCCGACGAGCCGCGCTGCGTGATCCTCGATCTCGAGCGCGTCCGCGTGCCACGCCGCCTGGGGCGGGGTCGACGGGTGAAGAACCTGGTGCAGCTCGCGCGGACCCTCGGGCGACAGGCGAGCGCCGCCGACCGCCTCCGCTTTCTCACGGCGTACCTCGGCACTGCGGATCGTGCCACGCGCCGTCGCTGGACCCGGGCCATCGCCCGGCAGATCGCCCGCAAGGAACGCTGGCGGCGGCCGGCCACTCCCGTCGCCCGCCGGCCCACCGTGACCTGCACCATCATCTGCCAGAACGAGGAGCGGCTGCTCGAGCGCTGCCTCGAGAGCGTGGCCTGGTGCGAGGAGATCGTCATCGTCGACGGCGGCTCGACCGA
>DATILR010000487.1:0-11889 GCA_035476275.1 Binatus sp. (SeqCode) | reverse complement strand
CGAGGGCCAGCGCCGGCACGAGTTCGGGGGGATTGACCCGCTCCTGGCCGCCGAGTGCATCATGGGGATGGTGAACCGGGTCGCTATCTATCGCCGCCTCGGCGCGCTGCCCCGCCGGCTCGCGCAGTACGAGCAGGAGCTGGTGGGTCCTCTCCTCGCGGGCCTCGCCCCGCCCCGACGCCGGAGGGCCACGGCGTGAGCGGACGGGCGCCCGCCCGCGCCGCGCTCCTCATCCTCGTGCCGCTCGCCGCCTCGGCGCGCGCCACGCCCGTCAGCCTGCGCGAGATCCGCCAGGGCCTCTTCGGCACCTGCTTCGCAACCGACCGCGACGGCTGGATGGTGGGCGAGCTGGGCCGCATCTTCCACACCGCGGACGGGGGCGAGACCTGGGAGCGGCAGGACGCCGGGACGAAGCGGCCGTTCCTTGCGATCGCCTGCCTCGACGCGCGGCGCGCGTGGATCGCCGGCAAGGAGGGCATCGTCTACGGCACGACCGACGGCGGCGTCACCTGGCGCGAGGCCAAGACGGGCTCGTCGCGCCACCTCTTCAGCCTCCAGTTCATCACCCCCGCGCGTGGCCACGGCGCGGGCGACTTCGGCACCATGATCCACACCGAGGACGGCGGCCGGACCTGGACCGTGGCGCGCGTCGGGCCCGAGGTGGAGCTGCCCGCGAGCGCGCTCGACACCGGGGTCGACCCGGGCGACGTGAACCTCTATGCGATCTCGTACGCCGACCCCGACCACGTCTGGGTGGTCGGCGAGTTCGGCACCATCATGGCGAGCGACGACGGCGGGCAAACCTTTCACCAGCAGCATGCGCCCGTCGAGTCGACGCTCTTCGGCGTGCACTTCGTCGACGCGCGGCGGGGCTGGGCGGTCGGCATCGACGGGGTGATCCTGCGTACCGAGGACGGCGGCGCCACCTGGACGAGCCAGCCGGCGCCGGTGGCGCAGCGGTCGTTCTACGACGTCGTCGTGCGGGGGCAGCAGGGCTGGATCGTCGGCAACTCGGGCACCGTGCTTGCGTCCACGGATGGGGGCGCGAGCTGGACGCTCGAGCCGGTACCCATCCAGCTCGCCGCCAACTGGATCCGCGCGCTCGCCCTCGGTCCAGGCGGCCGCGGCCTCGCCGTCGGTGCCGAGGGGCTCGTCCTCCGGCTCGAGGGCGCGACGCTCCGCCGCCTGGGTGAGCACGAGAGGGGCCTGTGATCCCCAAGCGCTGGATCGAGGCCTACCTCTGGTTCCTCCTGCGCAACCGGCTCGCGGTGACGATCGCGGTCGCCGTCATGACCGTCTTCTTCGCCTACGAGGCGACGCACTTGAAGGTCGTGCCCCAGTTCCTCGACTTCTACCCGGGCCCGAGCACGGTGCGCGTCTTCGGACACGAGTACACGTGGCGCAAGGGCCACCCCTACATCAACATCTACAACACCTTCCGCCGGATGTTCGGGAGCGCGAACATCCTGACCGTCATCCTCGAGGCGAAGCACGGCGACATCTACAACCCGACCACCCTCGAGAAGATCGACGTCATCACCAAGCGCCTGACCGAGACGAAGGGGGTGGTGCCGTACCAGATCCTCTCCATCGCGCACCCGAAGATGAAGAGCATCACGACCTATGGCGGCGCCATCCAGGTGCGCGAGGTCTACTTCCCGGGCGTGCCGAAGACGCAGGAGGACGCCGAGCGGGTCAAGTTCGCAGTCTACTCGACCAAGGGCATCCGCGGCCTCTACGTCGCGCTCGACGACAGCGCGGCCCTGGTCACGGCCGGCTTCTGGGAGGAGGAGCTCGACTTCAACTACCTCTACGACCGGATGATGCAGCTCAAGAGCGAGATCGAGGACGACAATCACGTGATGCTCATCACTGGCTTCCCGTGGCTCTACACCTCGATCCAGCGCTACGTCCCGCAGGTGTCCGAGGTGTTCGTGCTGACCGTCGCGGCGCTCGGCTTCCTCCTCTGGAACTACTTCCGCACCTGGACCGGTATCTGGGTCCCGATGTTCTCCGGCCTCCTCTCGGGTATCTGGGCGCTCGCGTTCGGGCCGCTGCTCGGGCTGAACCTCGACCCGCTCGTCCTCGTGATCCCGATCTTCCTCACCGCCCGTGCGCTCTCCCACTCGGTGCAGTCGATGGACCGCTATCACGAGGAGTACCATCGCACCCACGACAAGCACACCGCGATCGTGGAATCGTACTCGCACCTCTTTCCGCCGGCGATCGCGTCCATCCTCGCCGACGGCTTCGCCATCCTGATCGTCGCGATCGCCCCGATCCCGCTCATCCAGAAGGTCGCCGTCTTCTCGAGCTTCTGGGTCATCTCCATCTTCGTGAGCGTCGTCACGCTCCACCCGATCATCCTGTCGGTGATCAACCCGCCCGGCGTGCACGAGCGGCGGTACCCGGCGTGGGCGCGCTGGGTCGGACGCGTCGTGCTCGTGCTCATCGGCGTGGCGTTCGTCGCCCGCGCGCTCGTGATAGCGTGGCACCTGCTCGGCCCGACGAAGACGGGCGCGATGCTCGCGATCTGCATCGTCCTCTATCTCTTCCACGCACCGATCTACGACGGCATCACGCGGGCAGTCATCGCGGCCAGCGCGGGATGGCGGCGCTGGGCGGTGGCTGGGCTCTCCGTCGCGCTGTTCCTCCTCTGCCCGCAGTGGGGCTGGCGCCTCAAGGTCGGCGACATGACGCCGGGGGCCGCCCTCCTCTTCCCGGACCATCCCTACAACGTCGCCTACGCCAAGCTGAACGAGAAATTCCTGGGCGCGAGCCAGCTCGTGGTCATCGCCGACACCGGCCGGGCAGACGGCATGAAGGACGTGGCGCCGCTCACCACCATGGAGGA
The DNA here is from genome assembly GCA_035476275.1 of Binatus sp. (SeqCode). Taxonomy (GTDB): domain Bacteria; phylum Desulfobacterota; class Binatia; order DP-6; family DP-6; genus DP-23. The sequence continues at coordinate 9,035 of DATILR010000487.1, read as the reverse complement.
GTTCGCCGACGACATGGAGGCGGCGCCCGGGGCGGGGGCGTCGGTCACCGTGATCGACATCGTGAAGCAGCTCGCGCGCCTCTACCACGAGGGCGAGCCCAAGTGGGGCTTCGTCCCCGACAAGCAGAAGTACATCGCAGAGCTCTTCTACACCTTCACGCAGACCGGGCAGGCGGGCGACCTGGACCGCTTCCTCTCCACCGACATGCGCTACGGGACCATCATCACGCTCTTCCACGGCTACTCGCACGACATCATCATGAACGCGATCGACACCGGGAAGCGCTGGGCGGCGGAGCACACCGGCGAGGACGTGCAGTTCCTGTTCGCGGGCGGCCTCTTCGGGGTGCTCGCCGCCGTGAACGAGGCGGTGGAGAACTCGTACTGGCTGAACCTGGCGCTGATCATGAGCGTCGTCGCGGCCTGCCTCTACTTCACCTACGGCTCGCTGGTTGCGACACTGATCCTCATGGTGCCCGTCGTCCTCTCGCAGCTCGCCTGCGAGGCGTTCATGTACCTCTGGCGCATCGACCTGAACGTCAACTCGCTCCCCATCGCGGCGGCCGGCGCCGGGGTCGGTGTCGACTACGGCATCTACCACTTCAGCCGCATGATCGACGCCTTCGACGAGGGCCGGAGCCTCGACGAGGCGGTCGACTACGCCACCGCCACCACCGGCAAGGCGATCATCTTCACCGCGACCACGATGGTGGCCAGCACCATCTTCTGGTGGTTCTCGCACCTGAAGTTCCAGGCCGAGATGGGGTTGCTGCTCGCGCTCCTGATGGTGTTCAACACGTTCGGCGGGCTCGTCATCGTGCCGGCCTGGATGAAGATCATCCGTCCGCGCTTCCTCCTCCGCCGGCGCACCGAGCCGGCGGGCCCGACGCGCGAGCGCCTGGCCGTCGGGTGATCCAGGCCGAGCAGCTGACCAAGCGCTTCGGCGGCGCGACCGCCATCGAGGACGTCTCGCTCGACGTCCAGCGGGGCGAGGTGGTCGGCTTCCTCGGTCCCAACGGTGCCGGCAAGACGACCACGCTCCGCGTGCTCGCCGGGGTGTTCCCTCCCACTGCCGGACGCGCCCTGATCGACGGCCTCGACGTGGTGCAGCAGCCCCTCGCCGCGCGCCGTCGGCTGGGATACGCCCCGGAGCGCGCCGCGCTCCACCTGGAGATGACGGTGGTCGAGCTCCTCGGCTTCACCGCCGGCATGAAGGACGTCCGCGGCCGCCGCGCCCGTCGGGAAGCCGTCGGTCGCGCGCTGGAGCACACCGGCCTCGCGTCTATGGCCCCCCGGCGCATCGGCACGCTGTCGAAGGGCTACCGGCAACGCGTCGGCGTCGCCCTCGCCCTGGTGGCCGACCCGCCTGCCCTCCTGCTCGACGAACCGACCGCAGGTCTCGACCCCGAGCAGGCCGCCGACACCCGCCGGCTCGTCCGCCAGCTGGCCGCCCGGCACGCCATCCTCGTCTCGAGCCACGCCCTCGCCGAGGTGGAGACGACGTGCGACCGCGTCGTCATCCTGCACCGCGGCCGGGTGCTCGCCGACGACCGCCCCGCCACCCTCGGCCAGCGACTCCGGCCCGCCTCCCGCGTGGACGTCGAAGCCGAGGCGCCCCCCGACGCACTCACCGCGACGCTCGGCGCCGTGCCCAACGTCCGGCGCGTCGATCTCCTCGCGGTCACCAACGGCACCACCCGCTGCCGCGTCGAGATCGAGCCCGGCCACGATGTCCGCCCCGAGCTCGCCACCCGCATCACCAGCAAGCACTGGCCCCTCCTCGTCCTGGCGCCCGTCGAGACCTCCCTGGAAGAAGCCTTCCTCGCCCTGATCGCCGCCACCCAAGCGCCGAACGGACCCCCACCAGAAACGGCGGAGGCCGGCCGCGAGAGCGGCCAAGCCGGCCGACGGGGTCTGGGGGCATCGGAGGAGCGCAGCCCGCGCAGCGGGCGAGCACCGCACGGGCCCCCAGATAAAAAATGACCAAAACACTCCTCCTCATGCGCCGCGAGCTCACCGCGATGTGCCGCACCCCGCTCGCCGCCGTCCTGGGGGCCGTCTTCGTCGGCCTCACGGGCTACTTCTTCTACAGCGACGTCGTCTTCTTCGTCCTGGTCGGGGGCGCCAACCAGACGAGTGGCCTCTGGCGCTTCGTGTTCCTCGACGACCGCCTGGTCGCCCTGCTCGTCCTGCCGCTCCTCACCATGCGGCTCTTCGCCGAGGAGCGGAAGCTCGGCACGCTCGAGCTCCTCTTCACGTACCCGGTCCGCGACGGCGAGCTGCTGGCAGGAAAGTTCCTCGCTGCCGTCCTCATCTACCTCGGGCTCCTGGTCGCGACGGTGCTCGGTCCCGTGCTGCTCTACACGCTGCACCCCTTCGCGCTCACGCCGCTGCTCGCTGGCTATCTCGGCCTCTTCTTGCTCGGGGTCGCCTTCATCGCGTGCGGGCTCGCCGCCTCGGTGGTGACGGAGAACCAGGTCGTGGCCGCGGTCCTCACCTACGGCGTGGTCGTCTTCTCCTGGTTCGCCACCTGGAACGAGGCCGCCATCGGCGAGCGCGTGGCGCCGGTGCTCCTCCAGCTCTCGCTCTTCGACCACTTTTACGGCTTCGCGCAGGGTGTGATCGACAGCCGCGACGTCGTCTTCCTGCTCGGCTTCACTGCCCTGTTCCTCTTCCTCGCCCACCGCGCGCTGGGAGCACGCGCCTGGCGCGGCCTGGCCTCACCGTGAACGAACGATGACCCGACCGATCGCCCTTCTGACCGTCCAGATCGTCGCCGTGACGGCGATCCTCGCGTGCCTGGTCACCCTCGCGGCCCTCCATCCCTGGCGGCTCGATCTCACCCCCGAGCGCCGCTTCACGCTCTCCCCCTACACGCGGGAGGTCCTCGCGCGGATCGCGGGAGAGGTGCGGGTCACGGCCTTCTACTCGAGCCAGGAGCCGGCGACGCGACGGGAGATGGCAGACCTCCTGGCCCTCTATCACGACGCTCGACCCGACCTGACGGTTCGCCTCTACGACCTCGATCGCAACCCCGGCGTGGCGAAGCAGCTCCACGTGGTGAGCTACAACACGGCCATCGTCGAGTCGGCCGAGCGCCGCGAGCGGGTCGATCCGGTGAACGAGGAGAACCTGACCGCGGTGCTGCGTGCCGTGGCGGGGACGCCATCGGTCGTCACCTACTTCGTGGTCGGCCACGGGGAGCACGACCCGCGTGCCGGCGACGAGCGGAGCAGTGCAGCGGAGGCGGCCCGTGCGCTCGGACTCGAAGGGTTCCAGGTGCGGGTCGTCGAAGGGGCGGCGCGCATTCCCCACGACGCCGGGCTCGTCGTGCTCGCCGGGCCGACGCACGAGCTCCTCCCCGCCGAGGTCGACGCCCTCGCCGGCTACGTGACGGCCGGCGGATCTCTTCTCCTCCTCTGCGACCCGGGAACCCCGCCCTCCGTCGCCGGGCTCCTCCGCCGCTTCGGCATCGAGCTCGCCGCCGATCTCGTCGTCGACGAGCAGGCCCGGCTCTTCGGAAGCGATGGGCTCTTCGCGCGCGTCGCCTACCTGAACCAGACGCTCCTTCCCGACGGCGGCGAGGTGCAGGCGCTTCTCCCCGAGGCGCAGTCGCTGCATCTCGTCGACGCCGCCGACGTGACGGCCGACTACCTCGCGATGACGGGCGAGACGTCGTGGGCCGACGTCGATCGCCGCATTGGAGAGGCCGGTGGCGCGGCGTTCCGGTCCGGTCGCGACCGACGCGGCCCGCTCCCGGTCGCGGCCTTCGCCCGGGTGAAGGGTCCCGACGGCCGTCAGGGACGGGTCGTGGCAGTCGGCGACGCCGACTTCGTCACCAACTCGCATCTGGACCTGCTCGGGAACCGGGACTTCCTGCTGGCGAGCGCCGGGCTGGTCGCCCGCTCCGAGAGCCTCGCCAGCGCGCGACCGTCCGCCCCGCCGGCCGGCACCTTCTCGCCCCTCACGCTGACGGCGCGCGAAGGGCGTTCCCTCTTCTGGAGCGTCGTCGTCGCACCCACCGCGCTCCTCGCCGCGGCGGCGTTCGCCGTCGCGCGGCGGCGCGCAGGATGAGCCGGGCCGTCATGACGGCGCGTGGCACCCTCGTCCTGGTCGGAGTGCTGGTGAGTCTCGCGGGGTACCTCTGGGTGGCGGAGGTCGGGCGCCGGACGCCGCTGCGCGCGTCCGCCCCCGTCGAGCCAGCCCCGCTGCTCGCCGTGCCACCCGCCGCGGTGGCGCGCGTCGAGGTCGAGGAGGGAACGGTCCGCCTGGTCGCCATCCGCCGCGGCGGTGGCTGGAGCGACGCCGAGGGCCGCCCCTGGCCCCGCGACGCGGTGGCCGATCTGCTGGAGAGCCTCGGGACGATCCGTCCCGTGATGACGGTCGACCCGGACCCCACCGATCCTGCCGACTACGGATTCGGCCCCGACGCGGTGCGCATCCGGCTCCTGGCGCCGGATGGTCGGCCCCTTCTCGCCCTCGACGTCGGCGAGCGAAACCCGGCGTGGACGGGGCTCTACGCCCGGCGCACCGGCAGTCGCGAGGTGATGCTGGTGGGTGCCCTGCTCCACTGGGAGCTGGAGAAGCTCCAGGCGAAAGCTCCGGAGCCGTGAATGCTTGACAGCACGAAGGCAAACGCGCGAAGGCACTGCCTTCATGGGAGGGGCTCGATGTCCGGCAGATCACTCGGCGCGCTGACGCTCGCGACCACCCTCCTGCTCGCCGCGCCTCCGGGGCGCGCCGCCGATCCCGAGCCGTCCAAGGCCGCCCCCAAGGGCGAGAGCTGGACGCTCGACTCCAGCAACTGGCAGGACGGGAAGGACGTCCTCCCCGAGTCCGTCGTGAAACGCCTCCAGGCCGGCGACTACTGGTTCAACGTCGTCTCGGTCGACGCGACCCGCTTCCATCACAACTACAGCCAGGCGTTCTGGGACGCGACCGACAAGAACGCCGGGAAGTACGATCTCGATGCCAAGACCTGCGGTCTCAAGGACAAGGCGACCGGCAAGATCCCGGACTTCGTCTTCGGCCTGCCGTTCCCGACGATCGACAAGTCGGATGCGCAGGCGGGCTGCAAGATCGCGTGGAACTTCACGATGGCGGGCGCGATGGGTGGCGGCGGCGGGGCAACCTTCACCCTGAACGGCGTCGACACCTCGGGGCAGTTCCGGCGCATCAAGGCCTTCATCCACTCGCGCGGCTTCCAGGGCCGGCACTTCGGGCCGCTGGCGGAAGACAACCCCGAGCACCTCGCCGGCGAGGGACTCTCCGGCGCGATCGAGCCGCAGGACGTCGAGGGCGTCTCGCAGCTCACCAAGCGCTACTGGGACTGGGAGAGCCAGGATGCCATCTGGGCCTACGTGCCCTCGACCCGGCGCGCGCGGCGCGTGAACGCCGCCTCCCGTTCCGATCCGGTGGCCGGCCTCGACATCTTCGCCGACGACCTCAACTGCTACGCCGGCAAGGTGGAGTACTACCAGTGGAAGCTGATCGGCGAGCAGGAGATCCTCGCCCCGCTGCTCCAGCCCTACCCGTTCCCGATGCGGTCGGTCAGCCCGACCCGCCAGCTGATCGACACGCCCTACATGCCGGCGGGCTACGAGGTGCCCAACCGCCGGGGCGTTCCCTGGTGGATCCAGGACCATCTCGTGTTCGTGAAGCGTCCGGTCTGGGTCGTGGAGGGGCAGTCGAGTGACCCGTACTACAATTTCGGGAAGGTCATCATGTACTTCGACAAGGAGATGTACCGCATCTACTGGAAGCTCGTGCACAACCGCGGGGGCGAGTACTTCTACACCGCGATGTGCGGCTATCACTTCGTGAAGAACGACGAGACCTTCTCGGCCGTCTTCCCGAACCTCGTCGTGGGCGTCAACGACAAGACGAACCGCGCCGCCCTCGGCGGCCGCTTCCAGAGCTCCTTCCTCGAGCAGCACTGGGACCCGTCCTACTTCTCGCTCCGCACCATCACCCACATGACCGACTGAGATGCGTCTCCTGCTGCTCGCCCTGCTTCTGGTGGCGCACCCGGCGGCGGGAGGGACGGGGGCAAAGGTCGTGGAGCACCACGGCCGCTGGGAGTCGGGCTACGGCGTCGAGTTCTTCAACGTCGTCGGGCGTCTCAAGAACACGAGCGGCCACGCGCTCCGCTACGTGAAGCTCCGCATCGACGCGCTCGATGCGCGCGGCAAGGTGGTCGCGTCGACCACGACCTACAACGAGAGCGCGGAGGGTCTCGCCGTCCCGGACGTCGACCCCGCGGAGGTCCTGCGCAGCGGAAAGGTGCAGGCCCTCGCACCCGACGCGGAGGAGCGCTTCCGCGGAAGCTTCCTGAAGGAGGAGACCCCCGCCTTCAAGGATTACCGCGTCACGGTGGTGGAGACCCCTCCGGCCACGGATCATCCGGCTGGCTCTGTTTCGCCGTGAGCGTTCCAGCGAGCGCAGCGCAAGCGGGCGCGGGGAGCGCCGCCGACGAGGTGGGAGCCCGGCGAACGCCAGTCCCGGTGACGCCCGTATCGTCGGGGCGCCGGGCTTAAGGACCCGCCGAGGAGGCGGCGCTCCCCGTGCCCGCGCACCGGCGTTCGCGATAGCGGTTCGCGTCCCTACCCGGCCAGCAGCCGCTCGAGACCCTGCGCCAGACAGCGCGTGATCTCGTCGCGACAGCGGCGGAACACGTCCTCGTCCTGCATCGCCGGATCGGCGATGTCGCCCGACTCGCCGGCCAGCTCGCGGATGGTCAGCACCGGCTTGCCGGTCGCCTCGGGGAAGGCGCGCAGCATCCGCCGCTGCTCCTCCGTCATGACGAGGATGGTGTCCGCCTCCGCCAGCAGGTGGCGCTGGCGCTTCAGGTCGGTCGCCCCCGCATCCGGAGGAAGGTCGATGCCGACCTCGCGCAGCACGAAGCGCGCGTCGAGCGAGACCAGGCTACCGTCGCGCGCGTAGGGTGCGATACCGCCGGAGCGGACCTCGACCGCACCCGCGTGGCCGTGCTCGGCGAGGAGCCGCTGGAGCACCTTCTCCGCGATGATGCTCCGGCTGGTGTTGGCGTGGCAGACGACGAGGACCCGCCGGGACGGACGGCTCTCGCCGCTCACAGCCCTCCCGCGAAGATGTCGCCCATCGTCTCGGGGGCGGTGATGCCCTTCGCGATCTCCTCCTTTATGCGCGCGCCGAGCTTCTTCGGATCCCAGGCAGCCGGCTCGGAGTTCTTGATGCGCGACGCCGAGTGCCAGCCCTTCATCGGCCAGACGCTGCGGCCGCCGACGCGGAACACCTGCCCGTTGACCCCCGCCGCGTCGTCGCTCGCCAGCCAGGCGACCACGGGCGCGATGTTCGCCGGGTGGAACATGTCGAACTCGCCGGGCTTCGGCTCGCCCATGAGCGCCGCGGTCGACGGGGTCGCGTCGACGGTGAGGCGCGTGCGCGCGACCGGTGCGATGGCATTGGCCGTGACGCCGTACTTCTTCATCTCCTGCCCGATGATGACCGCCATCACGGCGAGCGCCGCCTTGCATGCGCCGTAGTTGCTCTGCCCGACGTTGCCGAGCAGCCCGGCGTCGGACGACGTGTTGATGATGCGACCGTTCAGCAGGTTCCCCTTCTTGTGTTCTTCCCGCCAGTACTCGCAGGCATGGCGGGACATGTTGAACGAGCCCTTCAGATGCACGGCGACGACCGCGTCCCAGTCCTCCTCGCCCATGTTGAAGATCATCCGGTCGCGCAGGATGCCGGCGTTGTTGACCACGATGTTGAGCTTGCCGAAGGTGTCGAGGGCGCACTGGACGATGCGCTTCGCGGCCTTGAAGTCCGCGACGCTGTCGCCGTTGGCGATCGCCTCGCCGCCCATCTTCTTGATCTCGGCCACCACTTCCTGCGCCGGCGTTCCGGTCGCCTGTCCGGTGCCGTCGAAGTGGGCCCCGAGGTCGTTCACCACGACCTTGGCGCCGTGCTTGGCCATGAGCAGCGCTTCCTCACGGCCGATGCCGCGGCCGGAGCCGGTGACAATCGCGACTTTTCCTTCGAGCAACATCGGAGAGCTCCTCCTTGGGGGATTCTGATGAAGTCGTCTTACCTGCCCCAGCGTGCGACGCGTTGTCAAGGCGCGGCCGGGCCGCTATGGGCTCCTTTCGGTGCGGCTCGCGCTCCGCGTGCTCAACGTCCTGGTCGCGCTCCTGACGCTGGGGAGCGGGGTGGCCGTGCTGGTCTCGGATCTGATCATTCCCGGGTACCGGGAGCATTACCGCGACGCGATCTGGTTCGTGGCGGCGTACTGCGCCTTCCAGCTGGTCTACCTGGTCGAGTTCGCTCGCGGCGGGCGCTTCGCGACCGGGCTCGCCCTGGCGCGCGCGGCCGCCGCCTATGTGTTCCTCGCCTTCTTCCTGGTGCTCTGGCCGAGGTGGCGGTGGTGGACGCCGGGGCGCTACGTGTACCAGTTCTTCGAGTGGGGCCACGCCTCGAGGGTCGGGCTCTTCGCGCTCGTCTTCCTCGGACGCGGCGCCGGCAACACGCTGAACGCCTTCTTCCTGACCGAGCGGTGGTGGCGGCCGCTCCGCCTGCGGCGGCCACTCCTCGGCCGGGTCGTCACCGCGGTGCCGATCGCCGCCACCGCCTTCTGCGTCTTCGCCTTCGCCCAGCTCGTACGCGAGGAGGGCGAGACCTTCTCCCCCGAAGCCCAGGCGATCGCCGACTACGTGTATCAGGGCCTCGACTGCGCGGCCGTCCGCGCGCACGCCGGCGAGACGACGACCGACCTTCGGCAGCGCGGCGACCGGCGCTACCAGGTCCAGATCGCCTACGGCTGCGACGAGACGCGCGTGCTGGTGCGCGACCAGGACGGTCGCGTCGGCAACGCCGCCGGCCCCCAGCTCGACTGTTGCCGCGACGGCACCTGACCGCGCCATGGCATCCGGAAGGTCGGGTCCCCGGAGGAGCCCGCGCCCGCGGTGTCGGCCCGCGGGCGCGGAGTCCGGAAAGCCTCAAGCCGCCTCGGGATCACGCTCCGCCCTTTCGGCGCAGAGGGACGGCATGGGGACCAA
>DATILR010000486.1:0-1956 GCA_035476275.1 Binatus sp. (SeqCode) | reverse complement strand
GAGCACGACGAACGGCACCGCCTGGCGAACGTGGTGAACATCAGCCTTCGCAGCGCTGCCGCGACCGAGACGGACAACGGTGAGACAGACGAGGTCGCGGTGACGATTGGGGTAGCCGGGTGCGCGGTCAGCCCGCTCACGGCAGTGGTTTCGGTAGGCTCGCGAGGTGCCGGGCCGCGTGGTGCAGGTCGACGGCCTTCTGCGCGTTGAGCCAGAACTCGGGCGTGGTGCGGAAGGTGGCTCCCAGCTTGAGGGCCATCTCGGCAGTCACGGAGGTACGGCCGTTCACGATGCGGTTGACCACCTTGACGTCGCAGGCGAGATGCTCCGCCAGCCGCCTCTGCGTCATCCCGAGAGGAATCAAGAACTCTTCGCGGAGGATCTCACCCGGGGTGGTCGGCCGCCTGCGTCGAGAGATCGTTCTCATCGTGCCTCCTCAGTGGTAGTCCCGGATGTCAACCTGGGCGGGACCGGAGTCGGTCCAGCAAGGTATACCCGTCAAAGGTATAGCCGGACAGTTCTTCCACTATCGCCACCCGTCTCCACTTGCTTCGATCCTTCGAGTTGCGCCCACCCAGGTCCGGGACGCTACTCGTCGCGCGTTGCCATCCCGAGGCGGCGCATCTTCGCGTAGAGCGCCTCGCGCGTGATGCCGAGGCTCCGCGCCGCCGCGCTCTTGGTCGGTTGCCGCTGCAGGCGTTCGCGGATCAGTGCCAGCTCGACGCGGTCGAGGATGCGTTCGAGCGGCTCCTCGCTCACGCCTGGCTCCGCTTCGCGCAGGCGGCGGGCGATGTGGTGCCGCTGGATGCGCTCACCGGGGCCGACGGAGAGGACGAGGCGGTGGATCTCGTTCTCCAGCTCGCGGACGTTGCCTGGCCACGCGTAGGTCTGCAGCGTGCGCAGGGCCTCGGGCTCGATGCCGCCCGTGTCGCGCCCTTCGCGCACCTCGAAGCGGCGAAGGAAGTGCGCGATGAGCGTCGGGATGTCGGCGGCGCGGTGGCGGAGCGGCGGGACGCGGACGGGGAATACGGCGAGGCGGTAGTAGAGATCGAGGCGGAAGCGCCCCTCGCTGGCCTCGATCTCGAGCGGGCGGTTGGTCGCCGCGATGATCCTGGCGCGGACCCGCCGCACGCGGTCGGCGCCCAGCGCCTTCACCTCGCCGTGCTGCAGCACGCGCAGAAGCTTCGCCTGCACGGGAAGCGGCGCCTCGGCGATCTCGTCGAGGAAGACCGTGCCGTCGCCCGCCTCCTCGAAGAGGCCGTGCCGGTCGCGGTCGGCTCCCGTGAAGGCCCCGCGCAGGTGGCCGAAGAGCTCGCTCTCGAGGAGCGACTCCGAGATCGCGGCGCAGTTCTGCACGAGGAAGAGCGCGTCCGGTCGCGGTCCACGCTGATGGATGGCGCGCGCCACCAGCTCCTTGCCGGTGCCCGTCTCGCCCTCGATGAGCACCGGCACCGTGCTGCGCGCTGCGCGGTCGACCTGATCGAGCACCGCCGCCATGTTGGCCGTGGTCGCGACGAAGGGATGCTCGGCGCAGCGCACGATCGGGGGACGCGTGTGATCGGCGTGCGGCTCGTCGAGCCCGGCCAGCACCGAGCGCCCCACCGCCTCCCGCACGACGCACGGCAGCTGGTCGACGTAGTGGGCGTGCTTGCTGACGTAATCGGCGGCGCCGAGCTTGAGGGCCGCCACGGCGAGCTCCGCCGAGCCGGTGCCGGTGACGACGACGACCGGGAGCGCGCGACGGGCCGCCCGCAACGTGCGCACGACGCCCAGTCCTTCGGCGTCGGGCAGGCGGAGGTCGGTGACCACGCAGGCGATCGTCGGGTCGGCCAGGGCCGCGAGCGCCGTGCGCAGCCGATCGGCGAGCGATACCCGCACGGCCGTCTCCATGTGCGCGAGCGCGTGCCGCATGGCCGCCGCGTGCTCCGGATCGTGCTCGACGAGAAGGACGTGCAG
>DATILR010000485.1:0-6800 GCA_035476275.1 Binatus sp. (SeqCode) | reverse complement strand
CCAGCCGCGCTAGCGCTTCGCGGGCGTAGGCGGCTTGCGGGTCGACGAGGCCGCGCTCGAGGGCCAGGCGGTAGGCTTCGGCGGCGGCGGGGGCGTCGCCGCGGACGTCACGATAGAAGGCGACGCCGAACAGGGAGCCGGGACCGCCCGTGTTGCGCGCCTCGTTGCCGAGGCGCTCCTCGGCCTGCCGGGCGACCGCCACCGTCTCGGGGTAGCGCCGGAGTGCCGCCTGGAGGCCGAGCCGGGCGCGGTCGAAGGCACTCGCGCGGAAGGCCGCCGACACGAGGAAGAGCTGTGCCTTGGCGACGTCGGGGTACGCGAGCGAGAAGGCCTCGAAGCGGTCGATCCACTCGCGGGCACGCTCGACGTGGGCGAAGACGCCCGAGTGGCCGTCGTCGTAGATGCAGACCCAGTGGGGCGAGCGGCGGAGCTCGTCGCGCATCACCGCGTGGCGCCCGCCGGCGATGCCCGTCGGCCAGAGCACGAGGGCGACCTCGTGCCGGTCGAGGACGTCGTTCCAGCCCGGGTAGCCGTACTCCGCGGAGCTGTGCTCGGTCCAGAAGGTGCCCGGGTAGACGGTCTGGGCGCGGCCATCGATGAAGACCTTCCGCTCGGGCAGCTCCCACTCGAGATATCCGCCCCAGACGTAGAGGTGAAAGAGGTTGCCGGGCATCGGATTCAGGCGCAGGAACTCGACCGCGGCCCGCGGGAAGAAGTCGGCCCGGATCATCTCCGGGAACAGGCCTCGGGCCGTGATCGCCTGGGCGTCCGGCACGGAGCGGAGGAGGACGTGGCCGAGAGCGCCCAGGGCGAGCAGGGCGACCACCGTCCCCCTGACGCGCTCGCGCGCGGGCGCCGCCGCCGAAGCGGTGACCAGGTGGCCCTGGAGCAGCGCCAGGTTCCGTGCCCCGAAGGGCACCGAGACCAGGGCGAAGAGGGGAACGAAGCGACGCGCCGCGAGCGCGAGGGCGACGGTCACCGCCACCACCGCCGTGTCGGAGAGATCGCACCGGCGCGGAGCGACGAGCACCGCCGCCAGCGCGACGAGGATCTGCGCCGTGAAGAAGTAGCCGAAGAAGGCCGGGTTGAACTGCTCCTCGCTGAAGAGCTTGGTCGGCAGCCACTCGACGATCTCCGTGCGCCACGGCGACTGCACCGGATCGAGGATGACGAACGGGAAGGCGAGCGCCTTGAGCGGCTGGGGATGCACGAAGCAGGCGAGCACCGTGGCCACCGTCGCGACGCCGAGCCCGAGGGCGCGCCGCAACGGCAGGGGCGCGTCGGGGATCCGCAGCCAGGCCTTCACGATCTCGCAGCCGGTGAGGAGGCCCACGACGCCGAGCCCGAAGATGTAGCTGGCATGGAGATTCACCCAGAGGGCCATGGTCACGGGCAGGACGGCGAGCACCGCCGGCGATGCCCCGCGACGGTAAGCGTCGATGACGCCGATCGCGACCAGCGTCCCCACGAACTCGAAGAGCTGCGGGCGGATGTCCAGGTATGGCCGGCAGACGAAGGCGGCCACCACCGCCACCCCCACGGCGAAGCCGAGCGAGCCGCTCCGCCGCCACCCGATGAAGGCAGCACCCACGATGAGTCCCATCACGAGGGCGACCTTGAAGAGCGCCAGGAGCGTCCCGCCCCCGAGCGCGTAGAGGCCGAAGAAGAGGACCTGCGTCAGCCACTCCTCGTTGAACCAGGGGGCCCCGGCGAATGTGTAGGAGAAGAGGTCGTGGGTCGGGATCTCGTGGTGCTGCACCATGTAGCGACCCGTGGCGAGCTGCCACCAGAGATCGGCGCCGGTCACCACCTCGAGACCGGCATAGATCCCGTGCACGAGGAGCACGACGACGAGGAGCCACCGCACCGCCCGGCCGACGTCCCTCACGCCGCACCCCGGCGCAGCGCCCAGCCCACCGCCGCGAGCACGGTGAGGGCGCACGTCCAGGCGAACACGTCCCCGAAGCGTGTGTAGAAGGTGCGAACGCCTGGCCAGGTCACCTCGTCGACGTGCCAGGCCGTCTCGTAGAGCGGACCCTGCCAGCGGATTTGTCCGTCCGGATCGATGAACGCCGAGATGCCCGTGTTGGCCGCGCGGACGAGCGGCACGCGGTTCTCCACCGCCCGGAACGTCACCTGGGCGAGATGCTGGTAGGGGGCGGACGTCCGCCCGTACCAGGCGTCGTTGGTGATGTTGACCAAGAAGTCGGCACCGCCGGCGACGAAGCGGCGGGTGAGCGCCGGAAACACGCCCTCGTAGCAGATGAGGGCGCCGAAGTCGGCCGCCGGGAGGTGGAAGACGGTCGGCACGATGCCGGGGGCCACGCGGCCGATCGCCTGCACGATCTGGTCGACGAAGAACAGGACCTGCGCGAAAGGCACGTACTCGCCGAACGGCACGAGCTGGATCTTGTCGTAGGTCGCGAGCTCACGCCCCTCGGGGGAGACGAGATAGGCGCGGTTCAGCTCCTCGAGCTCGCCGGCCCGCGTCTGCTGGGCGGCGGGGCTGCCGAAGAGGAGGTAGACCCGATGCTGCTCGGCCAGCTCGAGTACATCGTCGCGTAGCGGGCCGGGCTCCTGGAAGAAGAAGGGAGTGGCCGTCTCCGGCCAGACCACGAGCTCGGGCCCGCTCGCCGCCGCGGCTCGGGTGAGGTCGCGGTACCGGGCCATCGTCTCGTCCTGGTAGGCGGGGTCCCACTTGTGGTCCTGCTCGATGTTGCCCTGCACGATGGCGATCCGCAGCCGTCCCGCCGGCGGCCGTCGCGCGAGCTCGGCGGCGCGCCAATCCCCCGCCAGCGGAACGGCGACGACCAACACCGTCAGCACGAGGAGCGCCGGGAAGACGCCGCGCTCCCGCACGCCGCGCGCCAGCACGGCAGCCGCCACCACGTTGAAGAAGACGAGCAACGCCGAGATGCCGTAAATGCCGGTCACCTCCACCATCTGCACGAGCGCGTGATGGCGGTACTGCGAGTAGCCGAGCGTCGCCCACGGGAAGCCGATGAAGAACCACGAGCGTAGCCACTCCAGCGCCACCCAGAGCGGCGGCGCGATCCAGACGGCCGGGACGCCGCGCACCTCGAGCCAGCGGAGCCCGCCCAGGAAGGCGCCGTGGTAGCAGGCGAGGATGCTCGCCATGAGGACGAGGAGGCCGATGGCGAGCGGAAGGGGAAGCGCGGTGAAGTGGGTGATGGTGTAGGCCACCCAGTAGACCGTCCCGAGGTAGAAGACGAGGCCGCCCGTCCAGCCGAGCGCGAACGCCGCCCCCGGACGCCTGCCGCGTGCGGCCACCAGGAGCGGCACGAAGCCGACCCAGGCGAGCGGCTCGAGGTCGAGGGATGGGAAGGACGCCGCCAGCAGGAGGCCGCCCACCACGGCGAGGAGAAACCCGCGGCGCCGCCACGGCCGTTCCGCGGCGGCCACCGCCACGCCGTTCCGGCCCACCGCTACCGTAGCCATTGCTCGAGAATCCTCGCGCGACGCGCCATGCGGCGGGCCTCGGCCGCGGAGCGCTCGTGATCGTAGCCGAGGAGGTGGAGGAGCCCGTGGATGAGCAGCCGTTCCCCCTCCCGCTCCACGCGTTCACGGCGGGCAACCGCCTGCCGTCGCGCGGTGTCGAGGGAGATGACGACGTCGCCCAGGAGTCCGTCGGGAGGCGCGCCCGGACCCTCCCGCTGCGAGAAGGAGAGGACGTCGGTCGACCGGTCGACGCCGCGGTAACGGAAGTTGAGAGACCGCATCGTCCGGTCCGAGACCACAACCAGCGAGAGCTCCGCATCCGCCAGCCGGAGTCCCCGCAGCAGCCGTCGCGCGCTCCGCCCCAGGTGCGTAGCGAAGGCGGTCGCCCGGCGACCCCGCGCCGTCGTCACGACCCCCATCGCGCCGCGTCACCGCTCGGCGCGGTCGTAGGCCGTGATGATCTCCTGCACGAGCGGGTGGCGCACCACGTCACGCTCGGTGAAGGTGACGAAGCTGATGCCGACGATGCCGCGGAGGATGACCTGCGCCTCCTTCAGGCCGGACTGCTTGCCCGCCGGCAGGTCGACCTGGGTGACGTCTCCGGTGATGACCGCCTTGGAGCCGTAGCCGAGGCGGGTCAAGAACATCTTCATCTGCTCGCTGGTGGTGTTCTGCGCCTCGTCGAGGATCACGAAGGAGTCGTTCAGCGTACGCCCGCGCATGAAGGCGAGCGGCGCCACCTCGATCGTCCCGCGCTCGGCCATCCGCCGCGCCCGGTCGAAGTCGACCATGTCGTGGAGGGCGTCGTAGAGCGGGCGGAGGTAGGGGTTCACCTTCTCGGCGAGGTCGCCCGGCAGAAAGCCGAGCTTCTCCCCCGCCTCGACGGCCGGACGCGTGAGGACGATGCGGCTGAAGCTGTTCTTCATCAGCTCGGCGACTGCCATGGCCATGGCGAGATAGGTCTTACCCGTGCCGGCCGGGCCGATGCCGAACACGATGTCGGTGTTACGGATGGCGTCGATGTACGCCTTCTGGTTCACGCTCTTCGGCGTGATGGTGTGCTTGTGGGCGGAGATGAAGACGGTGTCGAGGAAGATGTCCCGCAGCTTCGCGTTCCGATCGCTCGCCAGGATGCGGAACGCGTAGTCGACGTCGGCGGGATAGATCGGGTAGCCCTCCTCGAGGAGGCCGTAGAGCTGCCCCAGCACGCGACCGATGAGCTCGGTCTCGACCGCATCGCCCTCCAGCGTGAGCGTCCCCTCGCCGACCCCGATGCGGACGCCCAAGTGGCGCTCGAGCGCCTTCACGTGCTCGTCGTGGTTGCCGAGCAGCTCGCGGAAGAGACGCGGGTCTCCGAAGTGGAGCTCGGGCCCGCGATCGCTCACCGCAGCCGGCATGGGTGGTCGGACGCCCTCCAGCTAGCGGTTCCCGACGCCGAGCAGCTCGTAGGCGGCGGTGAGGGCCTCGTCGAGCCGGCCGGGATCCTTGCCCCCGGCCTGTGCGAAGTCCGGACGCCCCCCGCCCCCGCCCCCGACCAGCGGCGCGAGCTGCTTGATGATGTTGCCGGCGTGGTAGCGATCGGTCAGGTCCTTGGTCACGGCGGCGAGCAGGATCGCGCGCTCGCCCTGAGCCGTCCCCAGCACGACGACGCCCGACTTGATCTGCTCGCGCAGGCGATCGGCCATGTCGCGGAGTCCCTTGTCGTCGAGCCCTTCGACGCGGGTGGCCAGCACGGTGATCCCGTTCACGCGCCGGGCATCGGCGAGGAGATCGCGCGACTCGCCGCCGGCGAGCTTCGACTGGAGCTGTGCGACGCGCTTCTCCAGCTCGCGCTGCTGGGTGAGAAGCTTCTCGATCCGGGGAGCGGCCTCCTCGGCCGGGGCCCGCAGCAGCGCGCTCACCTCGTCGAGCACACGCTCGTGCTGGTGGATCAGCTCCAGCGCCCCGCCGCCGGCCGTCGCCTCCACCCGGCGCACGCCGGCCGCGACGCCCCCTTCGCTGCGGATCTTGACGAGCCCCATGTCGCCGGTTCGCTGCACGTGGGTCCCCCCACAGAGCTCCACCGAGAAGTCGCCCATGCGGACGACGCGCACCCGATCGCCGTACTTCTCACCGAAGAACGCCAGGGCGCCCGCCTTGATGGCGGCCGGGTAGCTCATCTCCTCCGTCTGCACCTCGGCGTTGGCCCGGATGGCGGCGTTCACGTCAGCCTCGATCTCGCGCAGCGCCGCCGCCTCGACCGGACCGTGGTAGCTGAAGTCGAAGCGCAGCCGCTCGGGGGTCACGAGGGACCCGGCCTGCTTCACCTGCTCACCGAGCCGCCGGCGGAGCGCCGCATGGAGGAGGTGGGTCGCGGAGTGGTTGAGACGGGCACCGTGCCGCCGCGCCGGGTCGATCTGCAGACGGACGTGATCGCCGACGGCGAGCATCCCTTCCCGCACCACGCCCCGGTGCGCAACGACGGTCGGCGAGAGCCGCTGCGTGTCGACGACCTCCACCCGGGCTCCGGTCGCGGTATGGAGCCAGCCGCGGTCGCCCACCTGTCCTCCGGACTCCGCGTAGAAGGGGGTCTCGGCGGTCACCACGTCGACCGGGTGCCCCACGCTGGCGAAGCTGCGCGTCGATTTGCCGTCGGCGATGAGGGCGACGATCTCCGACTCCCATTCGGTTGTACGGTCGCCGACGAATTTCGTCGCGACGGCGTCCTTGGTCACCACCCCGGGAGCGGCCTCGGCATCCACGAAGCGTTGCGCGCCGCGACCGCGCGCGCGCTGCGCCTCCATGGCCTCCTCGAAGGCTTCCCGGTCGACGCCCAGCCCCTCACCCGCCAGGATGTCCTCGGTGAGATCGAGGGGAAAGCCGTAGGTGTCGTAGAGGCGGAACGCGGTCTCACCCGCGAGGGTCCTGGCCCCCGATTCGACCGCGCGCGCCATCTCGTCGGCGAGGAGGGCCAGACCCCGGTCGAGCGTGGTCGCGAAGCGCTCTTCCTCGCCGCGCACGACGTCGGTGATCTGGCGCTGCTGCGCGACGATCTCGGGATAGGCGCGCCCCATCGTGCGCACCACCGCACCCACCACCTCGAAGAGGAACGGGCGGTTCAGGCCGAGGAGCTTGCCGTGGCGCGCCGCCCGCCGCAGGAGCCGGCGGAGCACGTAGCCGCGGCCCTCGTTCGAGGGGAGCACGCCGTCCGCGACCAGGAAGGTGACGGCCCGTCCGTGGTCGGCGATGACGCGCAGCGAGACGTCGTCGCGGGCCGTGGCGCCGTAACGCTTGCCCGCCAGCCGCTCGGCCGACGCGATGATGGCGCGCAGGATGTCGGTCTCGTAGTTGCCGCGCTGGTT
>DATILR010000484.1:0-4509 GCA_035476275.1 Binatus sp. (SeqCode) | reverse complement strand
TGCCGCCGCTGCTCGAGGATCGTCCGCTCGGGGCGGATGTCGAGCGACTGGCGGAAACGCTCGCTGTGATCGCCGCTATCTAGGAGGCCGACCCGAGATACATCTCGGGTCGGGATCGGACTCGAGTGTGGAACGGTTGGTGGCACGCGCGACCGGCATGCCGCGGCCAGCCAAGCTGGCGCGGCAGACGAGGTCCGCCCGACGAGTTGATGCGGCGTTCACCCTGCGCCGGCTCTAGGTGCTCGCGCCCGCTGGCCTGAGAGTCGGCGCGAGCGGCAGGGGCGTCGCCGACGCAGCGACCCGCAGCCGTTAGCGCGCGCCCCGCGGTGCGCGTCGAACGCCGCACTCTCGTCGGCGCGCTTACGGCGAGGACCCGGAGCGGAGTCGGCGACGCCCCTGCCGCGCACGGACGTGCCGATCTTGGGTCAGTCTCCGTAGTCGCCAGGGCACTCGCGAGGGCAGTCGCGAGGGCACTCATCGGAACGCGGCGTTTCTTCCTCGGCGGGATTCGGCTATAGAGCCCACGCCCAATGTCGTCTCAGACGATCGTCTTCGTCGAACCACCGTACGTCTGCTGGAACCGGGCGATGGATCGGGTGCGAGAAGGCGAGGAGGAGATTCCGGGTATCGGCACCCTGGTGCTGGCCGCCGTCGCCCGGCAACACGGCCACCGGGTCCACATCGTCGACGGCAAGCGCACCGGGACTCCGGTCGAGGCGGTCGCGCAGCAGGTCGCGGCCCTCGCCCCCACCCACGTCGGATTCTCGGCGATGACGATCTCGGTGCACAACGCCGCCCGCATCGCCGCCCGCGTGAAGGCGCTCGTCCCGGGCGTCGTCACCACGGTCGGCGGCCCGCACGTGAGTGCGGTCCCCGCGTCGACCCTCGCGACGTTCCCGGGCTTCGACTACGGCATCGTCGGCGAGGGCGAGCGCTCGTATCCCGAGCTGATCGCCTCCCTCGCCCGGGGTGAGGATCCGCGAGGCGTCGCGGGGCTCGTCTTCCGGGACGGCGCCGCGGTGCGGGCCAATCCGCGCGCACCGTACCTCGACGGCGACGAGCTCGACCGGCTGCCGGAGCCTGCCTGGGATATCCTTCGCGACTTCCCGCTCCGCTTCCAGCCGAACGTCTTCAACTACCGGAGGACCCCGGTGGCGAGCGTCGTGACCTCGCGCGGCTGTCCCTTCTCGTGCTCCTTCTGCGACCGGTCGACCTCCGGCCGGAAGGGCCGCTTTCACAGCGTCGACTACACGCTCGCGCTCTGCCGGCGTCTCGTGCGGCTCGGCGTGCGGCACATCCTCTTCTACGACGACCTGTTCACGGTGAGCCGCCAGCGGGTGGTCGAGCTGTGCGAGCGCCTGCTCGCGGAGGGGCTCCGCTTCACCTGGAGCTGCAACAGCCACCCGAACTTGCTCGACGCCGCGACGCTCCGGCTCATGCGGCGCGCCGGCTGCTGGCAGATCGCCTACGGCATCGAGTCGGGCTCGCAGCGCGTCCTCGACGTGGTGAAGCACGAGGTGCGCATCCCGCGCATGCTGGAGACGCTCCGCCTGACCCGCGCGGCTGGCATCCGCGTGAAGGGGCTCTTCATGATGGCGCACCCGACCGAGAACGAGGAGAGCCTGCGAGAGACCGTCGACTTCCTCCGCAGCGCGCCCCTCGATCTCGTGCAGATCACGAAGTTCACGCCCTATCCCGGCACGCCGTCGTACCCGACGGTGCGCCAGCACGGGCGCTTCACCGAGGACTGGGAGCGCATGAACGCCATGAACTGGGTGTTCGTACCGCACGGGCTGACGCCGGCGATCCTCGAGCGCCACTTCCGGCAGGCCTACCGCGTGTTCTACATGCGCCCGGACGTCCTCTGGGGCCTCGCCAAGGCGGTCGCTCACGAACCCCGCTTCCTCCGCCGCGTGGCCACCTACGTGCGGGTGGGGCTCACGGGATGGTTGGCGACGCCGACGAGCGTCGCGGATCCCCAGACGGCGCTCGCCGCATAGCGGTGCGCACCGACGTCGCCGCCCTCATCCCTGCCTACCAAGCCGAGGCGACCGTGGGGCAGGTGGTGGCGGGCGCCCGGCAGTACTGCGCTCGCGTGGTCGTCGTCGACGACGGTTCGACCGACGCGACCGCGGCGCGCGCGCAGGCGGCGGGCGCCGAATGCGTCCGGCACGAGCGGAATGCCGGCAAGGGCGCCGCGATTCGTGCCGGGCTGGCGGCGCTCGCGCGGACACAGGTTGGCCGGGCGCTCACCCTCGACGCCGACGGCCAGCATCTGGCGGCCGAGATACCTCCCTTGCTGGCGGCGTCGGACGCGAGCCCCGAGGCGATCGTCGTCGGCGTGCGGCAGAAGAAGGGACACACGATCGCCCGCGCTGCCCGCTTCGGGAACTGGATCGCCGATCGGCTGCTGCGCTGGATCGCCGGCCGTCCCCTTCCCGACACGCAGTGCGGGTTTCGCGTCTATCCCGTCAGTACCACGCTCGAGCTACACGCCGACGGGCCGCGCTACGAGTTCGAGACCGAGGTGCTCCTCCGCGCGGCCCGCCGGGGGATGCCGATCGTCGGCGTACCCGTGCGGGTCCACTATCCGCCCATTGCCGAGCGGGTGAGCCACTACCGGCCGTGGGTCGATACCCTGCGCATCATCGCGGTCGTGCTCCGGGTCCTGATCCGACGGGTGTGAGCCGGCAGCCGGGGCCCGGCGTGGGTACCCTTGCTCCGCCGAAGCCCATTCCGCTAAGAGCCGCCGCATGAAGACTATCCTGGGTCTCGTCGTCCTGGTCCTGCTCGCCGTGGGCGGCTACATCGGCTGGACCTTCTACCGGAGCCAGCAGATGGCCGCGAGCCCGGTGAAGGAGATCGCGAGCGAGAAGATCGAGCGCGTCGGCGACACGTGGCACGTGGCCTTCACGTCGCGCTTCGACGCGCCCGTCGACAAGGTCTGGGACGCCTTCGGCCAGCCCGAGCGCGTGCACGAGTACGCGCCCGAGAACGTGCTCAAGTCCGAGCTGGTGAAGAATGAGAACAACGTCAAGGTGGTCGACATCATCGGGCGACTCGACATCCTCCCGCCCGGCTTCAAGGTGCAGAACATCCGCAACGAGATCACCTTCTATCCGGCCGAGAAGCGGATCACGAGCCGCTCGATCGACTTCAAGCTCGCCGACATCAGCTCCGAGTACCGCTTCGAGCCGAGCGCCGACGGGAAGGGCACGCTCCTGAGGTTCACGCAGACCAGCAAGGACAAGGCGCCCCTCATCGTGGAGTCGCTGCAGAAGGGCGCTCTACGTGAGACGTACGCGACGCAGATTCGCGCCGTGAACCGCGCCCTCGGCCTCGCCAAGCCCGAGGAGAAGCGCGCCGAGGGATGACGCTCGCGCGCGGCGCGGCCGTGCGCGACCAGCGGGACACCGCACGGGCCCCCGGGTAAGCACCGTCGCGTTTCTCGGGGCGGCGGCGACGCCGGGCGGGGAGCCGGCGCCCGGGCTGCCCGAGATCGCCCTCGCCGGGCGGTCGAACGTGGGGAAGTCCTCGCTGCTGAACTGCCTCGTCGGCCGGCGCGGCCTGGCGCGCACCAGCGGCACGCCGGGACGGACGCGACAGCTCAACTTCTTCCTGGTGAACGACCGCTTCGTGCTGGTCGATCTTCCCGGCTACGGCTTCGCCGTCGGCCCCGAGGCGGAGCGGCGCGCCTGGGGACCGTTGGTCGAGGGATACCTCGCGGGCCGGCCGACCTTGCGGGGCGTCGTCCTCATCGTCGATGCGCGGCGGGGCCTCGAGGCCGAGGAGGACGACCTCCTCGCCTACCTGGCGGCCCAGGCGCTTCCCGTCGTGATCGTCGCCACCAAGCTCGACAAGCTCGGCACGAGCGCGGCGCGGAAGGCGCTGGCGGGGATCGCGTCGCAGGTCGGGAACGTGGAGCTGATCGGCTTCTCGGCCCGGGTGGGCGAGGGACGCGACGCACTGTGGCGCGTCCTGGCGCGCTGGCTCGAGGCACCCCCACCCCCGCGGGCGGGGGGAAGACGGACGGGCTCACCGCGGCGCTGAGGGGCGCGGCTTGAGGCGGCGCTTCCCCTGCGTCATAACGCCGCGGGCAGCCATGTCGACGGACGGCGCCATCGGCATCTTCGACTCGGGAGTGGGCGGGCTCACGGTGCTGCACGCCCTGCTCGAGGTCCTTCCCCGGGAGGACCTCGTCTACCTGGGCGACACCGGCCGCTACCCCTACGGCACGAAGTCGGCGGAGACCGTCACCCGCTTCAGCATCGAGAACGTGGAGTTCCTGGCCGAGAAGGGCCTGAAGCTCCTCGTCGTCGCCTGCAACAGCGCCTCCGCGGTGGCCCTCGACGCCCTCACCGCCCGCTGGGCGTTCCCCGTCCTGGGGGTCATCGAACCGGGCGCCCGGGCCGCGGTCGCCCGCACGCGGAATGGCCGCGTCGGCGTGATCGGCACCGATGCGACGATCGCCTCGGGAGCCTACACGCGGGCGCTCCGCGCGCTCCGCCC
>DATILR010000483.1:0-9108 GCA_035476275.1 Binatus sp. (SeqCode) | reverse complement strand
GGCCGCCTCGCCCGGTGGGCCGACGAAGCGGATGGCGCGGATGCCCCGGTCGCCGGGCTCGATCTCGACGGCGCCGGGGGCGAGCTGGAAGCGCTGCACGCCGGAGGGCCGCGCCAGGGGCTTGACGCCCAGGAGGATCGTGTAGGCCTGCGTCGCTTCGGCGACGTCCGCCACGGAGACCTGTACGCTGTCGAGCCGCACGGGAGGTACGACCTTGTGTCCCGTTCCCGGGGCCCTGCGCAACGCGTGGGTCGGCGCCACGAGCGTCGTACGGCGCCCTGTGCTAGAAGGATTGGTGGAGGTGGCGGATGGGGAGGATGCGGGTTCAGGACGTGGATGGGGCGGCCGAGCTGCGGCCGGAGGGGCAGCCATGACGCTCGATGCGGTGCACGCTGGTATCGTCGTCACCGTCCGGGGACGTCCGGTGACGGTGAAGATGGTTCTCTGCTCGGGGCCCGAGCGGCAAGAGCTCCGCCAGCCCAGGGAGCAACGGCTGCGCGAGTTCATCGCGCAGAGCGGACTGCACCAAGCGGGGGACGGCGAGATGTTCGTCTGCTTCCTCGAGCAGACCGAGGGCGCGGACACACGGGACCTCGGTCGGGCAGAGCCGATCGCGATCGTGCACGAGCGGGACGCGGGAGGGCCTGCCCAGCAGTGGTCCGCGGAGGAAGCGCTGACGGCGTGCCGGGACGTGCTGGCGCAGATCGCGGCCCGCGTCGAATCCGTGCGCGTGCGGCCCGCGCCACCTCCTCTGATGACACGTCGTCCGGGATAGCCGTACCCGTCGGCTTCGTCGCTCGTGGAGAGCGCTGTCGACCGGTCGCCTTGCATCGGCCGGTGCGGCGCCGCAGACTCCGCGCCCATGTCGGATCGTCATCGCGCGCGCCGGTTCGCACAGGTCGACGTCTTCACGCGCTCCCCGCTGCGGGGCAATCCGGTCGCGGTCGTCCTCGACGCCGAGGGCATCGACGCCGACGAGATGCAGCGCCTGGCCGGCTGGACGAACCTGTCCGAGACGGTCTTCGTGCTGCCGTCGACCCAGGCGGGCGCCGACTACCGGATCCGCATCTTCACTCCGGCGCACGAGCTGCCCTTCGCCGGCCATCCGACCGTCGGCGCGGCCCATGCGGTGCTCGAGGCGGGCATCGTGCGGGCCGACGCGACGCACCTGACGCAGGAGTGCGGAGCGGGCCTGCTGGCCCTGCGCACCGCGGGAGCGCCGCCCGAGCGGCGGATCTTCGTCCGCACTCCCGCGGCGAAGATCCGGCAAGAGCCGATCGACATCGGCGCGCTCGGTCGGGCCCTAGGGGTCCCCGTGGTCGCCGACCCGCCGCCGTTGGTGATCGACGTCGGCCCCGTATGGCTCGTGGGGCAGATCGCGCAGGAGCGGACCCTGCGCGCCCTTGCGCCCGACATGCCGGCGCTGGCGACGCTCAGTCGATGGGGCGGGGTGACGCTCTTCGCGCTCGGGTCGGTCACCGGTGCGGACGTGACCGTGCGCTCGTTCGCGCCCGCCGGCGGCATCAACGAGGACCCCGTGTGTGGCAGCGGCAACGCGACCGTGGCCGCGTACCTCGCGACCACCGGCTTGCTCGCCCGGGTGGGGGCGGTGTATCGCGCCAGCCAGGGACGCGAGCGCGGACGCGACGGCGAGGTGCTGGTGCGCGTCGCTGGCGGTGGGCGGGAGATCGAGATCGGCGGGTCGGCGGTCACCGTGGTCGAGGGACGTCTGCGGCTGTGAGCTGCCGGAAGGAGTGAGCCCGTGTCGGAGACGAAAGCGCGTCCGTTCACCGCCCGGGAAGAGCGCATCGGCAGCATCGTCATCGGGCTCATGTCGCGCGCCAACACCTGGGCCTACCGGCTCTCGGGCGGCCGGCTCGGTGGCCGCTTCCGCGGGGGCGCTCCGGTGCTGCTCCTGACGACGATCGGGCGGAAATCCGGCATCCGGCGCACCGCGCCGCTGCTCTACCTCCGCGACGGAGCGAACGTGGTGGTGGTCGGCTCGAAGGGCGGGATGTCCCACCATCCGCTCTGGTATCGCAACCTGGAGGCGACCCCCGAGGTCGAGGTGGAGATCGGCAGCGAGCGCTCGAAGATGGTGGCGCGCCGGGCGAACCCCGCCGAGCATGCCGCCCTCTGGCCGAAGCTGGTCGCGATGTACCCCGACTTCGACGACTATCAGGCGCGGACGACCCGGAACATTCCGGTGGTCATCCTCTCGCCGTCGAGTCGCTGAAGCGCGTCCGGCCTAGCGCGCGGCGCGCGACCACTGCTCCGCGGGCGCGCCGAGGTCGCCGTCGAGCCACCCGGTCACCGTGCTGACGAACCGCTCGGGGGCCTCGAGCTGCGGGACGTGCCCGATGCCCTCCAGGACCGCGAGCGTCCAGTCCGGCCGGAGCGCCGCCGTGGCCTGCGACGCCGCGAGCGAGACGAGGCGGTCCCGCGCGCCCTGGACGAGCAGGGCGGGTGCGGCGATGCGGGCGATCATCGCCTGCATGTCCCGCCGGCGCGCGAGCGTGAAGACGATCGACCGCGCGGCCTCGAGGAATGCCTGATTGCCCCACGGCATGCGTTCGATCCGGTCGCGCGCGACAGCGATGTGCGCGTCGACGAGCTCGGGCGGTACGCGGTCGGGTTCGGCGCACACGAGCCGCAGGGTGTCGCGCACGATCCCCTCGGGGCCGCGACGTGCCGCGCGCCAGCGGAGGAAACGCTCACCCACGCCCGGAACGGCATAGGCAGCGAAGGTGAGGGCGACGACGGCGTCGAGACGCGCGCCCGCAGGTCGAGGCTGGGCGGCACCCACCAGCACCAGCTGGCTCACCTTTTCCGGGTGGCGCTCCGCTTCCATCATGGCGAGGAGCCCGCCCATCGAGTTCCCGATCAGGATGGCCGGTCCCTCCGCCACCGTGTCCAGGAACCGGTCGAGGAGCTCGGCGTTCGCCCGGACGTGCGCCGACCGTCCGGCGAGCGGGGTGTACCCGAACCCCGCCAGGTCCAGGGCGACGACGCGGGCCCGCTTCGCCAGCGCGGGACCCACCGCGATCCAGTTGACGTGCGATCCGCCGAGCCCGTGGACCAGGACCATCGTCGGCCCCGACCCGCCGAAGTCGGCGAAGTGAACCGGCCCGCCGAGGTCGATCGTGCGCGAGAGCATCTCCCTCATCCTACGCGACGGACGGCGCCGCGCGAAGGGCAGCCACCGCCCGTCGCGGAGGTGAGCCGCCGTATGTGGCTTGCGTTGCGATCAGCTCGCCCTGAGCCGGAACGTCCGACAGGTGCCCGAGGGATCGACGACGAAGTGGCGATTGGCGTCGAGGAGCTTCACCCGGAACCTGGTCGTCGTGACCGTGACCTCGGCGAAGCTGTAGGTGTCGAGTGACGAGCAGATGATGCCGGGCCCGCTCGGCGGCGCTTTCTTCAAAAAGAAGAGGTTGACGAGCTCACCTCCTCCCGAAGTTCCGAAGACGTTGTCGATCTCCTTGTCGAAGGTGCCGGTCGCGACCGGTCCGGTTATGAACTCCATGATCCCGGAGTCGATCGGCCCCCCTGGCTCCAGGGTCTGGAGGCGCACGTCGTTCACCATGTTGGCGTGCGTGTCGGTGGTGAGGAAGACCGCGTTGGGGACGTTGGCCATGAGGAAGTTGATCAGGTCGAGCCGCTCGGCAGCATAGCCCTCCCAGCGATCGTAGGGCAGGGCGTAGAACTGCTGGATCGGGACCTCGTTGACGATCACCTTCCACACCGCCGTCGACGCCATGAGGTCGGTCTTCAGCTGGGCCAGCTGGGAAGCGCCGAGCATCGAGCGGCCCGGGTCGTTGATGCGGGTGAGGCAGGCGGCCGGGGGCGGGTTGCCGAGCGAAGGCGCCAGCGCGGCGAACTGGTTCCGGATCGACTGCGGCGCGGTCGGCGCCAGGTCCGGGTTCCCGCTGCCGGAGGGATTGTCGCAGACCCCGCCCTCCGAGGCCTTGGCGTCGCGGAAGGAGCGCTCGTCCGGGATGAAGAGCTCGAGGTTCTTTCCCCAGCGGAAATGGCGGTAGAAGCCGGTGCTCGGCGAGTAGGAGACGGGAGCGTAGTCCGTGAAGGCCTTGACCCCGTCGTTGTAGAGCGTCGTGCCGAACTCGGGAACGGAGAAGTCGTTGATCCACTCGTGGTCGTCGGGCTGGCTGTAGAGGCC
This sequence comes from Binatus sp. (SeqCode), assembly GCA_035476275.1. GTDB lineage: Bacteria > Desulfobacterota > Binatia > DP-6 > DP-6 > DP-23. The sequence goes on along the minus strand of DATILR010000483.1, from coordinate 4,931 downwards.
CCCCGAGGAACGGATGTTGGCGAGGGGAGCCAGGGAGATGTTCTGCACGTACTTCGCCCACTTGTCCGCGACGGTGAGGGCGACGGGGGTGCCCGGCACCTCGGAATCCGAGTAGATCGTGTCGCCGAGGTTGATGTTGAAGAAATTGCGCTCCGAGACCATCGCCGTGTAGACCTCGAAGTTGTTGAACGCCGGCTGCATGGTCATCGGATCGGGCTGCGCGTCGGCGTCGCCGCTGAGTCCGAACTTGATCGTCCGGCGCAGCTCGGGGTCGGGAGCGGTGCGGAAGCTGCCCACCCGGCTCTGATCCGGCCCCATCGTGAACCGGTAGTAGTGCACCCGATCGGGGGTCAGGCCCGTCACGTCGATCTGCACCGTGTTGTCGTTCGCCGAATCGGCCATCCCCGACCCCATGGTCACGATCGGGAGGAAGTTCTGGTGCTGGCTCACCTCGACCGTCACCGCACCGCTTGCGCTGGCGTGCGCCCAGAGCCTGGCCGACGTGGAGGTCACCTCTCCTGCCGCGACGCCCAGATCGAAGGTTGCCGACGCGGGAGATGCGCCCACGCCCAGTAGGGCGAGGGACGCTCCGACCAGTGTCGGAGCGAGGCCCCGACGGAACACACTTCGCGCAACGACCTTTCGCATCGTCAGTGTCGCCTCCGGACCGCGGATGCTCGTCCACTTCACCTCCCGTCGTCAAGGAAAAAGTGAGCGTGCAACAGGAGAGGTGAGCGCGAGCGATCTCCCGACGCAATGCGTTGGTGGCGCTCGGGCGGACGGTTGGACTAGGGCCCGGGAAACAGCGGCTGCCCCCAGCGGTCGAGGAACGCGACCCGCTCGACCGGCTTCCGCCGGACGGGGCCGTGACCCGCGCGTTCCGGAAACCCGATGGCCAGATGGGCACACGTCGCCCAGTCGCTCGGAATCTCGAGCAGGGCGCTCACCTCGGGCTCTTTCAGACAGAGGAGCGTGGTCAACGCCGCCCCGAGCCCGACGGCGCGGCAGGCGAGGATGAGGTTCTGCACGGCCGGATAGATCGACGCCCCGCCCACCACCGACGGACGATCGAGTGCGGCGTCGGTGATGGCAAGCTCCGGCAGGTGGACGCAGACGACGACGATGACGGGCACCTCGTGCAGGTGCTCCGCCAGGTGGTCGGCCGAGCGCACCATCCGCTCCTCCCGGGCGCGCGCTTCGGGCGGAAGTCCGCTCAGGCGGGCGGTGTATGCTCCCGAGAAGGTGCGCCAGAGCGGCAGGTAGAGCTCGCGCAGCCGGCGTCTCCGCTCGGCGTCGCGCACGACGAGGAAGCGCCAGGGCTGGCGGTTCCCGCCGCTCGGCGCCCAGGTCGCGGCCGTAAGGACCTTGCGCAGCAGCTCGTCCGGCACCGGGTCGGGCTTGAGCCGGCGGACCGTCCGGGTGGTGCGGAGTGCCTCGAAGAGATCCATGTCCGCCATCGGCTTCTCCTCAGAGCATGGTCGGATCGGTGGGAAGACCCATCAGCACGCGCCCCGCGAGCTCGAGCGTCGCGGGGGAGATCATCACGTGCTGCGTGGCGACGTGTGCGTCGCGAAAGCGGCGCTGGAGTGGGCTCGAGAGGTGGACCGACGAGCCACCCCCGAGATCGTACACCGCCCGCGTGACCTCGGCGGAGGCCCGCGTGGCGTGGGTGGCGGCGAGCCGCAGCAGCGCGCGCTCCTCCATCGAGATGTCACCCGCGGCGGTGGCGCGACTCCATGCCGTGTCGATGGCCTCGTAGAAGAAGGCACGGGCGCCACGGAGCTTCGCCTCGGCCTCGGCGAGCGCCGCCTGGGCGGTGGGACGCTCGGCGAGGGTGCGCGTCGAGCCCTGCGGCTTCTTGCCACCCGCGAGCGCCACGAGATCGGAGATCGCCGCCCGCGCGTTCCCGAGGGCGACCGCGCCGGCGCCGAGCGCCAGGAGCCCGAAGACCGGGAACACGTAGAGCGGTCCGCGCTCGACCGGCCGCTCGGCCATGATCGAGACGGAGCGGGACACGGGAACGCGAAGGTCCTGCACCTCCATCTCCCCCGAGCCCGTGCCGGACAGACCGGCGACGAACCAGGAGTCGATGAGGGTCGCCTGTTCGGCGGGGAAGACGAGCAGCCGGTTGTCGATCATCCCGTTCGCCAGCAGCCGCGGCTTCCCGTCCTCGAGGATGGCGCTGCCGCCCATCAGCCAGTGGCAATTGATGCTGCCGCTCGCCCAGGGCCAGCGTCCCGAGAGGCGATAGGAGTCGCCCTCGCGCACGGCACGGCCCAGGGGGGCGAACACGCCGCCGACGATGGTCATCGGGTCGCCGAAGATCTCGCGGGCCGCCTCGGGCGGCAGGTAGGCCGCGATGACCGCACTCGTCGCGCCGATCATCACGCACCATCCCACCGAGGCGTCGGCCTCGGCGACCAGCTCGACCGCTCGCAGCATGGTCGCCGGGTCGGTCTCCAGGCCGCCCAGGCTCCGCGGCACGAGCGTCCGGAAGAGGCCGGCATCGGCCATGGCGCGGGCGAGATCGGCGGGGAACCGTCGCGCTTCCTCGATCTCCCGCGAGCGCGGGCGCACGATGTCCTGCAGGGCCTTCGCCCGCGCGACGACGTCCATCGCTACTCCGGTAGCCGCAGCCGCGCGGCGATGTTGTTCCGCTGCATGTTCGACGACCCGCCGACGATCGGCATCACGCAGATGTCGCGCACGTAGCGCTCCATGTCGTACCCCTCCGCGCAGCCGTACGCGCCGAGGATGCGCTGGCAGCCGAGCACGATGTCGACCGCGGTCTCGGCGATGAAGAGCTTGGCCATCGAGGTCTCGACCGAGCACGGCCGCGACTGATCGGCCAGCCAGGCGGCGTGGTAGAGCAGGTGACGGCAGGCCTGGAGCTTCGTGCGCGCCTCGACCAGCGCGTGCCGCACCGACTGGTGGGCGCAGATCGGCTTGCCGAACTGCCGGCGCTCCTGCGCATAGCGCCAGGCGTCGTCGACCGCGGCCGCGGCGATGCCGTAGGCGACGGCGGTGATCTCCAGCTTCTCGACGTCGAGCGCCGGGCCGGCGAGCATGCGCCACCCCTGATTCCAGCCGTCGGGACCGCCGAGGACGTCGTCGATCGGCACGCGGACCTCGTCGAAGATCACGTCCGTCGTCGCCGCGTAGCGGAGCCCGAGGTGGTCGATGTCGACGATCGTGACGCCGGGCAGCCCGGGCGGCACGAGTACCAGGGAGAGGTTCCGGTAGCGCTCGGCCTCGGCATCGGAGCGGACGAGGCAGAGGATGTAGTCGGCCATGCGGGCGCCGGTGCACCAGCGCTTCGTCCCGTGGAGGACGACCGTCCGTCCGTCGGCCGAGCGCCGCGCCGTCATCGCAACGCTCGCCAGGTCGCCGCCGACGTCCGGCTCGGAGAGGCCGTAGGCGAGGAGCAGCTCGCCCCGCGCGACGCGCGGCAGGAGCGCGCGCCGCTGCGCGGCGGACCCGTTCTCGCTCAGGTTGATCCCGCCGTAGAACGCGCAGTGGATGTACGGGCCGGCGAGCGCGGTGCCCCGCCGCGCGAGCTCGTCGATCACCGCGACCGCCGCCACGAGGTCCCGCCCCGACCCGCCGTACTCCTCGGCGACGGTGAGGCCGCAGACGCCGGTCGCGGCCAGCCGCCGGAAGACCTCGCGCGGGAAGGTCCGCTCGCGATCCCACTGCCGCACCGCCTCGCGCGGCATCTCGCGCTCGACGAAGCGGCGGATCGTATCGCGGAGCTGCGCCACGTGCGCGGCCTCGTCGACGAACGAGGTCATCAGTCTCCCGAGAAGCGCGGCTTCCGCTTGTCGCGAAACGCCGCCACCGCCTCCCGGTGGTCCGCCGTCAGGTTGGTCATCATCTCGTACGCGATCGAGGTGTCCATCAGCTCGTGTGCGAGACGACGGAGCGGGATGTTGGTGACCGTCTTCGTCCAGCGGATGGCCCACGTCGGTCCGCTTGCCAGCCGGTCCGCCATGGCGTCGACGCGGGCGTCGAGCTCGGCCGCCGGCACGACGTAGTTGACCAGGCCGAGCCGTTCGGCGCGCTCGGCGGGCACCATCTCGCCGGTCATGAGGAGCTCCTTGGCGCGCGCGAACCCGATCAGCTGCGGCCAGATCACCGCACCGCCGTCACCGGCGACGAAGCCCATGCGCACGTGAGGGTCGCCGATCACCGCCGAGTCGGCCGCGATGATGACGTCGCACATGAGCGCGATCGTGGCGCCGAGGCCGGCGGCGGCCCCGTTCAGGCGGCAGATGATCGGCTTCTCGAGCTCGAGGAGCCCGAACACGATCCGCTTGGCGGCGGGCGCGATCGCCCGGAAGCGCGCCGGCTCGTCGATCATGCTCTGCAGCCAGCGCGCGTCGCCGCCCGCGCAGAACGCCTTGCCGGCCCCGGTGAGGACGACGACGTCGCATCCCTCGTCGCGGTTGATCTCGTCGAACACGCGCGAGAGATCCTCGTGCATGTCGTCGTCCACCGCGTTCAGCGCCTCGGGACGGTCGATGGTGACGCGCAGCACGCGGCCGCGCCGTTCGAACCGCAGGGTCCGGTAGCCCTCGTATGCTGCCACTCGCATGGCGGTGTCCTCCGGCGTGAGCCGAGTCCGCCTCATCCTTCGGGAGCCCCGGCGCTGTCAATGGTGCGCGGAACGGCGCTCACCGGGACGACGGGCTCAGGACGGGCGCGTGCGAGCCAGCACGTCCGCCGCCGCGGGAGCGGTCTCGGCGCTGATCCAGGCGCGCACCAGGGGATCTTCGCCGTTGATGACGGCGTCGATCCGCGCCAGCGTCGGGCCGCGCAGCTGACGCTTGATGCGCCCGTAGGCGGCCCGCGGCAGCTGCGCGAGCTCCTCCGCCATCGCCAGCGCACGGGGCAGCAGCGCCTCGGCGGGCTGGAGCTCGTCGAGCACGCCG
>DATILR010000482.1:0-5556 GCA_035476275.1 Binatus sp. (SeqCode) | reverse complement strand
ATGATGGTGTCGAGCGCGATGGCCGTCTTGCCCGTCTGCCGGTCCCCGATGATCAGCTCGCGCTGTCCGCGGCCGATCGGGATCATGGCATCAATCGCCTTGATGCCGGTCTGCAGGGGCTCACGGACGGGCTGACGGGCTACGATCCCGGGTGCCTTCAGCTCGATCCGCCGCGTGGCCGTCGTCTTGATGGGCCCCTTGCCATCGACCGGCTGGCCGAGCGCGTTGACGACCCGACCGAGCAAGGCTTCCCCGACCGGCACCTCGGCGATACGGCCCGTCCGGCGCACCTCGTCGCCCTCGCGGATCGCCTGCTGTTCGCCGAAGATGGCGGCACCGACGTTGTCCTCCTCGAGGTTCAGGACGATCCCGTAGATGCTGTGAGGGAACTCGAGGAGCTCTCCGGCGGCCGCCTTGTCGAGCCCGTAGATGCGGGCGATCCCGTCTCCGGCCGAGAGCACCACTCCGGTCTCCCGGACCTCGAGCTGCTTCTCGAACTCCTTGATCTGCTCGCGGATGACGTCGCTGATTTCGGCCGCGCGAATCTGCATCGATCTCTCTCCCAGGCGGCTACGCGCCGCCCTCGCTCATCTCCTTCCGCAGACGGACGAGCTGCGTCTTCAGGCTGCCATCGTACACGGTACCTCCGGTGTCGAGCACGACCCCACCCAGGAGGTCCGGATCGACCTCGAGGGACGCGAGCACCTCGCGTCCGCCGGTGAGCCGGCGCGCCAGCTCCACGAGCTGGTTCTTCTCGGCCGTTCCCAGCGGTGCCGCCGAGGAGAAGCCGACCCGCACGCGCCCCAACTCCACGTCGAGGAAGCCCTCGTACCAGCGGGCCACCTCGGGGAGGATCATCATGCGTCCTCGCTCCGCGAGCAGCGTGATGAGGTTGTTCACGGTCGGAGAGAGATTGAGGTCAGCAAGGATGTCCTTCGTCGTGCGGAGTCGTACGCCGGCGTCGATCACGGGGCTCAAGAGCAGCTGTTGCAGCCGGGGATCCTCGAACGTGGCGACCGCGCGCCCGAGCTCTTCACCGAGCGCCTCGAGTCGCCCCTCGTCGCGCGCCAGATCGAAGACCGCCCGGGCATAGCGCTTCGCCAGCCGCCCGGTCATGCGCTCAACCCCGCGCGAGTCACGAACTCGTGCACGAAGCGCTCCTGGTCGTCGGGACGCACCGCCTGACGTAGCAGGGTCGTCGCCTGGCGCACCGCCTCGTCGATCACCTCCAGACGCACGGCCTGCAGCGCGGCCGCCAGCTCCTGCTCGGCAACCAGGCCGGCGTCGCTCTTGATGTGTTCCGCTGCCCGCCGGGCACGTTCCAGGAGGGCCTCGCGTTCCTGCTGGGCAGTGGCGAGGAGGTCCGCCCGGAGCTGCTCACGCAGCGCCGGGAGGTTGGCGATGTCTCGAGCGAGCTGCGCGCGGAGCGCTTCGGCTTCCGCGCGGGCGCGCGCGCCCGCTTCCAGGCCTTCCCGTATTCGCTCACCACGCGCCCGGAAGTATTGCCGGATCGGCTCACGCAGGACACGCACGAGCAGAGCGACGAAGAGAACGAAGTTGAGCGCCGGCCAGAGGAGATCTGCGAGTGTCGGGGGAGGTCCGGCTCCGGCCTCGCTCATGCCGCTCGTCCGAGTACCTTGCGCACCACATCCCGCGCAATCTCCTCGACCTGCAAGCGCAGCCCCTGCCGTGCGATCGCGACCTCTTCTGCGAGCCGGGTGCGAGCGTCGGCGAGTCGCTGCTCGGCCTCGCTCCGCGCTTCGGCCAGGATGGCCTGCTGATCCGTCTCGGCTTGGCGCAGGATCCCCTGCATGTCACGGTGGGCTTCGGCCTTCACTGCGTCGAGTGCCGCCGCGTGCTCCGCCCGCAGGCGCTCCGCATCGGCTTGCACCGCTTGCGCCTCCCGGATGGCCCCTTCCGAGCGTTCCACGCGGTCCTTGATGATCCGCAGGGCCGGGCCGAACCACAACCGTTTCATCGCCAGCCAGAAGACGACGAACAGGCCGATCTGGACGAGGAAGGTGTAGTCCGGAGGAATCTTGAGCATGGTTTGACTCGACTCGGCCCCGTCTAATGGGCGCGTCGAGGTGTATCTAGGGGGGAGGCGACGGCTACTTGCCGAGCTCGGAGTTCGCCTTCAAGGCCGCACCGTCACCCTCCTTGGGGAAGAAGGCGACCTTGCGGTCCCGGTCGGTTCGCAGCGTGTCGGCGCCGCTCATCGTGCACTGCCCCTCGAACACGACGCCTTCGTGGATGACGAGGCTGGGAGTCGTAATGTTGCCGAAGAGCTTGCCCGGGGCACGGATCTCGAGTCGCTTGCGCGCCGTGATGTCGCCCGTCACGCGACCGTGCACCACGACGGAGCTCCCGGTGATCTGCGCATTGACCTCGGCACTCTCGCCGATGATCAGCGTGTCCTGAGCCGAGATCTCACCCTCGACGTGACCCTCTATGCGCACCGTTCCCTCGAACACGAGCTTGCCGGTTACCCGGCTTCCCTTGCCGAGAAATGCGCTGGTGCCGCCGACGTCGCCGGACGAGCTGCTCTCTCGCTCGCGCTCGATCATCTCGACCTCCGGAGGCGCAGCCGAAGTGACCGGCGACACGAAGCCGTCGGTCGTGATGCCTCGCGCCCGGTCAATCCGGTCCCGGTCAATCCGGTCGCGATCCTTTCCGAATAGCGCCATAAGGTTTGTACTCCGAGGGTGCCTCGGTCCGCTCCCCACGGCCGCTCTGCCCACATGTCAAGGACGATCAGCAACTTTTAGCATCCGGTCTGGCAGGAAGTCAAAGCGTTCAGGCACTTGAGGGGCCCCCTGAGCGCAATCGCTCGACCAGCCGATCGAGCTCCGCCTCGGAGTAGTACTCGATTTCGATGCACCCTCCGCGGGCACGCGAGGTGATGCGGACCCGGGTCCCGAAGTCCCTCGTGAGCTCCTCGGCCAGGGCGCGGACGTGGACGTCGCTGGCTGTGCTGGTCGCCGTGCGCTTCGACGGGCGCCTGCTCCGTGCCGCTGCGAGGCTCTCCGTGGTGCTCTTCGACAGCTTCCGGGTGACTACCTCGCGCGCAAAGTCGACCTGCTCCTGCTCGTCCTCAAGGGAGAGGACCGCCCGGGCGTGCCCGGCCGAGAGCTCGCCCCCCTCGAGCTGCGCCTTGACTGCGTCCGGAAGGGCCAGGAGGCGGAGCGTGTTCGTGATGGCCGGACGACTCTTGCCCACGCGCTGGGCGATCTCTTCCTGAGTGAGACCGTAGGCGTCCATCAGGTGGCGGTAGGCCTCCGCCTCTTCCAGCGGGGTCAGGTTCTCGCGCTGAAGATTCTCGATGAGCGCCAGCTCCAGTCGATCCTCCGGTCGGGCATCCCGAACGATGACCGGGACCGACTCGAGGTTGGCGCGCTTGGCCGCCTGGAGACGGCGTTCGCCGGCGATCAGCTCGAAGCGGCCGGCGATGCGGCGGACGACGAGCGGCTGGAGGAGCCCGTGACGACGGATCGACTCGGCCAGCGAGGTGAGCGCCTCCTCGTCGAAGTGCCGCCGCGGCTGGTCGGGGTTCGGCACGATCTCGCTCACCGCCACCGAGTTCTCGACCCCGGCGGGCGACGCCGAGGCGTGCTCCGGAAGGAGGGCTTCCAGCCCCCGGCCGAGCGCCTTCCGCATCATCCGCCTCCGACTTTCTTTCTAATCTTCACACGACCTGTGCCGCCCCGCGCACGACGTCGGCCCGGGCCGGCCCCGCCAGCTCACGCGCCAGGGCCCGGTAGGCCGTCGCGCCACGCGAGCTGGGGTCGTATCGCACCACCGGCATCCCATGGCTCGGGCTCTCGGAGACCCGGACGTTGCGCGGGATCACGGCGCGAAAAACCTGGTCGCCGAAGTGGTGCCGGACCTCTTCCTCGACCTGCCGCGCAAGGCTGTTTCGCCGGTCGAACATCGTGAGCAGCAGACCCTCGAGGGCCAGCCGCGAATTGAGCGTCTCGCGCACACGGCCGATGGTGTCGAGGAGCGCGCTCAGTCCCTCGAGCGCATAGTACTCACACTGGAGCGGGACGAGAACGCCGTCGGCCGCCCGTAGCGCGTTCACCGTGAGAAGACTGAGCGATGGCGGACAGTCGATGAGCACGAAGGCGTACCGTCCGCGCACGGTGGCGAGCGCTTCGTGAAGCTTCTGCTCACGTTCCGCCACGGCGACGAGCTCGACCTCGGCGCCGACCAGCTCCCGGGTCGAGGGCAGGAGGTCGAGCCCCTCGATCGCGGTATGCTGCACGAGGTCGACGGCTGAACGTCCTTCCACCAGTAGCTCGTACGTGGTGCCCGATATCCCCGCGGCGCGCATGCCGAGCCCGGTGGTGGTGCTGCCCTGCGGATCGAGATCGATGAGGAGGGTCGAGTGCCCATCGAGGGCGAGAGCGGCGCCAAGGTTGATGGCCGTGGTCGTCTTCCCCACCCCACCCTTCTGATTGGCCACCGCGATCGTCCGCCCCATCGGCCGCTCCACCGCGAGGGAGGCGCGGGCTCCCTCGGCACGTGAGCCGTCTACCACACCCGCAGGGCCTAGGGAACCGAACGACGGGGAGAAAAAAAGAGCAATGTCCGGCTGGCGCCGTCAGGAAGGCGATAGTCTCGCCTTCCGGCCGGCAGGAGAGCCGACGATCCGGCAATCCCCCCCGCCGCGGAGCGGGAGGTCTGCATCGCCACGACGGTTCCGCTCGGTGCAACGAACGGAGCGGCGAGCGCGAGGAACCTGTCCAGGCGGATGGCCCGGGACACGACGACGTCGGCCCGGGCAGCGAGCTTCGGGTCGGTCGCGGCGTCTTCGGCACGCGCTTCGATGGCCCGTGCACCAGGGAGCCCGACCTGACGGATCACCTCCCGCAGGAAGGTCACACGGCGGCGGCGTGATTCGACCAGCGCGAGCTCCAGGTCGGGGCGCAAGCAAGCCAGAATGATTCCCGGGAAACCGGCCCCACTCCCGATGTCGACCACCAGCCCGGTCGGCGGCAGGCACGACGCGGGAGCGAAGGAGTCTGCGACGTGCTTTCGCAGAACGGCAGAAGTGTCGCGCTCCCCGGTGAGCCGGACGCGGCGGTTCCAGAGAGCCAACAGCTCGAGGAAGCCCTCCACCCTACCGAACGCCTGGCGGTCGAGTTTGACGTCAAACCAAGCCGAGCTCTCCCGCAGGAGCGCTGCCTCGGCCGTCGTCACCTGACCGGCGTCGCCCTTCTATTCCTGGGAATCCTGCGAAGGCGGGCTGGGGCGGGTTCCGCGCCGGGTCGCAGGAAGGATGAGCATCTTCCGGTAGTAGCCCTGCCCCTGGCTGCGTGTCGCCACGGAGGTATCGCCCTGGAGGGCCACATGGACCACCCGTCGGTCGCGCGGGCTCATCGGGTTGAGGGTGACCGACCGCCCAGTCTGCTTCGCCTTCTCGGCGAGCCGGCGCGCCAGCTCGTTCAGATATTCCGTTCGCCTCTCCCGGTAGCCCTCCACATCCACCACGAGACGCGAGCTCGACCCGTCCTCGGAACGGGCGACGATGCGATTCACCAGGTACTCGAGGGC
>DATILR010000481.1:0-4654 GCA_035476275.1 Binatus sp. (SeqCode) | reverse complement strand
CAGCAGGTAGAAGGTCAACCCATGGTCCGCGTTGCGGCGAGCCCACAGCCGCCCTCCGTGAGCCTGGGCGATGGAACGGCCGATCGACAATCCCATGCCCAGACCGCTGCGCTTGGTGGTGAAAAAAGGATCGAAGAGCCGCTCGAGGTCGGGCACCGCCGCACCGCTGCCCGCGTCTTGTACTGCGACGAGGACGCCGGGGCCGGCTTCGCCTTGCCCACGCCCGCACGAAATCACCAGCCGGCGCGCGCGTGTCGTCACCTCGGCCATCGCTTCGATGCCGTTCATGATCACGTTGAGCACGAGCTGCTGCAGCTGGATCCGGTCCACCTGCACCGGCGCAAGACCGTCTGCTAGGTCCTCCTCCACGACGACCTGGTGCCTGGACAGCTCGGGCTGGACGAAGCCGAGCAGCTCGCGAATCATCTGGTTGACGTCGACCAGGGTCCTTTCGCCGTCGGACTTCTTCACCAGCGCACGCGCGTGCGCGATCACGTCCGCGGCCCGTTCGGCGTCCCGGATCACGCGCCGCATCGCTTCCGTGGCCTCGTCGAACGCCGGCGGCGTGCGGTCGAGCCATCGCAGGCTGGCCGTGGCGTTGGTGCGGATGGCGGTGAGCGGCTGATTCACCTCGTGCGCCAGCGACGCGGTCAGCTCGCTGATGGTGCTGAGCCGCGACACGTGCGCCAGCGCCTTCTGCGTTTCCTGCAGGGCGGACCAGGCCTGTCTCTGGTCCACCATCGCCGCCTCCAGCTGCATGGTCCGCTCGAGGACCCTCTGCTCGAGCCCCCGGTTCAATCGCGCGATCTCGGCCTTCGCTTGTGCGAGCTGGGGCGTCTCCACGACTTCCCAGCGGCCACGACGCTTCGCCACGGCGAACTGGTGCGTGCCCGTGACGTCGAGGAACTCCGACGCGCCGCAGGTCGCGAGCGGGTAGGTGCACAGGACCAGCATCGGATGATCGTGGATGCCCCGGTTCAGCTCCGCCTCGTACTCCATGAACTCGCGCCACTGCTTCTGCTCGAGCCAGGCGGTGTTCCCACTTACCCGGATGCCCTGGTAGCCTCTGGACAGCGCGCGCTCGAGCTTGGCGCTCCAGTTGCCGATGATCCGATGCAGATCGATCTCTCCGCCGGCGAGATAGACGTCCCGGGCGTTCAACACCTCGATGCTGTCGTCGGACACGTAGCGGGACAGGCCTGGAACCGCTTCGTCCAGTGCGTGCCAGACTTCCGTCTCGGTCAGAGGCTCGGACACGACCCACGCGCAGAACTCACCGCTCTCGAGACCCGCCTTGAAGAACGGCAGCAACGTCTGCAGCAGATCGTCCCTGGTCTCGTAGAAATGGCAGAAATGCGTTCCCCAGGGCATCTCGCCCACCGGCTCGATGCCCGATTGCCGGAGCGCGGTCGTCATGATTCGACCTCCGATACGACGCGGGCCAGAATCTGCGCCAGGAAGCGGTTCGTCAAGCCCTCCCGCGAACAGCGCGGCGACGGGCGACATTACATTGCGCAATAAAAAGACAACACGGATCGAGCTGAGCGCACGGACCTCGGCGAGATCCCCGGAGCAAGACGGCTTCGCGACTGGATGGCCTCCGAGTTGCAGCAGCTCGTGACGGAACGACGGGCGGCAGGGTAGACGCGCTCAGGAGGAGATCGGGGCAGATCCCCTTTTGTGGGCGCTATCTTCACGGCGCCGCGCCGGACCCTCGGAGGTCGTCTCAATGCACGAGCGGTGATGCCGACGGCCCCGCGCACGCGCGGGGGAGCGATCTGCGTGCCGCCGCGAGGTCCGCGGGCCCGATCCCGAGCCGCTCCATCTTCGAATGCAGCGTGCTGCGCTTGAGGCCGAGACGCGCGGCAGCGCCCTGCGGGCCCGCGACGACGCCGCTGGCCTCGCGGAGCGTCGCGAGGATGTGCTCGCGTGTGATGGCTTCGAGCGTCGTCGGCTGCGCGGCTGGCGACCGGTCCCCGTTACCCCGGCCGTCGAGGGGCGGTAGCTCCAGCGTCGCGGAGCCGCGCGACAGGATCACCGCCCGGTGTATCGCGTTCTCGAGCTCCCGGACGTTCCCGGGCCAGGGGTGGCGCACGAGCGCGTCCATGACGGCGGCGGGAATCGACTCGATCCGCGTCCCGAGCTTCCGGGCGTGCTCCGCGGCGAAGTGGCGCACGAGCGGCGGGATGTCCTCGCGGCGGTCGCGAAGGGGAGGCAGCTCGATCGAGAAGACGTTCAACCGGTAGTAGAGGTCGGCCCGGAACACTCCGGCGTCCACCAGGTCTTCGAGCGGCCGGTTCGTGGCGGCGATGATCCGTGCATCCGTCCGGATCGTGCGCGTGCTGCCGAGGCGCTCGAACTCCTGCTCCTCGAGCACACGGAGGAGCTTCGGCTGCAGCTCCGGCGGCAGATCGCCGATCTCGTCGAGGAGGAGCGTGCCCCCGTGCGCCAGCTCGAACCGGCCGATCCGTTGCACGACGGCTCCCGTGAAGGCCCCCCGCTCGTGGCCGAAGAGCTCGCTCTCGAGGAGCCCGGCGGGTACGGCCGTGCAGTTGAACTTGACGAAACGACGGTCGCCCCGCGTGCTGAGTGCGTGGATCAGACCGGCGATGCGTTCCTTCCCCGTTCCGGTCTCGCCGCGGAGGAGCACGACGGCGTTCGTCGAGGCGACATTCTGCGCGAGGCTCACCACCTCCCGCAACGCCACGCTCTCACCCAGGATGCCGTGCGCGGCGGCCGCGCTCCCCGGGGGGTTGCGCCGGGCGCGGCGCCGTTCGGTGGCCCAGCTGCCGGGGGTGATCCCCGACAGGTCGCTCGTGGTTGTGGTCCAGTCTGCGTCGAGCGTTCCAAGCGTCGTCGACTGTTCGTTCATGGCGACCCTCCAATGACTCACGGATTCGAGGGATGTCCCCCTGCGCGACCGAGCGCCGCGCGAACCGCATCGATGAGCGCGCCGTCCGAGAACGGCTTGCGAAGAAAGGCGAGTGCTCCGCCTGCGACGGCCTGCCTCCGATCGGCCGGATCGTCGTGCGCGGTGATGAACACCAGCGGCGTTCCCGAGCCGGCAGCCGCGAGATGGCGCTGAAGGTCGAGACCACTCATGCCCGGCAATCGCACGTCCACGATCAGGCAGGCGACGTCACCGAGCCCGGCGAAGGCGATGACGTCTTCGGCCGAACCGAACGTCTCGACCCGGAAGCCCAGCGACCGCAGCAGGCTCCGGATCGCCACGCGGACCGACGCGTCGTCGTCGACGACCGCTACGATTCGCTCGTTCGACGGTTGCCCCATATCCGGTGCCGACCGTAGCACCGGATCGCGCTCGTTCGTCTGTTACATCTAGGTGTTAACGGGCTACGACGTCGCGGGGAGGCCGAACGCCCGGCGAACCGCATCGATGAGCGCGGCCTCGGCAAACGGCTTGCGCAGGAAGGCGATCGCTCCCGCGGCGAGCGCCTGCTGCCGCGCGACCTGGTCGGCGTGCGCGCTGATGAACACGATCGGGGGTGCGTCGCCCGTAACCGCCAGCCGCTGCTGCAGATCCAGGCCGCTCATCCCCGAGAGGCGGACGTCGAGGATCAGGCACCCGATCCCGGCGGGTCGCGCGTCCAGGAAGTCCTCGGCAGATGCGAACGTTTCCACTCGAAACCCGAGCGACCGGAGCAGGCTCCGGATCGCCCCCCGAACCGACTGGTCGTCGTCGATCACCGCGACGACGCGTTCGTTCGGGGCGGCGTGTCCCATCGGCGTGGAGGTATCACCGGGTCGGTCGGACGCCTCTCATACCTTGGTGTTATCCCGCTACGACCTCGGCGGGAGGCCCAGGCGCTCGGCCATCCGCACCAGCTCGGCGACCGAGTCGGCTTTCATCTTCTGCATGACCTGCCCGCGGTGGATCTTCACGGTCACCTCGCTGATGCCGAGCTCGTACGCGATCTGCTTGTTGAGCAGCCCCGCGACGACGAATCCCATCACCTCGCGCTCGCGTGGGGTGAGCGATTCGGCGCGCCCGCGAACGTCCGCCAGCGCCGCCTGCTCGCGCCGCAGCACACGCGCCCGCTCGAGCGCCTGCTGGACCGCGTCCAGGAGATCCTGATCCCGAAACGGCTTGGACAGGAACTCCACGGCCCCCGCCTTCATCGCGCGGACGGTCATCGGGATGTCGCCGTGCCCCGTCATGACGATGATCGGGAGGGCCGGATGCCGCTCGGCCACCTTCCGCTGCAGGTCGAGACCGCCCATGCCGGGTAGGCGGACGTCGAGCACGAGGCACGCGGGAGCATCGGGAAGCGGCTCGCTCAGGAACTCCGGCGCGGACCCGAACGATCGAACCGCGAGTCCGACCGATCTGAACAGGCTTTCCAGCGCCGTCCGGACAGAGGCGTCGTCGTCGACCACGAGCACCACGGGCGTCGGTTCGCTCATCGTTCGCTCGAGGGGGCGGGATGCCCTTCCGCCGGCACGACGAAGTGAAACGTCGCGCCCCGGCGGTCGTTCGGGGTGGCCCACAGCCGCCCGCCGTGGGCGGCGACGATCGATCGGCTGATGGCGAGCCCCATGCCCATGCCCTCGGCCTTGGTCGTATAGAAGGGCTTGAAGAGCTGGTCGAGGGTCTCCGAGGCGAGACCGACGCCGGAATCCCGGACCGCCACGC
>DATILR010000480.1:0-1505 GCA_035476275.1 Binatus sp. (SeqCode) | reverse complement strand
CCCGCGCTCCGCCGCGACGTCGCCCAGCCGCCGCTCGGCGAGCGACGGGTCGGGCGGGTGCTCGGTGATCGTGCTGTCGCGGAACGGGGCGCCGATGCGGCCGTCGTCGATGCGCTCACGGAGCACGCGGCGGAACTCGGGATCGGCGTACAGGCGCTGCTTGCCGGCGTGGTCGGCCGCGGACACGGGCCGCATGACCGACATGCTCTCCAGCGGGAAGGGCGCCTTCAGCTGGAACTCGACCATGAGCGGCCGGCACGACACCTGCGGGATGACGCGGATCCCGCGTGCCTGCAGGCCCGCCGACTGCTCCAGCACCGCCCGATGACCGTCGGGACCGAGCATGCCGCCGAGGAGCGCCGTCCAGCTCACCGGGCGTCCGATCTGCTCCTGGATGGAAGCGAACTGATCGACGAAGAGGCCCGGCCCGATGGTCGCCTGCATGACACCGCCCGTCGCCTCGACGAGGCAGCCGGCGAGGGTCGCGATCTCCTCGAACGACGCGACACGGCTCGGCACCGGACGTCCGGCCCAGCCAACGTGCGTAGGGGCCTTCGAGGTAGCGAAGCCGAGTGCGCCGGCGCTGAGCGCGTCGCGCACCAGGGCGCGCATCGCGGCGATCTCCTCGGCCGTGGCCTCGCGCTCCGTCGCCTCCTCGCCCATCACGTAGAGCCGCACCGGGGTGTGGCCGACCAGTGCGCCCACGTTGATCGCCGTCCCCCGCCGTGCGATCGCGGAGAGGAACTCGGCGAACGACTCGAAGGGCCAGTCGGTGCCGACCCCCGCGCGCAACGCCTCGAGCGACATGCCCTCGACGCTCTCCAGCGTCCGCAGCACGAGATCGCGGTGAGCGGGCCGCGTGGGGGCGATGCCGAAGCCGCAGTTCCCCATGACGACCGAGGTGACGCCGTGCCACGGGGAGATGGTCAGCATGCGGTCCCAGAAGACCTGCACGTCGTAATGGGTATGGATGTCGACGAAGCCGGGCGCGACGATGGCGCCCTCGGCGTCGATGACGCGCGTTGCGGAGCCGCTCACCGCCCCGATCGCTGCGATCCGTCCGTTCCGGATGCCGACATCCCCCCTTCGTATGGGGGAGCCGGTACCGTCTGCCAGCAATCCCCCGCGCACGAGCAGGTCGAGCGGCTCCGTCATGCCGTCTTGTAACACGCCCGACGGGGGGTCGAGTCAACCCCGGGTCTTCCTTTTACTGCGAGCCGACAACACGCTGGACGCGCGACGCGCGACTGTGGGATACCGCTTCCGTTCCGATCGACGGAGTCCAGAACCGCGACGGCGGCCGATGCCGGCGCGCAGCTCGGTGTTCCGGGGTCCCCACGATGGCCCCGACGCGAGTCCGGACGTGCCACGTCGGCGGCATGCACCCGCGATCGAGGAGGCAGGACCATGGCTGAAAAGGAGAAGACCCTCTACCAGCGCCTCGGGGGCTACGACGCCATCTGTGCGGTGGCGAACGATCTGCTGCCCCGGCTCCAGGCCGATCC
>DATILR010000479.1:0-8102 GCA_035476275.1 Binatus sp. (SeqCode) | reverse complement strand
GCACGCGGGCACGCTCTATCTCTTCGCGCACATCCTTTACACCGCGTGGGTCGGCATCGGTCTGTGGGGCAACAACATCCCGGTCGGGTGGGCGTTCGGCATCATCAACTTCGTGTGGTGGATCGGGATCGGGCACGCGGGCACGCTCATCTCGGCCATCCTTCTCCTCCTCCGCCAGCAGTGGCGGACCTCGATCAACCGCTTCGCCGAGGCGATGACGCTCTTCGCGGTCGCGTGCGCCGGGCTCTTCCCGCTCCTCCACCTCGGTCGCCCCTACTACTTCTACTGGCTGGCGCCCTACCCCAACATCATGTCGCTCTGGCCGCAGTTCCGGAGCCCGCTCGTGTGGGACGTGTTCGCGATCTCGACCTACCTCACCATCTCGCTGCTGTTCTGGTTCGTGGGGCTGATCCCCGACCTGGCCACGCTCCGCGACCGCTCGGGGAGTCGAGTCGGCCGCGTGGTGTACGGCATGCTCGCCATGGGCTGGCGCGGCTCGGCGCGCCACTGGCAGCGCTACGAGATGGCGTACCTTCTGCTCGCGGGGCTCGCCACGCCGCTGGTCGTCTCGGTGCACACCGTGGTGAGCTTCGACTTCGCGGTGGCGATCATTCCCGGCTGGCACTCGACCATCTTCCCGCCCTTCTTCGTCGCCGGGGCGATCTACTCGGGCTTCGCCATGGTGATGACGCTCGCCATTCCGCTGCGCGCCGCCTACCACCTGGAGGATTTCATCACCGAGCGGCACCTGCAGAACATGGCGAAGATCCTCCTCGTCACCGGGCTGATCGTCACCTACGGCTACCTGATCGAGGCCTTCATGTCCTGGTACAGCGGCAACGAGTTCGAGTGGTACATGGCGACCAACCGCATGCGCGGCCCGTACGCGCCGCTTTACTGGGCACTCATCTTCTGCAACGCAGTGGTGCCGCAGGTCCTCTGGTTCCGCCGCGCGCGCACGAACGTTCCCCTGCTCTTCGTCGTCGCGCTGGTGGTGAACATCGGCATGTGGCTCGAGCGCTTCATCATCGTGGTGACGAGCCTGCACCGTGACTTCCTGCCGTCGTCGTGGGGCATGTACTACCCGACGCGCTGGGACTGGGCGACGTTCGTCGGGACGATGGGCCTCTTCGGGACGCTCTTCCTCCTCTTCATCCGCTTCCTCCCCATGATCTCGATCTCCGAGATGCGCATGATCCTCCCCGAGGCGGAGGTGAAGGACGCCGAGGCATGAGACGGCGGACGCCGATCTACGGGCTGCTCGCCGAGTTCGACGGGCCGACCGAGCTGGTCGACGCCGCGCGCCGCGCCAAGCACGCCGGCTACCGTGCGATGGACGCTTACAGCCCCTTCCCCATAGAGGAGCTTCCCGACGCGCTCGGCTTCCGTCGCACGGGGCTCCCGCTCGTGGTGCTCACGGGCGGACTCGTGGGCGGCATCGGCGGCTTCCTGATGCAGTACTACGCGATGGCGGTCGCCTATCCCCTGAACGTCGGCGGGCGCCCGCTCAACAGCTGGCCGGCCTTCATCCCGATCACCTTCGAGCTGACCGTGCTGATTGCCGGCCTGTCGGCCGTGTTCGGCCTCCTCGCCCTGAACGGGCTCCCCATGCCCTACCATCCGCTCTTCAACGTGCCACGCTTCGCGCTCGCGACGCGCAACCGGTTCTTCCTCTGCATCGAGGCGCGCGATCCGCACTTCGACCGCGTGGACACGGCGCGCTTTCTCACGAATCTCGGCTCGCGAGAGGTCGCCGAAGTTGCCTGGTAGGGCGGTCATCGTGCTCGGCCTCCTCGCCGCCGCGGCCTGCCGCCAGGCGATGGAGGATCAACCGCGCTACGAGCCGCTCGAGGCGAGCTCGTTCTTTCCCGACGGCCGCTCGTCGCGACCGATCCTGCCGGGTACGGTCGCCCGCGGCCATCTCGACGATGACGCCGCGCCCGGTGACGCTCTGCCCTTTCCCGTGACGCGGGAGCTGCTCGACCGCGGCGAGGAGCGCTACGACATCTTCTGCTCGCCGTGCCACGATCGCGTCGGGACGGGCGACGGCATGGTCGTCCGGCGGGGCTACACCCGCCCGCCGTCGTTCCACATCGATCGCCTGCGCGAGGCGCCGGCCGGGCACTTCTTCGAGGTCATGACGCAGGGCTTCGGCGCGATGCCGAGCTATGCCGCGCAGGTGCCCGTCCGGGATCGCTGGGCCATCACCGCCTACATCCGGGCGCTGCAGCGGAGCCAGCATGCCGCGCTCGCGGACGTGCCGGCCTCCGCGCGCGGTGCGCTCGAGCGCGAGGGCGGGGAATGAGCGCGCGCTTCCGCCGGGGCTGCCTGCTGGTCGGCGTCGCGGCGCTCGCCGCCTGCGCCGTCGGCGCCGTGGTCAACCCGTCGGCATTCTTCCGCGCCTACCTCGTGGCCTACCTCTTCTGGCTGGGCATCGCGCTCGGCTGCATGGCGATCGCGCTGATCCACTACCTCACGGGAGGCGCCTGGGGGCTCGTCATCCGGCGCGTGCTCGAGTCGGGCATCTACACGCTGCCGCTCCTCGCCCTCGCCTTCGTGCCGCTGGCCTTCGGGCTGCGCGAGCTCTACGAGTGGGCCCGCCCGGAGGCCGTGGCGGCCGACGCGCTCCTCCAGCACAAGAGCGTCTACCTGAACGTGCCCTTCTTCCTCGTGCGCGCGGCCGTCTACTTCGTCTCCTGGATCGGTGTTGCCGCCCTGCTGCGGGCCTGGTCCCCCGCCGACGCCATCCCCGCGCGCCGCCTGCGCGTGGTCGCCGGACCCGGGCTCGCGCTCTACGGCCTCACCATGACGTTCGCGGCGATCGACTGGGTGATGTCGCTCGAGCCGCACTGGTTCTCGACCATCTACGGGATGATGTTCGCCACCGGCCAGGTGCTGGCGGGCTTCGCCTTCGTCATCGCCGTCGCCAGCCTGCTCGCCCGCCGCCCGCCGCTCGCGGATCTGGTCGCGCCCAACCACTTCAAGGATCTCGGCAACCTCCTGCTCGCCTTCGTCATGCTGTGGGCCTACCTCTCCTTCGCCCAGTACCTCCTGATCTGGGCAGGGAACCTGCCCGAGGAGATCCCCTGGTACATCCGCCGCCAGCAGGGCGGCTGGGCGGCGGTCGCCGTCGTGCTGATCCTCTTCCACTTCGCGGCGCCGTTCGCGCTCCTCCTCTTCCGCACGGTCAAGCGCCACGCGCTGCTCTTCGTGGCCGCGGGAATTCTCTTCATGCGCTACGTCGATCTCTTCTGGCTGGTGGTGCCGGACCTCGAGCCGCACGGCTTCCCGGTCCACTGGATGGACGTGGCCGCTCCCGTCGGACTCGGCGGCATCTGGCTCGCCACCTTCGGCTGGCAGCTCGACCGCCGGCCGCTGCTCCCCCTCCACGATCCCCAGCTCCGCGAGGCCCTCGGACATGGACACGACTGAGCACCAGGGCCACGAGTCGAGCGACGCCAACATTCGCGGCGTCGCATGGGCGGCCCTCGGGCTCGCGCTGACGGCCCTCCTCGTGCACATCGTGCTCTACTTCCAGCTGCACCTCCTGGTGACGCGTGCGGAGCGGTCGGAGCCGGTGCCACCGTCGTTCGCGCCCGCGCGTGAGCAGGGACCGCCCCCAGAGCCACGGCTGCAGACGGCGCCGGCCGACGACCTCCGGCAGATGCGTGCGGCGGAGGAGAAGCAGCTCAGCTCCTACGGCTGGGTCGATCGGAAGGCTGGGATCGTGCATGTGCCGATCGAGCGGGCGAAGGAGCTGGTCGCGGAGGGGGGACAGTGACTTTGCGCGGCACCGGGGCGAGGGCGGCGTCTCCTCGGCGGGGCCTTAAGCCCGGCGCTCACCGGGTACTCACGGTCGTCGGCCGCGTTCGCCGGGCTCCCGCCTCGTCGACGCCGCCCCCGCCCCGGCGCCGGGCCGCGCGGGCGCGCGGACTCGCGCTCGCTGGCGCTTCGCTCGCGGCGTTGATCGCCGTGTCGAGCGGGGCTGATGATCACCTCCCGCCCGCGTTGCGGGGTGTCGGGCTCGAGCAGCATCTGGATGCGGCGCTGCCGCTCGAGCTGCCCTTCCGCGACGAGAGTGGGGCGGCGGTGCGGCTCGGGGACTACTTTGGGCATGGGCCCGTGATCCTGGCGCTCGTCTATTACGAGTGTCCGATGCTCTGTACGGAGGTGCTGAACGGGCTCGTGAAGAGCCTCGGGGTGCTGTCGTTCGAGGTCGGGAAGGATCTCTCCGTGGTGGCGGTCAGCTTCGAGCCGCACGACACGCCCGCGCTGGCGGCGGCCAAGAAGGCGTCCGTGCTGGCGCGCTACGGGCGCCCCCAGGCGAGCGCGGGATGGCACTTCCTCGTGGGCGACGAACCCGCGATCTCGCAGCTCGCGGAGACCGTGGGATTCCACTACGCGTACGATGCGGCGAACCGGCAGTACGCGCACGCGACGGCGATCATGCTGGTGACCCCCGACGGGCGCCTCTCCCGCTATCTCTACGGGGTGGAGTACTCGCCGCGCGACCTCCGGCTCGGGCTGGTGGAGGCGTCGGCGAACCGCATCGGCTCCGTGGTCGATCAGGTGCTGCTCTTCTGCTTTCACTACGATCCCGCCGTCGGGAAGTACGGAGCGGTGGTGATGAACCTGGTCCGCCTGGGCGGCGTGGCGACGGTGCTCGCACTGGGCACCGCGATCGTCGTCCTCCGCCGCCGGGAGCGGAGCTAGCCGTGTGGGGCCTCCCCCTCTTCCCCCCCCAGGCCTCCACCCTGGCCCCCCAGGTGGACGCGCTCTTCTTCTTCCTGGTGGGCGTGTCGGTCTTCTTCTCGCTGCTCATCGCGGGGCTGATCGTCTACTTCGCCATCAGGTACCACCGCCGCAGCGAGGACGAGGTGACCGAAGCGGTTCACGAGCCGATGGCGCTCGAGCTCACCTGGACCATGGTGCCCTTCGGGCTCGCGATGGTCATGTACGTCTGGGGGGCGAGCGTCTTCTTCACCGCCGTCCGCCCGCCACCCGACGCGCTCGACGTCTACGTGGTCGGCAAGCAGTGGATGTGGAAGTTCCAGCACACGGAGGGCCAGCGGGAGATCAACGACCTGCACGTGCCGCTCGGGCGGTCGGTCCGGCTCACGATGACCTCGGAGGACGTGATCCACAGCTTCTTCGTCCCCGCCTTCCGGGTGAAGCAGGACGTCCTGCCCGGCCGCTACACCACTACCTGGTTCAACGCGACCAAGCCGGGCACCTACCATCTCTTCTGCGCGGAGTACTGCGGGACGGTGCACTCCGGCATGATCGGGCACGTGGTCGTGATGGAGCCGACGCAGTACGAGAGCTGGCTCGGCACGGGCGCCGTCGAGGGCTCGCTCGCCTCCGCCGGTGAGAAGCTCTTCCAGGATCTCGCCTGCAACACCTGCCACACCGGCGACGCCCAGGCGCGCGGCCCGAACCTACGCGGGCTCTTGGGGCGGTCGGTCGCGCTCGAGGGCGGCGGCACCATTATCGCCGACGAGACCTACATCCGCGAATCCGTCCTCGACCCGCGCGCGAAGATCGTCGCGGGCTTCCAGCCGATCATGCCGACCTACCAGGGTCTGGTGACCGAGGAGCAGCTCCTGTCGCTCGTCGCCTATCTCAAGTCGCTCGCGGGGCCGACCTCATGACGAGTCCCGCCGTCACTCTCGCCCCCGAGCCGCAGGAGCACTACCTGAACGTCGACTACGGCGTGCGCTCCTGGCTGCTCACCACCGACCACAAGCGCGTCGCGCTCCTCTACCTGATCGGCATCACCGGCGCCTTCTTCCTGGGCGGCTTCTTTGCCGTCCTGATCCGCCTCGAGCTGCTGACGCCACAGGGCGACCTGGTGCAGGCGGAGACCTACAACAAGCTCTTCACCATGCACGGCGTGATCATGGTCTTCTTCTTCCTGATCCCGTCCATCCCCGCCGTGCTCGGCAACTTCCTCCTGCCCCTGATGATCGGCGCGCGAGACGTCGCCTTCCCGCGCCTGAATCTCCTCAGCTGGTACATCTACATGGCGGGCGCGGCCTTCATCAGCACGGTGGTGGTGACCGGCGGCGTCGACACGGGGTGGACCTTCTACACGCCCTACAGCACCATGTCGTCGACCACCCACGTCATCCCGACCGCGCTCGGCATCTTCATCGTCGGCTTCTCCTCCATCCTCACCGGCCTCAACTTCATCGTCACCATCCACCGCATGCGCGCGCCCGGGCTCACCTGGTTCCGGCTGCCGCTGTTCGTCTGGTCGCTCTATGCGACGAGTCTCATCCAAGTTCTCGGCACGCCGGTGCTGACCATCGTGATCGCGCTCCTCGGCGTCGAGCGCCTGCTGCACGTGGGCATCTTCGACCCGGCGCTGGGCGGAGATCCGGTCCTCTTCCAGCACCTCTTCTGGTTCTACTCCCACCCCGCGGTCTACATCATGATCCTCCCGGGCATGGGGGTGATCAGCGAGCTCGTCACCTGCTTCGCGCGGAAGAACATCTTCGGCTACCGCTTCGTCGCCTTCTCGAGCCTCGGGATCGCGGTGCTCGGCTTCCTCGTCTGGGGCCACCACATGTTCGTCGCGGGGCAGTCGGTGTACGCGGCCATGGTGTTCTCGCTGCTGAGCTACCTGGTGGCGATCCCGTCGGCGATCAAGGTGTTCAACTGGACCGCGACGCTCCACCGCGGCTCGATCTCGTACCAGACGCCGATGCTGTACGTGTTCGGCTTCATCGGGCTGTTCACGATCGGGGGGCTCACCGGGCTCTTCCTCGCGTGCATCGGGCTCGACATCCACGTGACCGACACCTACTTCGTCGTGGCGCACTTCCACTACATCATGGTGGGCGGGATGGTGATGGCCTACCTCGGCGGCATCCACTACTGGTGGCCGAAGATCACGGGCCGTCTCTACCCCGAGGGGATCAGCAAGCTCGCCGCCCTCGTCATCTTCCTCGGCTTCAACCTCACCTTCTTCCCGCAGTTCGTCCTCGGCTATCTCGGGATGCCGCGGCGCTACCACGTCTATCCCGAGGAATTTCAGGTGCTGAACGTCATGTCGACGGCTGGCGCCTCGATCCTCGGCATCGGCTACCTGCTCCCCATGATCTACCTCGTCTGGTCGCTCTGGTACGGCGAGATCGCGGGGCCGAACCCCTGGCGCGCGACGGGGCTCGAGTGGCAGACGCCCTCCCCGCCGCCAAGGGACAACTTCACCGCCACCCCGATCGTCACCACGGGACCGTACGAGTACTCCCGCCCGCGAGGCGCGCATGGCTGATCACGCGACGGCCGTCGCCCATCAGTTCGACGACGTCGACCAGCAGCGCGAGGCCGCGACCCTCGGCATGTGGGTCTTCCTCGCCACCGAGGTCATGCTCTTCGGCGGGCTCCTGACGGTCTACACGGTCTACCGCTACCTCTATGCGCGGGGCTTCGCCGAGGGGAGCCGGCAGCTCGACCTCTGGCTGGGCAGCATCAACACCGTCGTGCTCATCACGAGCAGCCTCACGATGGCGATCGGCGTGCACGGCGCCCAGGTGGGTCGCCGGCGGGTCCTGGTCGGCTCGCTCCTGCTGACCATCGTGCTCGGGGCGATCTTCCTGTCGATCAAGGGCATCGAGTACGCGCACAAGTTCGAGGAGGGGCTCGTGCCGGGCATCGACTTCACCTACGCGGGACCGGAGGCGCCGCACGTCGCGCTCTTCATCCTGCTCTACTTCATGCTGACGGGCGTCCATGCCATCCACATGGTGATCGGCATCGGCGCGGTGAGCGTCGTCGCCTACCTCGGCTGGCGCGGCCGCTTCGGCCCGAGCTACCACACGCCGGTCGAGCTGGTCGGCCTCTACTGGCACTTCGTCGACATCGTCTGGATCTTCCTCCTGCCGCTCCTCTACCTGCTGCACCACTGACGCCATGACGGAGACGCACGTTCCCCTCCGCATCTACTACACGGTGTACGGCGCGCTGCTCGTGCTGACCGTCGTCACCGTGGGCGTGTCGCTCGTCGACCTGGGACCGCTCAGCACGGTCGTGGCACTCGCCATCGCCGCCGCCAAGGCGTCGCTCGTCATCCTCTTCTTCATGCACGTGCGGTACGGCCC
>DATILR010000478.1:0-3025 GCA_035476275.1 Binatus sp. (SeqCode) | reverse complement strand
TCGGCGGTAAGGGCGAGGATGCGCTCGATCGCGTCTCCACCATCCGGCCCATGGGTAGACCGGCCGCGCGTCACGAGCACACGTCCGTCTACCGTGACGAGGCCGGCGGACATGCTGGTGCCGCCCACGTCCACGCCGAGAAGCACGCTGGGGTCGGAACGATGACCGGTCATGACCTCGGTCGTGGCCCCGGTGGTGGCTGGAGATATCCCGCGACGACGTAGCGGTCGACGCGGCGGGGCAGGCCGTCGTGCGGAAGGGTGCCCTCCGCGTCCACGGTGCGGAGGTGATCGAGCCGCTCGTAGCCGATGCGCGGGAAGGGATGGCTCTCCCGGGCGATCACCACGGGCTCGAGGCCGGCCGCGCGCAGCCGCGCGCGCGCCCGCTCGATGCCGAGGAATCCGAAGAGGGTGAAGAGGAACCGTCCGCCGGGCTCGAGGTGGCCCGGCGCTTCGCCGATCAGCCGGTCGAGCAGCGACCACCCGTCGAGACCGCCGTTGTCGGCGGCCGCCTCCGCATCGTCGCGCTCGCGCTCGGGGGGCGTGGGCATCTGCGGGGGGCTCGCGCAGATCAGATCGAATCGCAGGCCGGTCACCGGCGCGAATCCGTCCCCGAGTCTCACGTCTACAGACTCGGCCACGCCGTTGCGGGCGGCATTGTCCCGCGTGCACGCCACGGCCTCTGGACGGATATCGGTGGCGATGACGTGCGCGCCCGCCCGCGCCGCGAGCACCGCGGCGAGGCCGGTCCCCGCGCCGATCTCGAGCATTCGCTCGCCGCTCCGCACGCCCAGGTGGCGGCAGAAGAGCAGCGAGCCGGCCTTGGGCGGCTGCGCACCCGGCGCGATCCGGAACGTGCAGCCGCCATAGTAGAAGAGCAGGACGCCGTCGAGGTCGTCGCTCATGCCAGCGGCCGGCCCGTGACCCGCGCGTAGACCTCGAGATAGCCCGCGGACTCGCGGGCCGGAGGGAACCTGGATTCCACGAGCCGTCGGCCCGCCTCCCCGAGGCGCCGGCGAAGGACAGGATCGGCAGCCAGCCTCTCGACGCCGCGCCCCAGTTCGGTCTCCGAGCGGAAGAGAAGCCCGGTCACGCCGTCCTCCACCAGCGAGCGGTTGCCCGGAACATCGGACGCGAGGACGGCCCGCCCGAAAGCGAACGCCTCGAGCACGGCATTGGCCATGCCGCCTTCAGACAGCGAGCAGTTGAGGACGATGTCGGCCGCCTCGAGGAGCGCGGGCATGGCGGCGTGCGGGATCGGCCCTAGGTAGCGCGCCCATGGACGATCGCTGAGCGCTCGTTCCAGGCGCTCGGTCTCCGCCGGGTCGAGGGAGGGCCCGGCGTACCAGAGCCGCAGCCCCGGATGCCTGTGCAGGAGGCCATCGAGCGAAGCGAGGGGAAGCAGTGGCCGCTTCACCGGACGGATGCCGGCGGGGAAGAGGAGACACGGATCGCCATGCACGACGGCGCCGCCTCCCCCGGCGCTCGCGGGAGGGAGCGACACGCTCTGGGGCACGACGGTGAGCCGGGACGCGACGGCGGGGAGGGCGGCGACGATCTCCTCCGCGATGCTGTCGTGGAAGGCCGTGATCGCCGCCGCTCCCAGCAATGTCTCGCGCACCACCTCTCCGCGCGTGGGATCCTGCAGGTCATCGCTCACGTCCGTGCCCGTGAGCGTGATGACGAGCGGAGCTCGGCGGCTCCTGGCCAACGCGAGGCCCCGGGGTCCGGCGCGGTAGGCGTGAAAGGCGTGCACGAGCCAAGGCAGCTTCCCGGGGGCTGGCTCGGTGAGCCCGGGATCGTCCGTACACTTCACGCACACGTCGAGTCCCCGCGCGCGCAGCCCCTGGGCGATGCGTGCGACGGTGATGGCATTGCCACGCGGCGAGTCGAGGGGAACGGGGGACACGAAGACGACACGAGGGCTCATGGGCTGCTGTAGGCTACCCGGCCGCACCGTCCGGCGCAATTGCTTCGGCGAAGAAGCCGGCGACCCGCCTCTCGCCCTTGACGCGTGCCGAGGGAAGGCCGATAGTACCGACGGAGACGACGATTCGGCCAGTCCCGAGGAACTGACTCACGGAGCGCCCCGGACGGCGCGTGGAGCGCACACGATGAAGATGGCGGACATCTCCTTCGGCACCACCGACTGGTCACAAGTGGAGAGAACCGAGCACAAGGGAGAGACCGGCACGGCGTACTGGCGCACGAAGCACTTCGCGGACGTACGGGTGCGCATGGTCGAGTACACACCCGGTTACCTGGCCGATCACTGGTGCGCCAAGGGCCACGTGCTCCTGTGCCTCGAAGGGGAGCTCCACACGGAGCTTCAGGACGGACGCACCTTCGTGCTCACGCCCGGCACGAGCTATCAGGTCGCGGACGACATGGAGTCCCATCGCTCCTGCACCGCCGTCGGCGCGAAGCTCTTCATCGTCGACTGAGGTGCCCCGCCTCGACGTCATCCCCCGGTCCGCCCGGGTCCGATGGACGGCCGGGGGTTGCCCCAGGCCACGAAATCCACGAGGAAAGACCGAGCGATGATCCGCGTCTTGACCGGAGCAACCCTGATCGACGGCACCGGCGCCGCGCCCGTGCCCGACGCCGCCGTGATGATCGACGGCGACCGCATCACCGCGGCCGGGCCGCGACTGGCCGTGAGCGCGCCCGCGAACGCGGAGATCCTGGACGTGAGGGGCCGGACGATCATCCCCGGGCTCATCGACGCCCACGACCATCTCGCCTCCCACGGCTACGCTCTCGCCACGCGCTGGGGTCTCGACGAGCCCGCGAGCACCGCGCATCTTCGCACCGCGCGCGTCCTCGCGGAGACGCTCGCCATGGGCTACACCACCGTGCGCGACGGCGGAGGGCTCGACGCGGGCTTCAAGCTCGCCGTCGAGCAGGGGTTGATCCCGGGGCCGCGTCTCGTGCTCGGTATTCAGATCGTCTCACCGACCGGGGGGATCGGGGATCGTGTGAGCCCGTCCGGCCACGGCTGCTGCGCCGTCAACGACCCGCTCCTC
>DATILR010000477.1:0-1584 GCA_035476275.1 Binatus sp. (SeqCode) | reverse complement strand
GTGGAAGGCCCGGCGGTTCTGCGTGATGTCCCGCTCGCGGGCCTCCTTCGTCACCCGACGGCCCTCTGGGGGCCGGGCACCTCGGCCCGCTTCTCGCGCATGCGGTTCCGCTCGTCGACGAAGACGACTTTCGGCTCGTACGCGCGCGCCGCCTCCTCCTCGAGCCAGGTGTAGGCGGCGATGATGACGAGGTCGCCAGGCGAGACCAGGTGGGCGGCGGCCCCGTTCACGCAGATGACGCCGCTATCCGGTGCCCCTTCCACGGCATACGTCTCGAAGCGGTTGCCGTTGGTCACGTTCCAGACGCACACGGCCTCGTTGGGCAGGAGGTCCGTCGCGTCCATCAGTCGGCGGTCGATGGTGATCGAGCCTTCGTAGTGTACGTCGGCCTGGGTGACGGTGGCGCGGTGGATCTTCGCGCGCAGCATCTTCCGCGACATTCGATATCCTTCGCTCGCGCTCATGGCTGGGTCCCTCCCGGTACGAGGACACGGTTGTCGATCAGCCGCACACCACCCACCCATACGGCCAGCGCGACGAGCGCCGGCGCCTTCACATCGGTCACGTCTTCGAGCGTGTCGGGATCGCAGAGCGACGCGTACTCGAGTCGCGCCCTGGGCTCGGCGGCGATCTCGGCCTCGACACGGGCGAGGACCGCGCTCCCCCTCCCCTCCCCGGCCGCCACCACCTCGGCCGCGCCGGCGAGCGCGCGCGGCAGGCAGCGCGCCGCCTCGCGGTCGGCGGGCCCCAGGCGCGTGTTCCGGCTCGAGAGCGCCACACCGTCCGCCTCCCGGATGGTCGGCACACCCACGATCTCGATCCCGAAGTCGAGATCCGCCGTCATGCGGCGGATGACGGCGAGCTGCTGCCAGTCCTTCTCGCCGAAGACGGCGAAGTGAGGACGGACCGCATGGAAGAGCTTCGTCACCACGGTCGTCACGCCACGGAAGTGCCCCGGCCGGCCGCGACCGCAGAGCGGCGTCGTCAGGTCCGCCACCTCGACGCCCGTCTTGAATCCCTCCGGGTACATCGCGCCCGCGTTGGGCGCGAAGACGAGGTCGGCTCCGGCTGCCGCGCACCGATCGCGATCCTCTTCGAGCGTCCGCGGATAGCGCTCGAAGTCGTCCCGCCGGTCGAACTGGATCGGGTTCACGAAGATCGAGACGACGACGCGCTCGGCCCGCCGGCGCGCCTCGGCGATGAGGGCCACGTGCCCGGCGTGCAGAGCCCCCATCGTGGGGACGAGCGCGATGCGGAGCCCGGCGGACCGGGTCGCATCCGCCCACGCCTGCATGGCGCGCGGCTCGGCGATGGTCTCCATCAGCCTGCCTTGGCAGCGCGAGGCCCGAAGGCCTGGGCCTCGGTGGGGAAGAGGCCGCCCTTCACCTCCTCGACGTACGCGCTGGCGGCACGCACGACCTCACGTCCCAGCTCGGCGTAGCGTTTGGCGAAGCGTGGCGTCCAGTCGGACGACAGGCCGAGGAGGTCGTGGAGGACGAGCACCTGGCCGTCGCAGTGGGCGCCGGCGCCGATGCCGATGGTCGGGATGGTGAGCTCGGCCGTGATCTCGGCGGCGAGGTCGAG
>DATILR010000476.1:0-4161 GCA_035476275.1 Binatus sp. (SeqCode) | reverse complement strand
GTGTGCTCGTAGAACCAGACCTCGTGGCCGAGCGCGCGGAGGCCCAGGAGGTACTGCGCGGCCTGCCAGGCGTAACCTCCGATCGGGTTCCGGACGAGATAGCCCGTGAGGACGATGCTCGCCATCGAGGGCTACAGCCCGGCGTCGGCGATCAAGCGCGCCAGCACGCGGCGCGCATCGAAGGCGCTCTCCGCGAGCGCGCGGGCGTGGGCGCACGCGCGGGCGTAGTCGGCGCGGATGGCCGCGAGGCCGGCGACCGCTTCCTCAGCGGTCGAGAAGGGATGGAGCCCGGGCCCGGTCGGGACGTGCGCCGAGAAGCCGGTCTCCTGGACCACGATCGGCTTCCCGCAGGCGAGATAGGCGGCGCTGCGGGTGCTGAACCAGCCGCTCCGGAGCGCGACGTAGGCGTTCTTCGCGATCGAGCACTCGCCGCGCGATGCGACGATGTAGTCCTTGTAGGCGTCCATGGTCGCCGAGACCTCCCGCGCCTCGACCACGCGCCACCCCGCCGCGGCGATCTGCTCGCGCGGGGCGCCTCCCGAGAGCGCGACCTCGAGCGTCTCGGCCGTCCGGCCCGGTAGGTCGAGGAAGCGGAGGAACTCGACGTCCTTGCCACCGTAGACGCGCCCGCCGAAGGCGGGCGGCGTCGGCTCGATCTTCCACGACATGACGGTCGTGAACGGCCCGTCCGGCGCGGCGCGCACGGGCCAGTCGTCGAGCACGATCGGCTGCCGGGTGGGGTGCCAGCGGATGCCGGCCGGTGGAATGAGGCAGTCGGGCTGTCCCAGATGCTCGGCGAGCGTGAAGAAGACGTCGTGCTGCCGGATGAGGTCGACGGAGAACTGGATCGACTCGGTGGCCTTCCCGGCGTCCGCCGCGGCGAGCTTCGCCTGGCTGTAGCCGGGGTCGGTATCGACGTAGGCCTTCACGCGTGCGCCGCGGTACCCATCGCGGAGCCAGCACGCACCCGAGAGATTGAGGAAGAGGTCCGTGCCGGAGCAGAGGCGTTCCAGCGCCGCTTCGTCCATCCCGAGGAGCGTTCCGTCCGGCGCCCGCAGCGCCCAGGAGCGCGCGAGGGCGGGATCCAGGCGCGCGAGGCACTCGCTCAGGTAGCGCGCGCCGCTGGCGGCGTCCGCGGTGAAGGTCTGCGCTACCGGGTCGTAGAGCCACTGCCCCGTGTCCTCGAGATAGTGGACGTCGCAGCCGAGCGCGCGGAAGCCCTGGACGTACTGGAGGTAGTCCCACGCGACGCCACCCACGGGGTAGGTCGCGACGAGCCCGGTGACGATGATGCGCATGCGACGACGCGGCGCCGGTCTACGCCGTCACCTCACGACGAGATGGCGTGGCTCGCCTCCTCCCCGAACTGGGTGTGGTGGAGGCGTGCGAAGGCGCCCCCGCGCGCGACCAGCTCCGGGAACGTGCCCTGCTCGACGATCCGGCCATCGTCGAGGACCAGGATCGTGTCGGCGCGGCGCACGGTCGAGAGGCGATGGGCGATGACGAAGGTGGTGCGGCCGGCCATGAGGCGCTCGAGGCCCTGCATTACGAGCGCCTCGGTGGCGGCGTCGAGCGCCGCCGTCGGCTCGTCGAGGATGAGGAGCGGCGCGTCGCGCAGCAGCGCGCGGGCGATCGTCACGCGGAGCTGCTCGCCCGCCGAGAGCGTCGCCCCCGACTCGCCGACGACGGTCTCGAGGCCGGCGGGCAGGCGCTCGACGAAGCCGTCCAGCTGGGCGAGGCGGATGGCCTCGGCGATCTCGGCCGGGGTGGCGTCCGGGCGGCCATAGGCGACGTTCTCGCGCAGCGTCGTCGGGAAGACGAGCGGCGGCTGGAGCACCATCGCGATCTGCTGCCGGAGCGCGCGCAGGCGGAACTCGCGCACGTCGATGCCGTCCAGGAGCACGCGGCCGGCCGCCGGGTCGTAGAAGCGCGGGATGAGCCCGACCACGGTCGTCTTCCCCGCCCCGGTGGCACCGACGAGCGCGACGAGATCGCCACCCCGCGCGTGGAAGCTGATACCCTTCAGGACGGTCCGGGAGGGGTCGTAGGCGAAGCGCACGTCCTCGAAGGTGATCGCGCCGCGCACCTCGTCCCGCCGCAGCTCGCGGCTGCCGTCCGGCAGGTCGGGCGCCGTCTCGAGGATCTCGAAGACCCGCTCGGCGCCGACGCGCGCACCCTGGACGAGGCCCCAGGTGCTCGTCAGGCTGTTGATGGGGGCGTAAAGCGAAGCCAGGTACGACGTGAAGACGAGCACCTCGCCGACCGTCAGCGTCCCCGCCAGCACGTGGCGCGCCCCGAACCAGAGTACCGCCGCCGTGCCGCCGGCGATGAGCACGCTCACGAACGCCGAGTAGAGCGTCTGGAAGGTGTAGAGGCGGAGATTCGCGGCCAGGCTCTCCTGGCTCGTCGCGACGAAGCGGCCGTGCTCCTCCTCTTCCGTCGTGAAGGCCTGGATGACGCGGATGGCGCCCATCGTCCGCTGTGCCAGGGTCCAGAGGGCGCTCTCCTTGACGCGGGAGTCGGTGGCGAGCGCCGTGATCCGCCGGCTCATCGCGGCGATCGAGACGAAGAGCGCGGGGATGATGGCCAGGGCGATGAGGGTGAGGCTCCAGTCGAGGCGCAGCATGACGACCAGCATCCCCACCAGGAGGACGCTCGAGGTGAGGACCGGGAAGAAGCCGTTCATGGTGAGCGTCTGGATGGCGAAGGTGTCGGCCGTCAGCCGGTAGAGGAGATCGCCCACCGACCGGCGGCTGTGGAAGGCGAGGGAAAGGCGCTGGAGGTGGGCGTAGAGCTCGCTCCGGAAGTCGTTCACCATCCGCTGGCCGACGCTGATCGTGGTGTGGTTGCTGCTGACGCTGAGCGCGCCCAGCAGGCCGTAGACGACGATGAGTGCCCCGCACGCGAGAACGAGGAGCGACGGCGTGTCGAGCGAGCGGACGCCCGGCCAGTCGAGCGGGTGGTGGCCGAGCACGTTGTCGACCACGATCTTGAGCGGCCACGGCTTCACCAGCTCGAGGACGCCGATGAGCAGCACCTGCACGACGGCGGAGCCGAAGAGCCAGCGGTACGGGGCGAGGCGGCGCAGGATCTTCGCGATCAGGCGAAGCGTCTTGCCCATGCGGGGCTCGTCAGGCGGCGGCTGCGTGCACCGCCGCGCCCACGACGCCGAGGGGCCGGAGCCCGATCTGGGCGGCCACGATGTCGAGCGTGTCGTTGAGGATGCGACCGAGGCGGATGTTCTCCGCCACGATGACTCCGAGGTTGACGACGCCGAGCGCGAAGCCGACGCCGGTGATCTCGGGAATGCCGAAGAGCGCGCCGAGGAAGACCGCCGCGGAGAAGCCGCAGATCGCCAGGGTGGCCACCCGGGTGAGACGGACCTCGCAGCGGACGTTCAGGAGGCGCTTCGATCCACCGTGGTTCTCGGCCGCGACCGTCAGCCGGGCCTTCGACCAGATGCCGCGGTAGACCTCGAGGTCCCAGCGGTTCCATCCCGGATCGACGGCGATCAGGTACTTCCGTGGGATGAGGAACTCCATCACGATGCCGAGGAGCGCCTCCTTCTCGTGCCCCTGCTCGCTCCAGTACCCGACCGTGAAGGCGCGGCGCAGCCAGTCGATGCGCGCCGGCTGCTGCTGCCCCTCGAAGACCACGCGCTCGATCTGACCCAGCCCGCGGAGCCGCCAGAGATAGCGCTGCAGCCCCCGGGCGAGCGGCCCCAGGTACGTGAGCACCGCGATCAACGCCCGTGCCCGGAGCCCCGAGAAGCGGCGGTCGACGCGCGCCCGCGAGGCGGTCGCGATCGACCAGGCGAGCGAGATCGCCAGGGGCAGGCTGGCGAGCGGCAGCATGCGTGGCGAGACCAGCGCGGAGAGGAAGAGCAGCAGCCCGATCGCGTTCCACTCGAGCGTGAACGGCAGGTAGGCGAGCAGCGACGAGGGCGGCTCGTACATCGACTGGAAGAGCCCGCGACCGAAGGCGCCGAAGTAAATGATGGGCCGGCGCGACAGCACGGCAGCGGTGAGCTCCCCGTAGATGCGCCCGAGCCAGCGCGACTGCCCGAGGAGATTGAAGCGGTAGGGATGCTTGAAGTAGAGCAGCGCCTCCGCCTTCCCGTACCCCATCTGCTGCTTCAGGTAGGCCTGCACCGTGTTCCGC
>DATILR010000475.1:0-4353 GCA_035476275.1 Binatus sp. (SeqCode) | reverse complement strand
ACGCTGCGCTCGCTCCTGCTCGCGGATCTCGACGAAGCACTCCGCGATCTGCTGCTCCGGCGTGCGGCCGTCCACCGTGTGCTCCCGGAAGCCGGCGGCGACCTGCTGCTTCAGGCCGCCGATGCGCTTCATGAAGAACTCGTCGAGGTTGGCGGCCGTGATGGCGAGGAACTTGAGGCGTTCGAGCGTCGGCGTGCGGGGCTCCTGTGCCTCGTGGAGCACGCGTCGGTTGAACGCGAGCCAGGTGAGCTCGCGGTTGAGATAGAGCTCCGCGGCGTCCAGCTCGACGGCCGCTGGCGTCGGATCGGGGACGCCAACGACCGGCGGTGGCGCGTCGGGGGAGGGGGCCGACCCCTTCGGCTCGGGGACTCCTTCGACATCGAGACGGACCGTGCTCATGGTGGCGCGGGCTTCGTAGCGCGGCAGCGCAGAGCTGGCTAGCCCCCGCCCTCGTAGCGCCCCGAACACCCTCGCCATGCCGCCGCGGTGAGGCGCCTCACTCACCCGGAAAGGGGATCGCCGTCAGGGCCAGCCCGATGCCCACGCCGGCGATGATCTCGACGCATCGCCAGAGGCCGGCCGCGAGCGTGTGCTCTTGACGGTCGAAGGTGAAGACGAGCACCGTCGCCACAACGGCAAGCGGCATCGGGTCGCGCAGCCGCCCCGAGCCCCAGCACAGAAGAATCGTGAGCGCGACGGCGAGGGCGACGGTGAGCGCGTTGGCGGGCACCACGGCCGCGCACAGGGTGGCCACGGCAGCGCCGATCAGGGTACCGACGACTCGGTTCACGCCTTTCGCCCACGTATCGACCCTCCGCGGCTGGATCACGACGACTGCCGAGATGGTCAACCAGATGCCATGCGTGAGATTCAGCCCCTGCCACAACGCGGTCGTGATCCCGGCACCGGCCGCGGCGCGGATGGTGTAGGCCAGGCGCGCCGCGGGTGAATCGACGCCGAGCGCGGATGAACGCGGCGATGCCGGGTCAGGTCCCAAAGAACTACACTCACCCACTGGACCGTGGTGCGGGCCAATGCAACATCCTCGCGCCGCCGGGGATCGGCGTCCGAGCGACACCCGGCCCTCCGTTGACCCGGTCCGGCGCCACTCCGATACTGCGTCCCGCGTGACCGACCATTGCGAGCCTGGCTTCCGCGTTGAACGGATCGAGCTGCAGGATGGCCGGGCCGAGCTGCGCTTCGGGGGGCAGCTGCGCTTCCGGCAGTGCTTCGCCTCGTGGCAGAGTGTGCGGCGCCTGGTGCGTCCCCCGGCGGCCCACCTGGCATTCGACCTGTCGGGGGTGGACACGCTCGACGGCGCCGCCACCGCCCTCCTGCTCGATCTTCGCGACGAGGTGCTCGCGGCCGGC
This sequence comes from Binatus sp. (SeqCode), assembly GCA_035476275.1. Taxonomy (GTDB): domain Bacteria; phylum Desulfobacterota; class Binatia; order DP-6; family DP-6; genus DP-23. The sequence goes on along the minus strand of DATILR010000475.1, from coordinate 2,983 downwards.
AGCACGGCCGAGATCGTCGGGGCGCACGGCGGGGTCCGGGCCATGCTCGATCTCTACGGTTCGCATCCGCCGCGGCCGAGCCTGCACGCGCCGCCGGCCCGCATCGGGATCCTGGACCAGATCGGTCGCGAGACCCTGACGCTGGTGCGCGAGAGTCGCGGACTCGACTTCATCGGCGACGTGGTCGTGGCCGTGGCCAAGGCGATCCGCGCGCCGGGCTTCGTCAACTGGCGGGAGCTGCCGCGGCTGATGGAGCGCGCGGGGGCCGACAGCCTCCCCATCGTCCTCGTCATCAACTTCCTGGTCGGCCTGGTGACCGCGTTCCAGGCCGCCATCCAGCTGAAGCAGTTCGGGGCGAACATCTTCGTGGCCGATCTGGTGGGGCTCTCCGTCACGCGGGAGCTGGCGCCGCTCATGACGGCGATCATCGTGGCGGGCCGCTCGGGCGCGGCGTTCTCGGCCGAGCTCGGGACGATGCGTGTCTCCGAGGAGATCGACGCGCTGCGGACGCTCGGCCTCGATCCGTACGGATTTCTCGTCTTCCCGCGCGTCATCACCCTCCTGCTGGTGCTGCCGCTCCTCACGATTCTCGCGGACGTGATAGGCATTGCCGGCGGGATCCTGGTTGCGATGCTCGGCCTCGACATCACCGCCAACGCGTACCTCATCGAGACGCAGAAGGCCGTGGGACTCTGGGATGTGTTCTCGGGCTGCCTGAAGACCGTGTTCTTCGGGCTGAGTATCGCGCTCATCGCCTGCCAGCGCGGCCTCGCCGCCGGGGGCGGCGCCGAGGGTGTGGGCCGGGCGACGACGTCGGCGGTGGTGACGAGTCTCTTCGCGATCGTGGTCGTCGACGCAATCTTCACGGTGCTCTTCAATGCCTTCGGCCTCTGAGCTCGTCATGGTCGAGGCCGAGCACCTGTCGGTCGGGTACGGCGACAGCGTGGTGCTCGAGAACCTCGACTTCTCGGTGCCCCGCGGCGACGTGTTCGCCATCCTGGGCGGGAGCGGGAGCGGGAAGTCCACCTTGCTCCGCGCGCTGATCGGGCTCGAGGAGCCCTTGCGGGGCACGATCCGCATAGCGGGCGAAGCCCTTGCCCGCGAGGGCCCGCCCGCCTATGGCGTCCTCTTCCAGTCGGGGGCGCTCTTCGGCTCCATGACGCTGGCCGAGAACGTTACCCTGCCGCTGGCGAAGTGGACGACGCTCGACCGCCATGCGATCGACGCGATCGTCCGCTCGAAGCTCCGCCTGGTGGGACTCGAGGGCTTCGAGAACCACCTTCCCGCGGAGATCTCGGGTGGCATGAAGAAGCGCGCGGGGATCGCACGGGCGCTGGCGCTCGACCCCTCGTTGCTGTTCCTCGACGAGCCCTCGGCTGGCCTCGACCCGGTGACCTCCGCCGAGCTCGATGACCTCATCGTGACCCTGAACACGAGCCTCGGTATGACGACGGTCCTCGTGACGCACGAGCTGCGGAGCATCTTCGCGATCGTCAAGCACTGCATCATGGTGGACGGCCGGACACGCACCATCATCGCGCGGGGGGACCCCGCGGCGCTCCGCGACCAGAGCGCCGATCCGCAGGTCCGCGCCTTCTTCAATCCTCAGTCGCGGGCCGCGTGAGATGGCCACCACCGCCACCAACCACTGGAAGCTCGGGCTCTTCGTCCTGCTCGCCGTGGGTGTGACGCTGGGCGCGCTCTTCTGGCTGGGCGCGCGACGGTTCCGGCGGGAGTCGTTCCCGGCGGTCAGCTACTTCGACGAGTCGGTGCAGGGCCTCGATGTCGGCTCGCCGGTCAAGTTCCGGGGAGTGACCGTCGGGACCGTCAGCGACATCACGATCGCGCCCGACCATCGCCACGTCCAGATCACGTCCGACATGTACGTCGATGCACTCGTCCGGCTGGGGCTCAGGACCGGGGCGCCGAAGTCCGGTGAGGAGTTCATCGCCCCCAACCTGCGGGTCCAGCTTGCCTCGGCGGGCATCACCGGTGTCCGCTTCATCCAGACCGATTTCTTCGATCCCGAGCGTTACCCGCCTCCGCGCCTCCCCTTCGAGCCGCCGTGGAACTACGTGCCCTCGGCGCCGTCGACCTTGAAGAACGTGGAGGAGGCGGCCATCGAGATCATGAACCGCCTGCCGATGCTGGCAGACCGTGCGAAGGATGCGCTGGCCGACGTCAGGAAGACCCTCGGATCGATCGATACCCTTGCCGCCGGTCTCGGCGCGGAAGATGGATCCTTCAACCAGACGGTCCGCGAGCTCCGGGCGGCGGCGATGCGGGTCGGCCGGGCGCTCGATGAGGCCAAGCTCGGCGCCACGACGGCGTCGGTGCGCGACGGGGCGGCGTCGGTCGGACACGCCGCGGCCGGGGTAGGTGATGCGCAGGAGGAGCTTCAGGCGAGCCTGGTGGCGCTGCGCGAGGCGCTGGAGTCGGTCCGGACCCTGGCGGACTCCCTGGAGCGCGACCCGAGCGTGCTCCTGCGCGGCCCACGCGGCGACGGGGGGCCCCCCGGGACGGGCCGATGAGATCCCTCGGGAGGCTTCTGGTCGGACTCGTGGCCCTCGGCGGTTGCCTGCTTCGGACCGCTGACCCACCCCGCTTCTTCCGCCCGACCTCGGCGACGCTCGATGCGGCCGCCGGGGACGAGGCGGACCCTCCGGTCACGGAGGGGATCCCGATTCGCCTCCGTGCGGTCCGCAGCGAGCCCTTCCTGCGAGAGCGCATCGTGTGGCGCGTCTCCGACGTCGAGTACGGTTTCTACGAGCAGCGACGGTGGATCGACCTTCCGGCCCACTACGTGGAACGCGCGCTCAGGATACGCCTCCAATCGACGCCGGGGCTCCGGCTGACGACGGATCCGCGGGCGGCGGCGCTCCGCGTGGACGTGCTGGCGTTCGACGACCTGCTCGCGCCGACCCACGCAGCGAACGTTGCCCTCGCCGTCGCGCTGGAAGACCCCGCGCGCAGCCGCCCGCTG
>DATILR010000474.1:0-6212 GCA_035476275.1 Binatus sp. (SeqCode) | reverse complement strand
GAGGAGGGTCTTGGAAACGGACTCCGGGATCTCCCGGGAAATCGCGGTGGACCACCCAATCTACGACGCGTGCAATGGAAGCGATTCGGGGGTCCCGATACCACCCATTGTTCGAGATGTCACAGCGTAGGTGGCGCTGATGGCGGAGGGGATCGGCTCACCGACGTATTCCTGGAAGGTGACGGGGAGCATGCGGAGTCGGGGCTGGAGCGCAATGCTCCAGCGTTGCTGGGTCTCGGCTACATCGAGAAGCTGGCCGGCGAAATGACGGACGAGCTCAAGGAGGAAGTGGTCTCAGGAAGACGGTTGGCCGGGAAGAGCGGCCGCTCTGTGACCGTCGCGCTTACGGCCAAGGGAATTGCGTTCGGGACTGCTCGAATCGAGGCAGACGGCCAGCATGTAGACGGTAGCGGTTTGCAGGGGGTGGATGGGGACCTCGTCGTGAAGCCCTTTGGGTGGAAAGGACACACGAGCACCATCCGCCGTTTTGTGGACGATGCGCTGCGGACTCATCTCGGTATCCAGACGGACGCCGCGGTCGCGCGCAACTGCCAGGATCCCGATCCGGAAATTATGGGAAGTGGGTCCGATTGCAAGGATCCGGACGGGGATGGCGTGACCTCGGAGTTCACGGAGGGACAGCTTACCGCCTTGTCGATTTATATGGTGCTCACGCAGCTTCCGGTGCGCGTGAAACCTGCTGATTCGGTCGCGCTCCAGCGCGCGACGGCGGGGGAATCGTTGTTTTCCGGGCTGGGTTGTACTCAATGTCACGTCCAACAGCTCCCGCTCGAGAATCCGGTGCACGTTGAAGCCCCCAGCATGGCCGCGGACCCCCGCTTCGTCGTCGATCTGACTGCGGAGGGGCGCGAGCCACGGTTGCAGCGTCGGCCAGACGGTCGATTGACCGTCGAGCTGTGGTCGGATCTCAAACGTCATGACATGGGACCAGGGCTCGCGGATCCCCGCATGTCGTCGTCGGCTCCGCAGATCCCGCGCGAGGTGTGGTTGACACCACCCCTGTGGGGCGTCGGAGCGACCGCTCCCTACTTGCATGATGGTCGCGCTCCGTCGTTGCGTGACGCCATCCTTGCGCACGGAGGCGAGGCAGCTCCCGCACAGGCGAATTTCGCACGGTTGCCGTCCGACGAGCAGGAGAAAGTCGTGGACTTCCTGCGAACCCTCGGGCGGGATCCGGCTCGCCGCGGGAGCTAGGGGTTGGTCCGCGGCTACGCGGAGCGCGCCGCGGACACGCGACCACCCGCGGGCCGCGAGAAGGCGCGGTCGGCCATGTCCTGGAGCCGCCGCACCAGCGTCTCCCGGTCCTCCTTCATGCCGCTGGCCACCCAGTCGGAGAGGAGCACCTGGTCCATGACGCTGAACATCTTCGAGAGGTAGAGGGGATCCTCGTCGACGAAGACGCCCTTGGCGATGCCGCGGCGGAAGATGTCGGCCTGGAGCGCGAGGACGTGACCCCACTGCGCCGCCCGGCTGTCGGTCCCCGCGGGGCGCGCCGCCCACGAGGTGCCGAGGCGGAGGTGCATGCGGAGCCAGTTCGGGTGCGCCAGGAAGTAGTCGATGTACCCCTCGATCAGGGCAAAGAGGGTCTCGCGCGGACCCGCCTTCGCCCGCGCCGCCTCCTCGGCGAGCGTCAGGAGCTCCCGGCCCCGCTCGTCGAGACTGGCGCGGAAGATGTCGTTCTTGCTCGGGAAGATGGCGTAGATCGTCCCCATCGAGAGGCCGGCGAGCTTGGAGATGTCCTGCACCTTCGCCGCCTCGAAGCCCCGCTCGGCGAAGATCCGCTCGGCGGCCTCGAGGATGTGCTGCCGGTAGACGTCATTCCGCGCGCGGCGGGCCTCTTCCCTCGGCTGGCGTCGCACCGGGCAGACCTTACCATCCGGGCGGAGGGTTGACAACTCGCAATTCCGAATAGTAGTTCGGGCTCCCGAACATCGAGTTTATCCACTGGGTGCCGGGGGACGCACGTATGGCCTTCGATACGATCATCAAGGGTGGCCGGGTGGTCGACGGCTCCGGCCTGCCGATGCGGGTCGCCGACGTCGGCATCAAAGATGGTGTCATCACGGACGTCGGACGCCTGGACGGGGCACGGCGGACGATCGCCGCAGACGGGCTCGTCGTGATGCCCGGCATCATCGACGTGCACACGCACTACGACCCCCAGCTCACCTTCGAGCCGCTGGGGACCTCCTCCTGCTTCCACGGCGTCACCTCGGTCGTGGCCGGCAACTGCGGCTACTCGATCGCCCCCTGCCGGCGCGCCGATCGCGACTGGCTCACCGAGTTCTTCGCCAAGGTCGAGGGGATGTCGCCGAACGTGCTGCGCAGCGGCCTCCCGTGGGACTGGGAGACCTTCCCGTCCCTGCTCGAGGTGCTCGACCGGCGTCTCGGGATCAATGCGGCCATCTACGTCGGTCACTCGGCGCTCCGTCGCTACGTCATGGGCGAGGCCGCCTCGGAGCGCGAAGCGACGCCCGAGGAGCGAGCGCGCATGGCCGACGGCGTGCGCGAGGCGATGCGGGCTGGCGCGGCCGGCTTCTCCTCCTCGCAGGCGCCGACGCACGTCGACCAGGCGAACCGTCCCGTGCCGTCGCGCTGCGCCAGCTTCGAGGAGGTGGTCGAGCTGGCGGCGGCCGCCGGGGAGGGCGGTGCGGGAAGCATCGCGTATCTCGCCTCCAGCGCGGTGCAGGGCTACGACGCGCGTGACCGCGAGCGCCTGATCGAGCTCGCCCATCGCTCCGGGCTGCCGGTGGTCGTGCAGGGGATGGGCTACCGGCCCGGCGCGCGCGAGCGGTGGGACGATCAGAGCCGGTTCCTCGCCAGCGCGCGCGAGCGGGGCGCCGCCATCTTCTCGATGCTCCGCACGCAGCCCTTCATGCGGCCGTTCAACTGGCGGCGGGGCACGTCGCTCTTCGACGGCGTCTTCCACTGGCGGGACCTGGGCGGACTGCCGCCCGCCGAGCGGATCGCGCGCCTGCGCGATCCGAGCTTCCGCGAGAAGCTGCGCGCGGGCCTCGACCACCCCAACACCGACGGGAGCAAGGGATCGACGCTGCCGCCGCCCGCCATGTCGGCCGTCTTCGTCGACCGCTCTGCCGCCGACCCGGGCGCGGTGGGGAAGAGCCTCGCCACGCTCGCCCGCGAGCGCGGCGTCCATCCGTCCGACGTGATGTGCGAGCTCGCGGTCGCGGACGACCTCGCCACCCAGTTCGTCTGGAACAGCGAGAGCCCGGCGGGGGCGGAGGCGAACGCCGAGGCGCAGCGGAACCCGCACATGATCGTCGGCACGGGGGACGGCGGCGCGCACGCCGACCGGGACGACGGCGCCGAGTGGTCGACGTACTACCTCCGCACCTGGCTGCTCGAGCGGCAGCTCCTCTCGCTGGAGGAGGGCGTGCGGCGGATCACGCACCTGCCGGCCATGGTGACCGGGCTGAAGGGCCGGGGGCTGATCGCTCGCGGCTACCATGCCGATCTCATGCTCTTCGATCCGGCGCGCATCGCGCTCGGCAAGAAGCAGCTCGTGCGCGACCTGCCCGGCGACGAGGAGCGCTGGCAGGTCCTGCCCGAGGGCATCGTCCGCGTGGTGGTGAACGGCGAGACGATCGTCGAGGATGGAAGGCTGACCGGGGCGCGCCCCGGGCGCATCCTCCGCGTCGGCAATCCGGGGGCATGAAGGCGGCCGTCTTCCACGGGGGGAACCGGCCCGTCGCGATCGTCGACGTCGGGCTGCGCGAACCCGGTCCCGGCGAGGTGCGGGTGGCCATCCGTGCCGCGGGGCTCTGCCACTCGGATCTCTCCGTGATCGACGGCACGATCCCGTATCCGACCCCCGTGGTGCTGGGCCACGAGGGGGCCGGGGTGGTCGAGGCCGTCGGCGCGGGCGTGCAGAGCCTCAAGGAGGGCGACGCGGTCGTCCTCTCGACCCTCGCCCACTGCGGCCGCTGCGCGGCCTGCGAGGTGGGACGGCCGACCGAATGCCGCAACGCTCCCAACCCGAAGGACACGCAGCCCTTCGTCCTCGACGGCCGGCCGGCGTACCAGTTCGCCAACGTCTCGGCCTTCACGGAGCGGACGGTGGTGCGCGAGCAGAGCGCGATTCCCATCGACCCGCGCGTGCCCTTCGACCGCGCGGCGCTCATCGGCTGCGGGATCATGACCGGCGTGGGCGCGGTGCTGAACCGGGCGCGTGTCGAGGCGGGGGCGTCGATGGCGGTCTTCGGCCTGGGCGGCATTGGGCTCAGCTGCGTGCAGGGCGGCATCCTCGCCGGCGCGGCGAAGATCATCGCCGTTGACGTCGTGGCCGCGAAGCTCGCGCTGGCGCGCCAGCTGGGGGCGACGCACACGATCGATGCGTCGCGCGACGAGCCGGTCGCCGCGGTGCGCGAGCTCACGCGCGGCGGGGCGGACTACACCTTCGAGGCGGTCGGCAACCTGGCCGTGATCCGCCAGGCGCTCGAGGCGCTGGGTCCGGGTGGCGCGCTCACCATCGTCGGTGTGCCGAAGCTCGGATCGAGCGCCGAGTTCGTCGTGCAGGCGCTCTACCAGAACAAGGCGATCCTCGGCTGCCGCTACGGCACGGCCCGGCCGCGGCACGACTTCCCCATGCTCGCCGACCTCTACCTCGCCGGGCGGCTCAAGATCGACGAGCTCATCACGCGGCGCTATCCGCTCGACGAGCTGGCCGGCGCGGTCGCGGACCTGCAGCGCGGTGAGCTCGCCCGTGGCGTGTTCATGCTCGGCTGATCAATGGGCGGACGCTTCACCGATCGGGTCGTGTTCCTGACCGGCGGCGGATCGGGCATCGGCCGCGCGACCGCGCAGCGCTTCGCCGCGGAGGGGGCGAAGGTCTTCGTGGTCGACGTGAATCGCGACGGCATTGACGAGACGCTCGCGCTCGTTCGCCAGGGCGACGGGACGGCCGCCGGCACCACCTGCGACGTCTCCAGCGCCGAGGCGGTGCGGGCCGCGGTGGCCGAGGCGGTGGCGACCTTCGCGGGGATCGACGTCCTCGTCAACGCCGCCGGCATCGGCGGCTTCAAGCGCTTCGAGGAGATCACCGCCGAGGACTATGCACGGACGATGGGGGTGAACGTCGGCGGCGCCTTCCACACGATGCAGGCGGCGATCCCGCACCTCCTGGCGCGTCCGGGCGGCTGCATCGTGAACATCGCGTCCACCGCGGCGATGCGGGGCACGGCCTACGCGGCGGTGTACAGCGCGTCGAAGGCCGCGGTCATGAATCTCACCCGCTCGGTCGCCCTCGAGTACGCGTCGCGCGGTCTCCGCGCCAACTGCATCGCCCCGGGCGGCGTGCGGACGCCGATCCTCCGCAACTTCATGCCGAAGGGCGACTTCGAGCAGCTGCTGATCGACTACACGCGACCGCCGGTTCCTGGCATGTTCGCCGAACCGGGGGACATCGGGGCGGCGATCCTCTTCCTGGCGTCCGCCGACGCTCGGGTCATCAACGGAGCCGTGCTGCTCGCTGACATGGGAACGCTGGCGTGATCGTCATGCGCCCTGGCGTTGGCGATCTGGACGATTGCGACGAGGTGCCATGACCCAGCGTGTGCCGGAGTTCCAGTTCAGTGATGATGCGCTCGTCGTCCGACAGTTTCTCTACGAGCACTGGTGTGCGGAGGGGCGGGGGCCGACGTTGCGGGCGGTGCATGAGAAGACGGGGTTGTCCCGGGAGCGGATCGTTGATGCCTATCGGCAGCTCGAGCTCGGGCTCACCTGTACGATCGATCTGGAGACGCAGAACTGCAATCTCCTGAAGCTCCAGCCGTTCGCCAGCTTCCCGAGCCAGGTGGAGGTGCATCTCGACGGGCGGTTCCACTCGTATGCGGGGTGCGCCATGGAATCGATCGCGCTCTCGAAGATGCCACCGTTCGCGGGAAAGGAGGTGCGGCTCGAGTCGTTCTGCGCCTGCTGCCTGGCGCCGGTCACGATTGCGACCCGCGATGGCGCGCTGCTCTCGCAGGCGCCTGCCTCGGTGCTGATCCACGTGAGCTCGAGCCCGCGGGACTGGAACACGACCAACATCATCTGCATGTGCGACAGCATGAACTACGTCCTCGACGCCGATCACGCGCTCGCCTACGAGCGGCAGATCTGCCGCCGCGGCGTCCTCTTCACGCTCGAGCAGGCGCGGCGCTTCGTGGCGAGCACGGGGACGAGCCGCATGT
>DATILR010000473.1:0-5132 GCA_035476275.1 Binatus sp. (SeqCode) | reverse complement strand
CAGCGCGACGACCACCTCGACGTCGAGCACCACGACCACCTCGGTCGCCCCCCCGCTCCTCTCGACCACCGGGATCTTCCTCTGCGACCCGGCGACCTGCCCGGTGGCACCGGCCACCGCCGCCGTGACGAAAGGGCTCCTGGACGACGCGGGCAACGCCTTCTCGAGCTTCAGTACGCCGGGCGTGAGCACGGCGGGCGACATCGCCTTCAGCTCCCGGGTCGGGAGCCCGGGCTTCCACGGGAGCGGGGTCTACATCCGGCAGATCGGGGGAGACATCGTGACGGTGGCCTTGACCGGCGACCCGGTTCCCCCACCCAGTCCGACGGCGGTCTTCAAGAAGCTCACCGATCCGCCCGCCATGAGCCCGAGCGGCAAGGTGGCCTTCCGGGGGCGGATCAAGGCGAGCGTGTCGCCGCGCAACCGCCGCGGCATCTTCCTTGCCGAGTAGGGCCGGGGCTACCCCAGGGTCGGTCCGCCCTCACCGAAGCTGAGGGAGTTCCCGCGGGCCACGCCCTGCGGGACGACGATCGCGAAGCGGTTCTGCTTCCCGAAGGCCGTGGCGTCTTCCTCGGTGGCGGTGAGGAGGTCGAGGCGGAAGCCCTTGATGTCCGAGCCGCAGTCCTCGGCGTGGAACCAGCCGAGGTCCTCGATCCAGACCCACGACCCGTAGGGGATCAGCTTCGGGTCGACCGCGACGATGCGGGCCTTGGGGTCGGCCTTGGTGAGCGTGGACGTCATGCCCGTGTTGAACTTCCCGTACTTCGGGTCGTGCGGCAGGTACTTGGTCACCGTGAAGCGCCGTCCCCAGGACTTGGTGCCCACGGAAGGGGCCTGCTCGGTGGCGGCCAGGATGTCGTCGTGGCTGCGTGCCAGGGCCGTGAGGGCGACGCTCGTCCGGAGCGCGCTCTTCCGCGTCTCGCGAAGATCACGGTACATGCTGCCGAGGCGTCGTGCTTGCCAGTAAGCCGTGGTGCCGGCCACCATGGTGGTCGCCAGGAGACAGCAGACGCCCATCCTGAGCCAGAAGCGTCCGCGCTGAAGCCTCTCGTTCTGATCTTCGAGACCTTGCAGACGCTTGGGATCGACAACGACGGCCTGTCCCCAGTCTGTGCTCGTTTCCATGAGGGACCGGCCTCGTCCAAGATACGTGCCGGACCCCGGTGCCTGACGGTCGGGGGGCCGCGGGTACGTCGGGGGGCCGCATTTGCCGAGGCGCCGAGGACGGAGAAGTCCAAAGCGTCCCGCATGGACCGGACGAGTCATCCGTGGCACGCGCGCCCACTCGGGCAAGGCTGCAAGGCGCACGCCTGACGCGCCGCGGCGCTCCTCGCCCGCGTCGGGCCCGGGGCGTGAGATATGGAAGATCAGTTCTACTACAATCTTTCTATCAATCGCATTGGACGCCGGGTAGGGCGGACGGGCCCGTCGCGGTTGGGGCGACCACGAATGGGGAATCGGCACGAGGGCCGTGCTCCCCGGGCCTGCCGGAACGGTGGTTTTTCGACTTGCGCTGAACGAGTGCCGGAGGCTACAAATAGGATGTACGTCGCCCATGTCGGTCGCCCGCAAGAGCCCCGTTCCGGCCGCCTCGTTCGCCGAGCCAGCGGCGCGGCGCGAGCATCCGCTCAACGGCAGCCAGATGAATGGCGCCGACATGATCGTCCAGGTGCTCGCCGACGAAGGGGTCGACACCATCTTCGGCTACAGCGGCGGCGCGATCCTGCCCACCTACGACGCCGTCTTCCGCTACAACGCCGCGCATTCCCAGGAGGGAGCCGTCCGGCTGATCGTTCCTGCGACCGAGCAGGGGGCCGGGTTCATGGCTGCCGGCTACGCGCGCTCGAGCGGGCGCGTGGGTGTCTCGCTCGTGACCTCGGGCCCCGGCGCCACCAATTCCGTGACTCCCATCCGCGATTGCCAGGCCGACTCGGTGCCCGTCGTCCTCATCACGGGGCAGGTCCCCCGTCCCGCCATGGGAACGGATGCGTTCCAGGAAGCCCCCGTGTTCAGCATCATGGCCGCCTGCGCGAAGCACGTCTTCCTGGTGACCGACGAGACGAAGGTGGAGTCCACCATGCGGACCGCCTTCCACATCGCACGGAGCGGGCGGCCGGGACCGGTGGTCGTCGACATCCCGCGCGACGTCCAGCTCTCGAAGGGCACCTTCCGCGGGTCGGGTATCCTCGCGATGCGCGGGTACGAGGACCGGCTGGTGGGTCTCGAGGGGACCACCCTGTCGGCCGCGCACGCCGACGGGTTCTTTCGCCTGCTCGGCGAGGCGCAGCGTCCCCTCATCTACGCCGGCGGCGGCGTCATCAACGCAAACGCGGCCGGTGAGCTGCGCGCCTTCTCGGAGCGCTTCGGCATCCCGGTCGTCACGACCCTCATGGGGATCGGGGCCGTGGACACGACGGGCCCCCTCTCGCTCCACATGCTCGGCATGCACGGGGCGGCCTACGCGAACTACGCGGTCGAGGACTGCGACTTCCTCTTTGCCGTTGGCTCGCGCTTCGACGACCGGGTCGCCGGCAAGGTGAAGGAGTTCGCGCCGGAGGCGAAGATCGCCCACCTGGACGTCGACGCCTCGGAGATCGGCAAGGTCAAGAACGTCGACTGGGCCTACGTCTGCGACGCCAGGCAGGGCCTCGCCGAGCTCCAGCGCGCGGGCGCCGGATTCAAGAAGACCTTCCAGCGCTGGCACGCGCATCTGAAGGTCCTGCGCGAGCGGCACGCGTTCAACTACAACCAGGCGTCGTCGCTCATCCAGGTCGAGTACGTGCTCGCGACGCTCAACGCGATCACGCGCGGCAACGCCATCGTCACCACCGGCGTCGGCCAGCACCAGATGTGGGCGGCGCAGTACCTCGACTTCCACCGTCCGCGCACCTTCCTCACCTCGGGCAGCATGGGGACCATGGGCTTCGGTCTCCCCGCCGCGATCGGCGCCCAGCTCGCCAATCCCGGCGCGCTGGTGATCGACGTCGACGGCGACGGCAGCATCCGCATGAACGTCGGCGAGCTCGAGACCCTCACCACCTACGACATCCCCGTGAAGGTTCTCCTCCTGAACAACCTGGGCGACGGCATGGTCCGCCAGTGGCAGGATCTCTTCTACGCCAACCGCTACTCCGGCTCCGACAAGACCCTGCACAAGAAGGACTTCGTCAAGGCGGCGGAGGCGGACGGCTTCGGCTTCTCCCGCCGGGTGACGGATCCGGCCGAGGTGCGGGCGGCGCTCGAGGCGTTCGTCGGCTTCTCCGGCCCGGCCTTCCTCGAGGTGATGGTCGACCAGAACGCGCACGTCTACCCGATGGTCGCCCCCGGGATGGGCTACAAGGACATGATCACCGGCAAGTACATCCCGAGCCGGGGCGAGGCGCCCAAGGGTAGCGACGAGCCCGACGGCTACTTCTAGCCGCGAGCCGCGGGTACGACCTCGAGGATCGACGCCTCGCCCGGCACGCCGATGCGGAGCGGGAAACCGTAGAAACCCGTTCCCCGGTGGACGTAGAGGCGGCTGGCGCCGTGCCCGAAGAGGCCGTGGTCCGGCCAGGCGCTGCGGCTGAGAACCGTCCAGTTGAGGCCGAGGCTGAGGAGGCCGAGCTGCCCACCGTGCGTGTGGCCGGAGAGCGTCAGGTCGACGTCGCCGGGCGGCACGTGCCGGAAGACGCGGGGATCGTGCAGGAGCAGGAGGCGGAGATGTCCGGCGCGGCGCGGATGGCGGGCGACGAGGTGCTGGATGTGCTCGCGACACCCCCGGCCGACGTAGTCGGCACCCACGATCTGCACCGGTCCAACCGGTGTGTCCACGATCGCTTCCTCGTCGACGAGGAGGCGGATGCCGTTGGCCGTCAGGGCGGGATGCACCTCGTGCTCGCAGCCGTGGTCGTGGTTGCCGAGGATGGCGAAGGCGCGGCCGGCGACGTCCCCGAGGGGGGCGAGGGCCTCGGCGAGTGCTCCTGGCGTGCCCATGCCTTCCATGGTGAGGAAGTCGCCCGTCAGGACGACCAGGTCGGGCTCCCGGGCGACGAGCTCCGCCAGGCGACGCCCGAGGGTCCGGACGGGCTGCCACGGGCCCAGGTGCGGATCGGCGATCTGCAGAATCCGCAGCGGCCGCCTCGGCAGGGCGCCTGGCCGCCGTCGCCGATACCGTTCGACCGGGACGCGTGAAACGGTGGGCGGGCCTTCCGTCGCCAGCGGCACGCGCACCACCTCGGGCACGAGTCGCGCGGAGGTCACGATCGAGCCCGCGACGATCACGAGCGGGACCATGTCGAGGCCGCGGAGCGCGGCGAGCGCGCTCTGCCACCCGAGACTCTCGAGCAGCGCCCGCACCGGCAGCAGTACGACCAGCCAGACGCCCGACAGGGCGCCGGTGGCGACGAAGACCATTCCTGGAATGCTGACCAGGAGCCGGAACGGGGCGGGACGGAGGCGGGCGCGCACCAGCGCCGCCAGGTGCGTCCCCGCCGCCGCCATGCCGTAAGCGAACGCTCCGGCGACCGCGAGGTGGAGTCCGTCCGGCGCCCAGGCGAGTAGCCGGGACTCCATGACCAGCGCACCCGGAAGCGCGACGGCGAGGATGACGAGGCCGAAGACCGCGTAGGCGCGACCGCGCACGCGCCACGCGTAGAGCGGAACCCCGACGACGGTCGCCAGGGCGAGCATGCGGAAGGCGAAGTGGACCCAACCTACCACGGGGGCGCCTTCATCTGATCTAATGTTGGACCATGGAATACGCACACCTCGGCCGCGCCGGCCTGCAGGTCAGCCGCCTCTGCCTCGGCACCATGAACTTCGGGCCGCTCACCACCGAGCGTGACAGCTTCGAGATCATGGACCAGGCGCTGGAGCAGGGCATCAACTTCTTCGACACCGCCAACGTCTACGGCTGGCGCACCGGCGAGGGGGTCACCGAGCAGATCGTCGGCCGCTGGCTGGCGCAGGGCGGAGGGCGCCGTGAGCGGATCGTCCTGGCCACCAAGGTGTACGGGCGCATGGGCCGGGGGCCGAACGATGCGGGACTGTCCGCCTACCACGTCCGCCGTGCCTGCGACGAGAGCCTGAAGCGTCTCCAGACCGACCGCATCGATCTCTACCAGATGCACCATATCGATCGCGCCACCCCC
>DATILR010000472.1:0-9888 GCA_035476275.1 Binatus sp. (SeqCode) | reverse complement strand
CCGATGACCACCAGGTCGGCGGTGCGCGCCTGGTCGCAGATCTCGTTGGCGACGATCCCCATCTCGAGGGCGGTATCGTGCGGCACGTTCCGTTCCGTACAGCGGCGCGCGAACGTCTCGAGCAGCAGCCGGCCCCGCTCGCGGAGGGCCTCCCGCATCTTCGAGGAGAAGTCGAGGTAGGGCTCGAAGCCGAGCGAGCCGGAGATGTCGTGGAAGAACGACCCCTCGATCGACACGATGTCGATCACGTGCAGCCCGATCAGCGTGGCGCGCAGCTGCTCGCCGAGCCAGAGGGCATGTTGCAGGGCGGCGTCGGCGTGTTCCGAGCCGTCGAGCGCGACCAGGATGCTCTTGATCATGGCGCTCGCACCCCTCGTCCCGCCTCTAACATCGCCCTTCCGCCCCGCGCAAGGCCTTCCACTGGCCTTTGCAAACCCCCGGGGCTCCGTTAAGAATCGGTCGATGCCCCGGCAGGACGAGACCCTCTGCGAGGAGTTGAAGGAGGTGGCCCGCCGCCTGGGGGTCCAGGTGCGGGAGGAGGTCCTGCTGCGGGAGGTCGGCTACCGCGTGCGGAGCGGCGGCTGCCGGGTGCGCGGCGCCGAGGTCATCTTTCTCGACCGCCACCTGCCCCCGGCGGAGCGGGTGGAGGTGCTGCTCGACGCGCTCGCCGGCCGCGACCTGGAAGGGCTGTACGTGTCCCCCGCCCTCCGCCGACTGGTCGAGCGGCGGAGCGGGACCGCCAGCTGAGGCGGCCGCATCCATGACGGTGCGGGCCCGTCTCCGGCGGTTCGAGGAGGCGCTGCGGGAGCGGGGGCTCAAGTCGACCTCGCAACGGGATGACATCGCCCAGGTGTTCTTCGCCGCCGAAGGGCACCTCTCGATCGAGGAGCTCTACAAGGCGGTCCGGAAGGTGAACCCGCGGGTGGGGTACGCGACGGTCTACCGGACGCTCAAGCTGATGAAGGAGTGTGGCCTCGCCGCCGAGCGACACTTCGACGATGGCCAGGCCCGCTACGAGCCGGTCGAGGAGGAGGCCCAGCATCACGACCACATCATCTGCGAGCGCTGCGGCAAGATCGTCGAGTTCGCGAGCCAGGAGCTCGAGCGCTTGCAGGAACGGATCGGGCGGTTTCTCGGCTTCGTGATCAGCCGCCACCGTATGGAGCTCTACGGCATCTGCGCCGAGTGCCGCGAAGGCCGGCACGGCCATCCCCGCCGCGAGCACGGCGTCCACCGCGTATAGCGGCTGCCGTAGCGCCCCGGCTTGACATCGGAAGCGGGCCGTCGTTATATGAAATTGATATGCGTTTTCAACTCGCGCTGGCGCTGCTCGCCGTCGTGGGATCGGCCCGCGCGGAAGAGCTGACGATCGCGCTGCGCGTGCAGGCCGAGGGGTTCCAGCCGGCCACCATCGCTGCCCCGGCGGGCGCCCGCATCCGTCTCGAGGTGAGCAACGAGACGGCGACGCCGATCGAGTTCGAGAGCTTCGAGCTCAACCGCGAGCGCGTGGTGCCTGCCGGTCAGAAGGCGACGGTCTATCTCTCCGGGCTGTCGGCCGGCAGCTACGAGTTCTTCGACGATTTCAATCAGAAGCGGCGTGGCGTGTTGACGGTCGAGTGAGGACTCGATGCTCGAGACGCTCCTCATCACGTGGCGTGAGACGCTCGAAGCGGCCCTGGTGGTCGGCATCCTGCTCACCTACGTGGCCCGCAGTGGCCAGCGGCGAGCGCTGCGCTACGTGTGGCTCGGATCGGCTGCGGCCGTAGTCGCGGCCCTGATCTGTGCCTCGGCATCGGGTGGCGCGATGGCCCTGCTGGGCGGGGAAACGCAGGAAGTCGTGCAGGCCCTGATCGTCTTCGGCGCCGTCGGCGTGCTCTCCTGGATGATCGTCTGGATGCACCGGAGCTCCCACTCCATCCAGGGCAACCTCCACCGGCAGGCCGACTCGGCGTTGGCAACTGGGCGCCTCATCGGTCTGGCGGCGATCGCCTTCGTTGCCGTCTTCCGCGAAGGGGTGGAGACCATGCTCTTCCTGTGGGGGGTGGTGGTGCAGCGGGGCATGCAGCTCGCGACGATGCCGCTCGTGGGGGCGGGGCTGGTGGGGGCAGGGCTCGCGGTGGCCACCGCCTGGCTTTTCTTCCGTGGCTTCTCCTTCCTCAGCCTGCGGACCTTCTTCCGCACCACCGGCGTGCTTCTCCTGCTGGTGGCCGCCGGCCTCCTCACCTCGGGCGTCAACAAGCTGATCGGGCTCGGCTACCTGCCGCCGCTCGTGCCGCAGGTGTGGAACACCTCCTGGCTGGTACGCGACGGAAGCCCACTCGGCGCCCTGTTGGGCGCGCTGGTCGGCTATCGTTCGCGACCCTCGCTCCTCGAGGTACTCGCGTTCGCCTTCTATTTCCCCCCCATGCTGTGGGCGCTCAACCATGCCGAGACCGCGACCCGGGCGGCTGGCCTGGGTGACGAGAGCGCTCGCCCCGCAGCCTGAGCGCGGCCGCGTCGCAAGCGACGCGCCTCAGCATGGCTGACCGGACGGGATGACAGCGAGAATCACTATCGCCTGGTTCCTGGGGCTGGGGACGCTGCTGTGGCTGTCGCCGGGTTCCGCGTGGGCGCTCAACTTCTTCGAGCTCGAGGTCTACCCCGCCACCACCGAGGGCGCGGGGCACCACGAGATCGAGTCGTTGACGTCGTTCGTCGCCAACGGCCGGAACGCGGAAGAGCAGACGCATCATCTCCTCCGCTCCAGCCTCGAGTACAACTACGGCCTCACGGACAAGATCGATGTGGCGGCCTATACAGACCTCGAGAAGCCGAACGGCGAGGACCTGGAATACGCGGGTTCACGGTTCCGTGCCCGCGGTGCCCTGTGGGACAAGGGCCGTTTCCTGCTCGACCTCGGATGGTACCTCGAGGCCGAGGTGCCCCACCATACACAGTCGGACCTCGAGCTGGAATTCCGGCCGCTCGTCTCACGGGACCTGGGGCGTTTCTCCGTCGACCTGAACCCCGCCTTCGAGCTGCCGACGGTGAGTGAGGAGCGGCGGACGCTGGAGTTCAACTACGCCGCCCGCGTCTACTATCGCCTGTCGAGGAGGCTACAACCCGCGATCGAGTTCTTCGGCGGGATCGGCCAGATACGTGACGTCGATGCCTCCCGCGAGCAGCAGCACTATGTCTTCCCCTCCCTCTATGGCCAGATCACCCGCGGAGTGAGGTTCGTCGTCGGACCGGGCTTCGGCCTTACGCGGGCGAGCGACCAGGTCATCGTCAAGTTCCAGGTGGAGTACGAATTCACGCCGGAGACCCTGTTCCGGCGTTCCTCGGCTCCGTGAGGTTGATGCGAGACGAGAAGATGATCGTCCCGCCCGCGCTCGCGGCCCTCTTCGGCGGAGCCCTCACGGCGCCGCTGGCCTGATCTCCTGCCCGAAGCGGAAGACCCGGCGAGCGTTCGCCGTGGTCGCGGCCGCGACCTCGGCGAGGGGCCTTCCGTGGAGCGCCGCGACCGCCTCGGCGACCAGCCGGACGTGGGCCGGCTCGTTGCGCCGCCCGCGATGGGGGACGGGCGCGAGGTAGGGCGCGTCGGTCTCGACCAGGAGCCGGTCGAGCGGCACCGTGCGCACGGCGTCGCGCAGCCCGGCGGCCTGTTTGAACGTGACGATGCCCGACACGGAGATGTGGAGGCCGAGATCGAGGTAGCGTCGCGCGTCGTCCCGCTCGCCCGTGAAGCAGTGGATCACGCCATCGATCGGCGCCGTCCCCACTGCGCGGAGGATGTCCACGGCCTCGGCGTGCGCCTCGCGGATGTGGATGACGACCGGCAAACCGAGCGTCTGTGCGAGCCGGACCGTGCGTGCGAACGCGGTCCGCTGCGCAGGACGGGGTGAATGGTCGTAGTGGAAATCCAGGCCGGTCTCGCCGAGCGCCACCACGCCGGGCTGGCCGGCGAGACGGGTGAGGGTCGCGAAGGCGGCATCGTCGGCGGTCGAGGCGTGGTGCGGATGGACGCCGACGGCCGCCACGATCTCGACGGGCCCTGAACGACCCGTGAGGGCGACGGCGCGGGCGTTCTCGGCGGCGGGCCCCGTCGCGCCCACGCACACGATCCCGGTCACGCCGTTCGCCGCGGCGCGGGCGAGCACCTCGGCGCGCTCGGCGTCGAAATCGGGCTCGGCCAGGTGACAGTGGGAGTCGACGAGCGGAGGGGCGTCGCTCACTCGGGCACGACCTCGACGCGCGGGAAGAGCGGCTCGGGCGGCGCCGTGCGATGGCCGGCGGGGAAGGCCTCGCCCCAGGGCAGATCGAGCTCAGCCAATCGTGTCGCGGGCAGGCCCAGGAGGGCGGTCAGGCGGCGGGCCGTTTCGGGCAGGAACGGCTCCGCGAGCTGCGCGGTCGTGCGGAGCGCCTCGCAGAGCTCGTGGAGGATCGCGCCCACCCGCGGCCGCTGGGCCACGTCCTTCGCGAGGGTGAACGGTGCGGTCTCGACCACGTAGCGGTTGGCGTGATCGAGCGCCCGCCAGAGGGCCTCGAGGGCGCGGTGGAACGCGAGCTCCGCCACGTACCCATCGAGCGTCTGCCGGGCGGTCGCGAAAGCGGTACGGAGCGCGATGTCGTGCGCCACCGGGGCGAGCGGCTGCAGAACACCCTGGAAGTAGCGCTGCTGCATGGCGAGCACCCGGCTCGCCAGGTTGCCGAGGCCGTTCGCGAGATCCGCGTTCAGTCGGGTGACGAGCGCCGCCTCGCTGAACTCCGCATCCTGCCCGAAGGCCATGTCGCGCAGGAGGTAGTAGCGGAAGGCGTCGGCGCCGTAGCGAGCCTTCATGTCGAGTGGCCGGACGACGTTGCCGAGGCTCTTCGACATCTTCCCCTGCTGCATCTGCCAGTGCCCGGTGACGCACAGGCGTCGGTAGAGCGGTAGCCCCGCCGCCATCAGCATGGTCGGCCAGAAGATCGCGTGCGCCTTCAGGATGTCCTTGCCGATCAGATGATGCGCCGTCGGCCACAGGTCGATCCGTCCGAGGTGGTCGAGCGCGCTCACGTAGTTCAGCAGTGCATCGAACCAGACGTAGGTGACGTAGCGATCGTCGAAGGGGAGCTCGATGCCCCACGCGAGGCGGCTCTTCGGGCGCGAGATGCAGAGATCGCCGATCGGCTCGCGCAACAACGCCAGGACCTCGCGCCGGTAGCCGTCGGGCGTGATCCGGTCGGGCTCCGCCTCCAGGGCGGCGAGAAGGCGCTCCTGGTAGGCCTGCATCCGGAAGAAGTAGTTCTCCTCCGCGATCTCGATTGGCGCGACGCGGTGGTCGGGGCAGCGCCCGTCCACCAGCTCCCGCTCCTGATAGAACCGCTCGCAGCCGACGCAGTAGAGGCCCCGGTAGCTCCCGAAGTAGATGTCACCCTGGGTGTGGATGCGGTCGAGCATGCGGCGCACGAAGGCCACGTGGTACGGATCGGTGGTGCGGATGAAGTGATCGTAGCGGAAGTCCATCTCCTCCCAGGTGGAGCGGAAGAGCCCGCTCACGCGGTCCGCATGTGCTTTCGGCTCGAGTCCCGCTGCGGCCGCGGCCTGGGCGATCTTGTCCCCGTGCTCGTCGGTCCCGGTGAGGGTGAAGACGGAACGTCCGCGCGCCCGCCAGAAGCGGGCGAGGACATCGCCCAGCAGGGTGGCGTAGGTGTGTCCGAGGTGCGGCTCCGCGTTGACGTAGAAGAGCGGAGTCGTGACGTAGAGCGGCTCGGTTGCCATGCGACGGGCAGCGGTCTACGCGTCCGCCCGCGGAGCGACCAGATCGTCCAGGTTGGTCTCGACCTCGACGTTGTCCTCCGCGCGCCGGACGACCACCGTCTGCTTGAGGATGTTCTGCCGGACGACCACCCCGTCGCCCTTGACCGATTCGACCTTCGCGCCAACCGCGGGAAGCGTGCGCTTCAGCTCGACGTAGGTCTGGAATTCGTAGCGGAGGCAGCACTTCAGCCGGCCGCACATCCCGGCGAGCTTCGAGGGGTTGAGGGACAGGCCCTGCTCCTTCGCCATCTTGACGGAGACCGCCTGGAACTCCTGCAGCCACGACGAGCAGCAGAGCTCGCGGCCGCACGGGCCAACCCCTCCCGTCGACTTGGTCTCGTCCCGGGCGCCGATGGACTTCATCTCCACGCGGGTGTGGAGAAGCTCCCCGAGCTCGCTCACGATGCCCCGGAAGTCGACGCGATCCTCCGCGACAGAGAAGAAGGTCACCTTGCTGCCGTCGAAGGCGCTCTCGGCCTTTACCAGCTTGATGGCCAGGCCGCGGCCGCGAATCAGCTCCAGGGCCACACGATACTGCGACCGCTCGCGCTGGAGGTTCTGGTCCTCGCGGGCGAGGTCGCGCGCATCGGCCTTCTTGATGACGCGCTGGAGGGAGCGGACCGTCGCGCGTGGTCGCGGCGGGACCACGACGAGCCCCAGGGCGGGGCCGCGTTCGGTCTCCACCAGCACGCGATCGTCTCGCTGGAGGATGAGCGGTCCCGGATCGAAATCGTAGATCCGGCCGGTGGGCCGGAAGCGGATGCCGACCGCGAGGGGGTGCGCGTCTACCGTTCGCTCGTCCATGCGCTCCTATGCCCGATGACCCGTCTCACTCCGCTCGATGCCTCGCAGCGCGAGGAACATCGTCTCGAGAGCAAGCACCCGGTTGGCATTTCGTCCGAGAGCATCGATCGTATCACAGACCGCTTCGAGTTGGCGAAGGCGCGCCGCCTCCGAGAGCCGGATGGCCGGGATCTCGTCGGCCGCTCGGAGCGCCGCGGTCTGCGCCCCGAGCGCCAGCTCCAGAGCCTCGCGATAGAAGGCGAGCGAGATGGTGAGGGCCAGATCGAGCGCGCCCTTGGCGAGCTCCTGGGCCACCGCCGAGATTTCGGCCGCGGACCACGACCCGAGATGGGCCAGCGCGTCGAGCACCCGCGCGCGCGTCTGCACGGCTTCTTCCCCGTCGAGCAGGAGCGCTCGGCCGGGCGATCCCTCGGCGAGTCCGGCCACCAGCTGCGCGCGCTCGGCGGGCAGCCCCTTCGCCTCGAGGACCCGGGCGACCTCCGCGGGGTCGAGCCGATCGAGACGAACGACCTGGCAGCGGGAGCGAACCGTGGGGAGGAGGAGCGACGCCGCCGTGGCCAGCAGGAGGATGTGGCAGCCGACGGGTGGTTCCTCGAGCGTGCGGAGGAGGGCGTTCTGGCCGTGCTCGTTGAGCTCGTGGGCCCCGTCGATGATGGCGACCTTCCGGCTCGCCATGAGCGGCTGGAGCGAGAGCCAGCGGGTCAGCTCGCGCACCTGCTCGATGCGGACGTCGCGGCGGTCCTCGTCGCGCACGACGAGGCGGACGTCGGGATGGGTGCCCGCCGCGACCCGCGTGCACTGCCCGCACGCCTCGCACGCGTCGTCCTTCTTGGGGTCCGCGCAGAGAAGGCGGGCCGCGAGGGCGTCGGCGAGGGCGCGCTTTCCGACGCCCTCCGGACCGAGGAAGAGAAAGGCGTGAGGCACGTGGTCCTCGGCGACCGCGCGGCGCAGCCGCTCGACCGCCCGCGCGTGTCCCACGACGCCGCCCAGCCTCATCGAAGCTCCTGGAGCCTGCGCTCCATCTCGGCGATCACCCGATCCCGGACCCGGTCGGCCGGCTCCGTCGCATCGATCACGCAGAAGCGGGTGGGCTCGCCCGCCGCGAGGGCGCGAAACCCGTCGCGCACGCGCTCATGGAAGTCGACGACCTCGCGTTCGAAGCGGTCCCGGGTCCCGCTCCGCTTCCGGACGCGGGCGAGCCCCTCCGCCACCGGGCAGTCGAGGAGAAAGGTGAGGGTCGGCGTGACGCCGTTCCGCGCGCGAGCGTCGAGACTCCGCACCGTCTCCAGATCGATGCCCCGCCCGTAGCCCTGGTACGCGATCGTCGATTCCGAGAAGCGATCGCAGAGCACCACCCGACCCGCAACGAGCCCGGGACGGATGACCTCTTCCACGTGCTGAGCCCGGTCGGCACAGTAGAGGAGGAGCTCGGCGAGCGCACTGAGCGGCACCGCCTCGGCGTCGAGGAGCAGGCGGCGGATGGCGGTGCCGGCCGCGGTGCCCCCCGGCTCGCGCGTCGCGACGACGACCCTGCCGAGCGTGCGCAGATGCGTCGCGAGGTGCCGAAGGTGGGTGGACTTACCGGAACCTTCGATGCCTTCGAAGGTGACGAAGAGTGACACGGGGGAGCGCTCCGTCTAGCGGGAGCGCTTACCGTCCGCAAGTCCGATCAGTCCGCCGCGCCGGAGCCGAGGACGAGTCCGATGCCGTGTAGGAGCTGCCGCGGCGTGAACGGCTTCGTGATGTAGTAGTCCGCTCCGCCCTTGTAGCCGGCGAGCAGGTCGTCGTCCTGCGTGCGCGCGGTGACGAGGATGACCGGCAGTGCCGCGTGTCGGGGATTGGCGCGCAGACGCTCCAGGAACTCGAAGCCGTCCATCTGGGGCATCATGACGTCGAGCAACACCAGGTCGGGACGGCGCTCCTCGATCGACTGGAGCGCGGTTGGCCCGTCACGGGCGAGCTGCACCTCGAACCCCCGCGTCCGCAGGATGTCGCGGATGATGCGGAGATTGTCCTCGTTGTCGTCGACGACCAGAACAAACGCACTCATCACACCGTCTCCAACACCTCAGCGCGGCGTGAGGAAGGTACGTACGGTCGTGCGGATGGTCTGCGGCCGACAAGGCTTCGCGAGATAGCCGTCACACCCGGCCCGCCGGGCACGCTCCTCATCTTCTCGCATGGCGAACGCAGTAAGGGCGATGATCGGAATATCGGCACTTTTCGGGTCGGCCTTGAGCCGCCGGGAAGCCTCCCAGCCGTCCAGCTCCGGCATTGCCAGATCCATGATGATGAGGTCGGGGTGGGCTTCGTGGGCGAGCGCGATGGCCGACCGGCCGTTGGTGGCCTCCAGCGTCTCGTAGCCCTCCAGGGCCAGGACCTTGGTCACGATCCGCCGGCTCTCGGGGTCGTTCTCCACCACGAGCACCCTACGGCTCCCCCCGCGGGCTGCTCTAGCCGACATCACGGACCCCGCGGAGGATAGCGCGTCGCGGAAGCGCAAAGACCCCCTCGGCGGCTGCGATCGCCGCCCGGCTCTGGCGGAGCGTCAGATGGCCCGCCACGGTCAGGGGTGCCGTCGGGGGCCATGGAGCACCCAGCCACAGCGCCCCCGCCACCCCCAGGGTAGCTCCTCCGGCGATCTTCACGCCCCCCACCGCCACTACGACCCCAGTAAAATCCAACGACCCTCGAATGTCGAGAGCACCCTCCACGACGAGGACTCCCGAGCCCTGGCGCGCGTCCGAGACCACGAGGTCACCCCCCACCAGGGCGAGCGCGGGCGGGGAGGACGGTGCGCCCTGCGGGGCGAGGAGTTCCGCGCCCCCCGGCCCAGCGGCTTCGGCCCGCGTTGCGAGCTCGGAGAGGGGAGGGGGAAGCGCTCGTATGGGAGCCGCCGTGCGAGGAGTCTGTGCGATGTGCGGCCCTTGCGCGGCGAGCCAGCCGTCCAGATCCGCCGGTGCCGCGGGCGCAGCCAGCCCCGGTATATCCGCCGACGCCGGATCGGCGTCGGCGCCGTCGAGTGCCATCGTCCCGGTGACGGCATCCGGGGACGGCGGCAGCGTCGTCCAGACGAGTGCCGGCGTGGCCGCCGTGGGATCGCGGCCGATGACGGCGTCGACCAGACGCCGACCACCACGGGCCGCGGCGTCGATGCCGAGCAGGACGCGCGGCGGGCTGGCCGGTCCCGGAGCTCGGGCGACGCTGCCGGTGCATCCCGGTGGAGTGACGATGGTGCCGTCGTCGGGCGTGCCGCCCGCGCCGTCGGGTCCGAGGAGGAGCGCGTCGAGGTCCCACCCGAAGGG
>DATILR010000471.1:0-6533 GCA_035476275.1 Binatus sp. (SeqCode) | reverse complement strand
GGGCATCGCGGCTCCTCGCTCGAGACCGCCTTCAACGAGGACCACATCCTCGCGATCGCGCAGGCGATCTGCCTCCACCGCAAACACGAGGGGATCGACGGGCCGCTCTTCATCGGCTTCGATACGCACGCGCTCTCGAAGCCGGCCTTCGTGACCGCGCTCGAGGTACTGGCCGCCAACGGCGTCGACGTCATGGTCGATGCCCGGGACGGCTACACGCCGACGCCCGTCGTGTCGCACGCCGTGCTCGGGTACAACCGCGGCCGGCGCCGCGGGCTCGCCGACGGGATCGTGATCACGCCGTCGCACAACCCACCGCAGTACGGTGGCTTCAAGTACGATCCGCCGCACGGTGGGCCAGCCGACACGCGCGTCACCCAGTGGATCGAGGAGCGCGCGAACGCGTTTCTCGCCGACGGCTTACGCGGCGTGGCGAGGATCCCGTTCGATCGCGCCAGCACCGCGTCCACCACCCACCGGCACGAGTACCTCGATGCCTACGTGCGTGATCTTCCGTCGGTCGTGGACCTCGACGCGATTCGCGCCAGCCGAGTCCGCATCGGGGTCGATCCACTCGGTGGCGCCAGCGTCGATTACTGGCACACGATCGGCGAGCGGTACGGGCTCGAGCTCGAGGTCGTGAATCGTACCGTCGACCCGACGTTTCGCTTCATGACCGTCGACTGGGACGGCCAGATTCGCATGGACCCGTCGTCGCCGTACGCGATGGCGCGAATGGTCGACTTGAAGGACCGCTTCGACGTCGCCTTCGCGAGCGACCCCGATGCCGACCGCCACGGCATCGTGAGCCGCAGCGCGGGGCTCCTCCCGCCGAACCACTACCTCGCCGTGGCGATCAACTACCTCTTCGCCAATCGCCCCGGCTGGCCGGCGTCGGTCGCCGTCGGCAAGACGGTCGTCAGCAGCAGCATGATCGACCGGGTGGCGGCGCGTCTCCGACGGCGGTTGATCGAGGTACCGGTCGGTTTCAAGTGGTTCGTCGAGGGGCTCGTCGACGGGTCGATCGGCTTCTGCGGCGAGGAGAGCTCGGGGGCGACGTTCCTGCGCCGCGACGGAAGCGTGTGGACGACGGACAAGGACGGGCTCGTGCCGAACCTGCTCGCGGCCGAGATCACGGCGCGGACCGGGAAGGACCCTGGCGAGCACTACCGGATCCTGACGGCGGAGTTCGGCGCGCCGTGCTACACGCGCGTCGACGCGGCAGCGAGCGCCGAACAGAAGGCGAGCCTCGCGAAGCTCTCGGCCGACGCGGTGACGGCACCGATGCTCGCCGGCGAGCCGATCGTCGCCAAGTTGACGAAGGCGCCGGGCAACGATGCGCCCATCGGGGGCCTGAAGGTCGTGGCGGCGAGCGGCTGGTTCGCGGCACGCCCGTCGGGCACGGAAAACATCTACAAGATCTACGCGGAGAGCTTCCGGGACGGGTCGCACCTGGAGACGATCGTCCGGGAGGCTCAGGAGATCGTGAACGACGCCCTTCGTGGCCCCGGCGGACGGCGCCGAGCGGGCGTCCCGTCCGCTGCAGAGGAGACGCGATGAAGACGACGCGAAAACTGCACGAGCTCGGACAGAGCATCTGGCTCGACAACATCACCCGTGACCTGCTGAACGACGGCACCCTCCGGACCTACATCGACGAGCTGTCGGTGACGGGCCTCACCTCGAACCCGACCATCTTCGACCACGCGATCAAGAACAGCACGGCCTACGACGCCGCCATCCGCGAAAAGCTCGCGAAGGGGCAGGGAGGCGAGGGGCTCTTCTTCGAGCTGGCCCTCGAGGATCTCACCCGCGCGGCGGACCTGTTCCGGCCGATCAACGACCGGACAGCCGGCGTCGACGGGTGGGTGTCGCTCGAGGTGTCACCGCTCCTCGCCCACGACACGGCGAGCACACTCGCCGCGGCCAAGGAGCTCTTCGCGAGGGCTGGTCGACCGAACCTCTTCATCAAGATCCCCGGGACGAAGGAAGGCGTGCCCGCCATCGAGGAGGCGATTTTCGCCGGCGTACCGGTCAACGTCACGCTCCTCTTCTCGCGCGAGCAGTACCTGGCGGCCGCCGAGGCCTTCCTGCGCGGCATCGAGCGGCGCATCGATGCCGGGCTCGAGCCGGACGTCGGGTCCGTCGCCTCGGTGTTCATCAGCCGATGGGATGCCGCCGTTGCGGGCAAGGTGCCCGGCGGGCTCCTGAACCAGCTCGGGATCGGGGTGGCGAAGCGGACGTACGCGGCGTACCGCGTACTGCTCGACTCGCCCCGCTGGCAGCGCGCCGCCAACGCCGGAGCCCGCCCGCAACGTCTGCTGTGGGCGAGCACGGGAACCAAGGACCCCCACGCCTCGGACGTCCTCTACGTCAAGGCGCTCGCCGCGCCGTTCACCGTGAACACCATGCCTGAAGCGACGCTGAAGGCGCTGGCCGAGCACGGCGAGCTCGGCTCGCTTCTGCCGGCCGACGGCGGCGACTGCGAGGAGGTGCTGGGGCGGTTCGGCCAGGCCGGCATCGACGTCGACGCCCTGGCCGCCCGGCTGCAGGACGAAGGAGCCAAGGCGTTCGTGAAATCCTGGAACGATCTCCTGGCGGTGATCACCTCCAAGAGCGCCGTGCTCGCGAAGGCGAGCTAGGGGGGCTTCCATGACGACCCACGCGAAGCACGGTTCGATCGCGAGCCCCGAGCCCGTCGTCACGTACCGGTCGAGCCCGCCGGTGAGCGGACGGCCGGCATGGAAGGCCCTCGCGGCGCATCACGAGCAGGTCCGCGCGCTGCATCTCCGGCGACTCTTCGCCGACGACCCCGCGCGTGGCGAGCGCCTGACGGCGGAGGCCGCCGGCGTCTTCCTCGACTATTCGAAGAACCGCATCACGGACGAGACCCTCGCCCTGCTGCTGCAGCTCGCGGAGCAATCCGGCTTGCGCGAACGGATCGACGCGATGTTCCGGGGCGACAAGATCAACGTGTCCGAGAGGCGGGCCGTCCTGCACGTGGCCCTGCGTGCCCCCCGAGGGGCAAAGATCGTCGTGGATGGCGAGAACGTCGTACCGCAGGTGCACGCCGTGCTCGACAAGATGAGCGCCTTCGCCGAGCGCGTGCGGGGCGGCGCCTGGAAGGGCCATACGGGAAAGCGCATCCGCAACGTCGTCAACATCGGCATCGGCGGCTCGGACCTGGGGCCGGTCATGGCCTACGAGGCGCTCCGGTACTACAGCGACCGCGCCCTGACGTTCCGGTTCGTGTCCAACGTCGATGGCACCGACTTCGCGGAAGCCGTCCGCGATCTCGATCCGTCCGAGACGCTCTTCATCGTGTCGTCCAAGACCTTCACGACGCTCGAGACGATGACCAACGCGCGCACGGCGCGGGCGTGGTCCATCGCGGGCCTGGGAGGGGACGAAGGTTCGGTCGCCAGGCACTTCGTCGCGGTCTCGACCAACGCGGCCGAGGTCGCGAAGTTCGGCATCGACCGAGCGAACATGTTCGAGTTCTGGGACTGGGTCGGCGGGCGCTACTCGATGGGCTCGGCGATCGGCCTCTCGACCATGCTCGCGGTCGGCCCCGAGAACTTCCGGGCGATGCTCGACGGCTTCCACCAGATGGACGAGCACTTCCGGACCGCGCCGTTCGAGCGGAACCTGCCCGTGCTCATGGGCCTCCTGGCCTTCTGGTACAACGACTTCTTCTGCGCCGAAACGGTGGCGGTGCTGCCGTACGAGCAGTACCTGAAGCGATTCCCGGCCTATCTCCAGCAGCTCACGATGGAGAGCAACGGGAAGCACGTCACGCTCGAGGGGACCGAGGTCGACTGCAAGACCGGCCCCGTCTACTGGGGCGAGCCGGGAACCAACGGGCAGCACTCCTTCTACCAGCTGATCCACCAGGGGACCCGGCTGATACCCTGTGACTTCATCGCCTTCGCCCGGCCGCTCAACGCGAGTGGCCGGCATCACGACCTGCTCCTGGCGAACGTGTTCGCGCAGACCGAGGCTCTGGCGCTCGGCAAGACGCTGGAGGAGGTCAAGGCCGAGGGAACTCCCGATTGGCTCGCGCCGCACCGGGTGTTCCACGGCAACCGGCCGTCCAACACGATCCTGATCGATCGTTTGACGCCGGCGGCGCTCGGCAAGCTGGTCGCCCTGTACGAGCACAGTGTCTTCACGCAGGGCACGATCTGGCACATCGACTCCTTCGATCAGTGGGGCGTCGAGCTCGGCAAGGTGCTGGCCCAACGGATCATCCCCGAGGTCGAGAGCGAGGCCGAGCCGAAGCTCGACCACGACTCGTCCACGAACGGCCTCATCCGTCGCTACCGGAAACTCCGGGAGGTGGTGCGATGACGATCGGATTCGATCGGGACCTGTACGTCCTGCCTTTCGACCATCGGGGCTCGTTCGAGACCAAGATGTTCGGGTGGGAGGGACCGCTGAGCGCCGAGCAGACGGCGCAGATCGCGGCCGCCAAGCAGGTGATCTACGATGGCTTCAAGGCCGCCGTGGCGGCCGGGGTCCCCAGGGAGAAGGCCGGCATCCTGGTCGACGAGGGGTTCGGCGCCGCGATCCTTCGCGACGCGGCGGCAGAGGGATACGCCACGGCGTGCCCGGCCGAGAAGAGCGGCCAGGCGGAGTTCGACTTCGAGTATGGCGATGACTTCGCCCAGCACATCGAGCTCTTTCATCCCACGTTCTGCAAGGTCCTCGTCCGCTACAACCCGGAAGGCGATCAGGCGCTGAATCGGCGGCAGGCCGCTCGTCTGACGCGGCTCTCCGAATACCTGCACGCCAAGAGCCGGAGCCAGTTCATGTTCGAGCTGCTGGTGCCGGCGGAGAAGGCGCAGCTCCAGCGGCTCAACGACGACAAGAAGGCCTACGACCTGGAGCTCCGCCCACGGCTCATGGTCGGGGCGATCCGGGAGCTCCAGGATGCCGGAGTCGAGCCGGACGTCTGGAAGATCGAGGGGCTCGACCGTCGTGAGGACTGCGAGCGGATCGTTGCCATCGCGAGGCGCGGCGGCCGGGACCGCGTGGGCTGCATCATCCTCGGCCGGGGCGAAGACGAGAAGAAGGTCCGCGAGTGGTTGACGATCGCCGCCGGAGTCCCGGGCTTCATCGGGTTCGCGGTCGGCCGCACCGACTTCTGGGAGCCACTGGTCGGCTGGCGCGCCAAACAGACGACGCGAGAACATGCCGTCGCCGAGATCGCCCGCCGGTACCGGGAGTTCGTGGACATCTTCGAGAAGGGCCGTGCCGCCTGACCGGAGGCAACGGGTGCGGCTCGCGCCCTCGATCCTCGCGGCCGACTTCGCGCGCCTAGGCGAGCAGGTCGCCGACGCCGAGCGGGCCGGGGCCGATCGCATCCACGTGGATGTTATGGACGGGCACTTCGTACCGAACCTGTCGATGGGGCCAGCCATCGTGCAGTCGCTGCGGCCGGTGACGCGTCTTCCCCTCGAGACGCATCTGATGGTGGCGGACCCAGATGCGTTTCTCGAGGCCTTCGCCGAGGCCGGATCCGATTCCCTCCTTGTCCACTGGGAAGGCAACGCCAACCTGCATCGCACGGTGCAGCGCATCAAAGCGCTCGGCAAACGCGCGGGCGTGGTCATCAATCCCGCGACGCCAGCCTCCGTGCTGGAAGAGATACTCGTGGACGTGGAGCAGGTCCTGGTCATGACCGTCAACCCGGGCTTCGGACATCAGCACTTCATCCACACGACCCTCCCGAAGATCGGGCGCGTCCGCCGGATGGTCGACCAGCTCGATCGCCCCTGCGACGTGGAGGTCGACGGCGGCATCGATGCGACCACCGCTCCGCTGGTGATCGATGCCGGCGCGAACGTCCTGGTCGCCGGGTCGGCGATCTTCAATGACGCGGAAAGCGTGGGAGCCGCCATGAAGCGACTGGGAAACGCGGGGTGAAGGTCATGCGCGTCGGCATCGCGACCGATCACGGCGGGTTCGCTCTGAAGGAGGAGCTGGTCGCCCAGCTCCGCGCCGCGGGGCACGAGGTCGTCGACTTCGGCGCGCATGCCTTGCACGTCGACGATGACTACCCGGACTTCGTGGTGCCGCTCGCCAAGGCGGTCGTGGCGGGGAACGTGGATCGTGGACTGGCGATCTGCGGCAGCGGCGTCGGCGCCTCGGTGTGTGCCAACAAGATCAGAGGCGTCCGCGCCGCGCTGATCCACGATCACTTCTCCGCTCGGCAGGGAGTCGAGGACGATCACATGAACATCCTGTGCATGGGCGGTCGAACCGTCGGCCCGGCGGTGGCCTGGGACCTCGTCCAGACGTTCCTGGCGGCCGAGGGCAGCCGGGCCGAGCGACACCTCCGGCGCCTCGGCAAGGTGGCGTCGTTGGACGAAGGACGGTGAAGCAATGACGAACGAGCAACTGGACCAGCTGTCGATCAACACGATCCGTACCCTCTCGATCGATGCCGTGCAGCAGGCGAAGTCCGGACACCCCGGAACGCCGATGGCGCTGGCGCCGCTCGTGTACACGCTCTGGAACCGCGTCATGCG
>DATILR010000470.1:0-48750 GCA_035476275.1 Binatus sp. (SeqCode) | reverse complement strand
GACTGGATGATCCGCTGCGCGATCGTCGTGATGATCGAGACGCCGGTCGCCGTCTGCTGGTCGATCGTCTGCGAGTCGGCGCCGCTCGCCATCGGCAGCCCGCCCATGATGTTCTGGAGGTCGCCCTTGAGCAGGCCCTCTGCCTGGAGGGTGATCTGGGCGGCGCTAGGGTCGATCTTCAGCGTCTCGACCTGGCCCGGATCCTCCACGATCCACTGCGCGTTCGGCGCCCACTCGAACGCCTCGGGGTCGTCCACGTCGGAGCGGATGACGGTGATCAGGTTCGCCAGCAGGCGCACGACGTCGAGGCGCTGGTTCTGCAGCGTCCACAGCATCTGCTGCAGCTGCGCGAGCGCCTCGACCACCGAGATGCCGGGGATCTGGAAGGCGTCGGGCATGGCCGAGCAGATGACGAACGGGAGGCGCCCGTTCCAGAACGGGTTGGCGTCGTCGCGCAGCTTCACGGTGCGGTTGCCGACCGTGATCACGCGCTCCGGCGTCCAGTACTCCAGCACCTCGACCAGGTCTTGCGTGCGGTCGATGCCGCGCAGTCGCTGCTCGCGCTTGGTGAGGTCGCTCATGCGCGCGACCGAGCGCGTCTCCTTGAGTTTGTCGACGTTCTGGTAGTAGCCGTCCTTCTCCTTGCGCTTGAGCGAGGAGAAGCTCTCCCAGGTGCGGTCGATCAGGTACTCGGCCTTGTCGACGTTGGGAGCCTGGGGCGGCCAGAAGAAGTCGCGCACGTCCCTGACCTCGCAGCAGGCGTCGTCGCGCACGAGCGCGTTTCGGGTCGTCTCCTCCTTGTGCGACTGAAGCGTGTCGATCGTGGTGCCGTAGGCGTCCTGGATGTCGATCATGTCGGGCACGAGCGCCGTGACGTCGCGGTGCTCCTCGTGCCAGTAGTCCTTGAGGACGGAGATGCCGGCGATCAGGTCCTGCTGCATGAAGTCGCGCTGCTTCTCCGCGAAGTGGTCGACGTCGAGCGCGTAGCGCAACGTGTCGCTGACCGCGTCCACGCTGTGCAGGCGCGCGACCACCTCCTCCAGCGGCTCGTCCGGCTTCGGCCTGGGGGTGACGTTGAAGCGCGGCGACGGCTCCAGCATCGTCGCCAGCATCCCCTCGCAGGTGTTCAGCACGTATGGGGTCGTGATGTTCGAGTGCCAGTCCTCGTCGGGATCCTGCGAGGTGTCCTTGCTGGGCTGCGCTTCGGCCAGGCCGCGGTAGGCGTTGTAGCGCCGCTCGACCCGCTCCACGAAGGCGTCGTGGTAGCGGCGCTCGCACGTCTCCACCGCCTTCACCACCAACTGGACGGCGTCCTTCTGCTCGGACTGGTCGTAGAGATCCTTCTCAGCCAAGCGGCCCTCCACCCGGTCCCGGCGCCGGCCCGCCCTGCAGCGCTCGCGCCAGCGACTTCATGTCGCCCTGCTGGTTCGAGGTCTGGTTGGACGCCTTCAGCTTCAGCACGATCTGCAGCGCCTTGCTCGCTTCGGCCCGGTCGACCTCGTCGGGGTCAAGCTGGATGAAGGCGTGCAGCGCCTCCTCGGCGCCGTCGAGCGCGGAGATCGAGTCGGCGTACTGACCCTGATCTCCCCCCTGGTCTGCGGCGCCAGGCGGCGGCCCGCCGGCGTCAAGGCCGGGTGGCGGCCCACTCGGTCCCAGACCAGGGGGAAGCCCCGCAGGTCCAGCGCCAGGCGGGGGGCCGCCTCCCCCACCGGGACCTAGCGCCGCCGCCAAATCCATCATGCTGCTCATGCGACCCTCCTCTTCTGCCACGGGTAGGCGTGCGGCTTCGTCTTGACGCGACGCCGCACCTGGCGCTCGTGCCGGCCGTACTGCCGGTACATCTCCAACGCCAGGCCGAACGCCATGACGCGGTCGTCGTTCGCGCCCTCCTGCGCCCGAGGCGAGGGGAGCGTGTCCCTGCGCACGAAGGTGCGAAGCTCCATGAGCAGGGTGCGCGGAAGCGCCGGTACCGTGCGCTCGCGCAACGCCTGCTCGATCACGTTGATCAGCTGCGGCCGGGTCTTGTTGTTGATCGGGAAGCCGTAGTTCGCGAGCTTGTGCCCGTCGACCCGGTCGGCGATCGAGTGCCGGTACAGCTTCGGGTAGTGCGGCCGGCCCTTGCGACCGTCGCGCAGCGAGATGATGATCGGCTCGCCGTAGCCGCCGCCCATCTCCACCGCGATGCGAGCGCTGTTGTACCAGCGGCCCAGGTAGTGCAGCTGCTCGGCCCACTCGTCGGCGTCGACCTTCCCGTACGCCTCGGCCACGAGCGCCTGCGACGCGAGATCGATGACGTACGCGCACGAGTAGTCGTAGCCGCGCCCGGTGGCGACGTCGGTGCCGATCGCGTACTCGCGCTTCGGATCCGGCTTCTCGTGAACGCGGATCAGGCCCTTGTCGACCCAGTGGATCTTCGCCTTGGCGCCCGAGTCGTCCACGACGAAGCGCATGCGCGTCTTGTCTTCGAGCGCGTGCTCCTCCGAGTACCAGGTGAGATCCTCGGCGTCGAACCAGCACTCGCCCGTGTTGATAAAGGCGTCCTCGGGGGAGCGCGGGAACTGCTCCGCCCTGTCCGCCGGCGGCAGCGCGCGCGCCACCTGCTCGTACCAGTCCTCGTCTCGGTCGGGGTGCAGTGACCAGGGCAGGAACTGCGTCTCGATGCCGTAGCCCTCGGCGTTGACGTACAGGTGGTGGTAAAAGTTGCCCTCGCCCGTCTGCTCGTTGGAGACGCCGTTGGCCGTAGACACGACGATGATCTGGCCGCCGTTGTCCGCCGTGGCGAAGGTCGCCTTCCAGGCGTCGCGCGCGTACTCGTGGCGCGCGAACTCGTCCAGGAGCACGAGCGTGGCCGTCTCGCCGTGACCCGCTCGTCTCGTGCTCGACAGGCCGACGACCGAGGAGATCTTCCCGGAGGGGAAGGTGAACTCGATCAGGGTGGTGGGACGCGCGCCCCGTGACGGCTTCGTCACCTGCGCCTCGAACTGCAGGTGCTCGGGCAGGGACATGAACATGTCGTAGAGGCGGTTGACGACCTTGATCGCCTCGTCCTCGTTGATCGACACGATCAGGCAGCGAGTGCCTGGAAGGGTGAGGAGCTTCCAGAGCGCGTAGCCGGACGCCAGCCAGGTGATCCCGATCTGCCGCGCCTTCAACACCAGACTGAGCGTGTGCTCGATCCAGTTGTCGAGCACCTCGCGCTGCCAGTACCAGCCCGCCTCGGGGTCGGTGAGCGTGAAGCTGAACTCCTCGCCCGTCTTGCCGTCCACGCACTGGACGTGGTCGAGCAGGCCGGCGGGATGCTGCATCGCCTCGGCGCGTTCGTTGAGCCGGCGCGCGTAGTCCTTCTTGAAGGCCGCGAGAAACTCGGGGTCGACGCCGAGGGTCGCTGTCACAGCAGGCCGCACCTCCGTGCCGTGTTGGGCCAGGGGTAGAAGCCGCGCCCCGAGAGGTAGGCGCGCATCGCCACCGCGATCTGCAGGTACGGGGGCCAGTGGTCGGCGGTGCCGAAGGCGCGCAGGAACTCGCGCCCGTAGGTGCGCTGGAAGCTGTAGTCCATCTGAAGCCCGCCGTAGTAGGGCGGGTTGGGATCGCGCCAGGAGCCTTCAAAACGATGAATGCAGAGGAAGGCGCGGTGAAGCCAGTGAATGTCTGACGCGCGCGTGCGCGTAGCAGACGCGGCAGACGTAGTCAAGACGAGCACGAGCAGGATCGCGGCCAGCACCTTCACGGGCTGCCTCCCTGGTCGCTTACGATGTCGCGCGACGCCGGACGTAGTGCATTCGGTCTTGCGACCACGCGAGCACCACGTCACCGCGATCCACGATCCTGTCGCCACGTCGGCGTCGCCACCATGTCCAGAACCCGATGAACCACTCAGGCATGGGCCTAGTCCTTGTCGTGCGGGTCACGTTCGATAAAGAAGCCGATCCGGATCCGGTGCCAGTCGCTCGCGCCCTTACGGATCAGCGAGCGGGCGAGCGCGACGATCGCCAGGAAGGCGAACAGCCCGATCACCGAGATCGTGATGGTGGAGTGATCGGAGAGCGCCAGCACTCACTTCTCTTGCTCGCGGTCGCGCTCCTGCAGGCGGCCTTCGAGCTTGGCGATGCTGGCGCGCAGGTTGGAGACGGCGACGGCCAGGTAGATGATCCCGAGGATCTCCAGGCTGTTGATGGTGATGAGAGCCTGGTCGGGGATCCTGGCGATCATGCCGCCACCGGACGGGTCCCCGAGGCGCGGGTCGGATGCGGCGAGGACCCACCCGCTGGCGGATGCGATGTCAGCGCGTCCGGCTCCTCACCTCCTCTCCTCTTTTTCACTTCTTGCGCTTACGCTTCGCCTGACCGCTCTCGCTCATGGCGATCGCGATCGCTTGGGATCGCTTCTTCACGACCGGCCCCTTCGCGGAGCCGGAGTGCAGCTGGCCCTTCTTGTATTCGCCCATCACCGTCTTGACCTTGGCGTTACGGGCTGCCTTCTTCATTACCCCTCTCTCTCCAGCCAGGCGACCTCGACCTTGGAGGGCTGCGCGCCCGCGTTGAACACAGACAGCTTCCCCCTCACCGTCACGGGGACAAGGCCAGCGCTGCCTTTGCCGGGATCGACCGCGAACCCGTTGGTGGCCGTGGCGGTCGTCCCGTCGAACGTGAGCATCAGC
This sequence comes from Binatus sp. (SeqCode), assembly GCA_035476275.1. Taxonomy (GTDB): domain Bacteria; phylum Desulfobacterota; class Binatia; order DP-6; family DP-6; genus DP-23. Next base: position 44,093 of record DATILR010000470.1, on the reverse strand, counting down.
GGACCGTTATCGGCGCCGAGGTAGAACCCGTTGGCGCCCGCGGGCGCGAGGAAATCGAAGACGGCGCTCGCGGCGATCGTCTGCGCGGGCGGGTGCGGGGTGGCGCGTGCCGGGAACCAGTCGCCTTCAGCCATCTAAACCACGTTGGTCCCGAATAGGAAGATGAGCCAAAGTGCCACGGCGATGGCGAACACGCACACGTCCATGAACGTCAAGGTCATGGTGTCCTCCCCAGTAGCTCTCGCAGTTGAGCGACCGTCACGGTCGCCTCGTCGGGTAGACCGGCGAGCGGGTCGACCGGCTCGGGGGCGACCGCCGCCTGCTGTGCCGCCCCCAGCGCCTCGATCTCCTCGGGCGTCATCTCGCGGTGCTCCTCCTCGCCCGTCTCGACGTTGACGACCAGGATGGTCGGAGTCTCCATGCGCCCTCCTAGTTCAGGCCGTACAGGGTGACGCGGCTACCGGCGATGAAGTTGCCGCTGCCGGGGATGATCGTGATCCGGGTGATCGCAGGACTTAGCGCGTGCGCGCCGCCCTGGGCGCGGATCAGGTGAGTGGACGTGGTCGAAGACCACAGGGCGTGTGTGACACTCGTCCAGTTGTGCTGTCTGGCCGCGGCGTAGTCACCGATGTTGACCGTAACGTCACCGAAGTACCCGGCCACGGCTGAAGCTCCGAGCGCGAATCCGACCAGGCCCAGCGTGGCCGACAGGGTTTCGACTCCCGTCGGGGCGGCCGCCTGGTTCGACAACGCGACATCCCAGTAGTCCGCCCCGGAATCGTTGTTGAACCGCAGCGCCACGTTGACGCCGGTGACCGCTGCGTCACTGCGCAGCAGCATGCGTAGCATCAGATGGAGCGCGGTCTGCGGGATGCTCTGGAGGTCGATGTTGGCCGCCGAGGCGCCGAGCACCGTGTCCGCAAACTTGGTCATCCCGGCGATTCCGGCCGCTGGCAGCTGCGCCACCGGGATCTTCCCCGTCGCGTCGAGCGTCGCGAACCCGTTCGCCTGCCCCGCGATGGGGACCGTGGTGGGGGTGATGTCGTCCCAGATCACCGCGCCGCCCGACCCTCGCAGCCACTTCCCGTTCACCACGGTCGGGACGACCGGGCGACCGTCGAGGAGCACAAGCTCGTCCTCGATGTTCTTCATGGTGGCGCGATTCACGGGCGTGGCGCCGTCCACCCAGTTCGTGGGCGCGTAGGGCATGCAGCCTCCAGAGACGACGAAGGCGCCCGAAGGCGCCCTCGTCCGCGGTCAACTACAACCGTCTCGGGTCTGAGCCTCGACGGGAGGAGTTGAAGTCGCGAGTCTACTCGATGAACGTGAAGGGGATCTCGGCGCTCGTGACGCCGTCGGGGTTGCGAACGTGAACGCCCACGGGGCCGGGAACCCTCCCCGTCACGTCGACCGGCGCCGCTAGCTCCTGGGGACTTTGGAAGCTGGTGGGCAGGTCGACGTCGTCCATGACGATCACGGCGCCGTCCACGAACCCGAAGCCGTTGCAGTGCAGGGTCGAGCCGACGTCGAGTCTGCTCTGCGCCGGCTCGATCGAGAGCAGTCGGAAGGAGAAGTCCTGGGTGAAGATCGTCGTCTCCACCGACCTACCGTCCGGGGTCGAGGCGATGATGTGATAGGTGCCCGGCTTCGCGTACGTGTGGGTCGCGTAGGTGGCGTCCATGGCGATCACGTCCTGGGCGCCGTCGCCGTACTCGATCACGGCGTCGGCGTCGTGACCCTGAAGGCCGAAGTCGTACGTGAGCGCCTCGCCCTCGCCGTAGCTCAGGCTGAGCGGCTGTTTCTGCTGCTCCAGCTGCACGAGCGCCCTGGTGACGACCTCGCCAGTCTCCGTACTACGGACTTGTATCTCAAGCGAGGGGGCAAGGCTGCGGAGCAGCGCGTCGACTTGCATACTGTCCGCCGTGGCGATCACAGTTCCGTCCAGAAGGGTTGCTTCGTACCCCATCGAACCCCCGCATCAATTGGTAGGTTTTGCCCGCGGTCAGCAACCACAAGGAGGAGGTCCACGCATGACCGACAAGACATTGGCAGCCCGCGTCGGGGGCCAACTTGAGGTGATCCTGAAGCCACTTCAGGACGAAGTCGCCGAGCTAGTGGCGAAGCGTGAGGCTCTGGAGAAGGAGCTAAACGAGATGATCCTTGAGAGGAAGACGGAGATCCGCCAGTACACCGTGCAGATCATGCGGACGCGCGCCGTGATCAGCGCGGCCGAGCGAGCGATCCATCCCGAGAACGTCGAGAAGGCGACGCCGAGGAAGTCGCCGGCGATCAAGACGCGGTCGAAGGAGGAGACGATCGCCCGCGTGCTCAAGGCCTTCACCGATCATCCCGATCGCACCTTCTCGAACCCCGAGCTTGAGAAGGAGACGGGGCTACACCACACGACCGTTCACAGCGCCACAAACATCCTGCGGGAACGACAGCAGATCAGGCTGCTGGGACGGCGGCCGAGGGAGAAGGGGAAGATGGGCGCGGCTATGGTCCACTTCGCGCTGATGCCGGAGGAGCAGCGCAATGGCGACGAATAGACAGCCGCACTCGCTGAAGCTGATCGAGTTCTCCGACCGCGAGTTGATGAACATCGTCCTGGACGTCGAACCCGAGCACGGCTGGGTGACGACCGAAGAGTGCGCGGTCGCGATGGGGCTGGATCACATCCACGCCAACAACTGCGTCGGGGTGCGGTTCGGCTGGATGAGGCGCTACGGCGTGCTCGAACGCCAGACCGATTCGACCAAGGAGCACTTCGGGGAGTGGCGGCTGACCTCCGCCGGCCGCAAGATCGCGCTCGGCAACCTCTCCAAGGAGGAGCGCGCCTTGCTGTCTCGCATATCGACCGACAAGCTCATGGTCGCGACCGGCGAGTTGACGAAGCGCTACCACGGCTCCAACGGCGTCGCGGCGCAGATGATGCGACGGGCCTGGATCAACGGGACGGCGCCACGCTGATCATGATCGAGCGCTTGCCCGTGGATCGGTTCGGGGAGTTGAACCGGAAGCTCGGCGAGTGGAAGGCCTTGCGGGCGGACGGCTGGGACCTGACGGCCCTGGTCGAGGAACGGAGAGCCGGGGCCTTGCGGCGCCCCGTCTCCGTCGTCTGCCTCGGCTACCGCAGGTGCTCTCTGACGTAGGCCATGATCTGGTCGGGTCCCTCGAGTTCTAGATCCTCGGGGACGCGGATCATGTACGGCTCGCCGTGCTTCGGCGTGACGTAGGCGGTGCCGTCCATGTACTCGATCTTGTAGTCGGGCTGCATCGCCTCGAAGGCGCCGAGCCGCCCCAGCAGGTAGGAGCGCAAGGTCAAAAGCGAGATCGTCATCAAGATGCAGATCCAGCCGCCCCAGAAGTGCAGGTACCAGATCTGGAAGAAGCCGAGCGCCGCGTTGGTCACGAGCGCCAGCCACCAGGCCAAGCTCAGGGCTTTGAGCGAGATCTCTCTGGGCGGCTTCATCCTAGGATCCAAGCCTCGGTCATGTTGTGCCGGCGGGAGTTGTCCTTTAGCAGAGGTAACCCGTCGACTCCGGCCCGAGGCGCGCGAACGATAGCAGGGGCGGTGGACGGATCGTGCAGCTTGGACTGAGGCAGCCAGAAGGCGTCCGCCTCGCGGTCGGTGCGGAAGTACTCCCGCTGCTTCACCTCGTGGCCCCAGGCCCAGCCTTTGATGGACGCCATGGGGACGCGCACGTTGACCGTCACCAGCCAGTAGGGGACGTCGTCGGGGTTCTCCTCGTAGACCGTGAGGCAGCCATGAGGGACGTCGGTCGACCTGACCTGATGCACGCCCACGTCGCCTTCGAGCAGGCCGGGCTTGGCGACCATCGGGTGCCAGGGAATCCCCAGGTAGGCGCTCATGATGCGCTCGCCGATCACGCCGATGATGTCGCACTCGATCGGGTGCCGTGGCCCCCCGTTGTGCGGCTCGGGCCTGCCCCGTCGTCTGCCATCCAGGAAGCGAGCGACACCATGAGCGATATCCTGTGCCAGCTGCTCCCAGCTGAACCCGCGGTCGACTGACGACATGAGCCTCCCGGACGACATCGATACGCAGGAACCTCTCTACCCCTGCCCGATCTGCGGGGTCGCGCTCGCGCGCGCGCGCGCGCGAGACGCCTACTACTGCGAGCACTGCAACGCGGAGTGGAGCGCGACCGCGATGGCGATGATCGCCTACCCCGAGCCTGACCACTTCGAGGGGAACTTGGGTGCAAACATCGCAGGGGATCGCTACCCCGAGGAGGAGGAGTGAGAGACGGCCTGTACCAGGTGACCGTGGGGTCGCTCTGCGCCGGTTTCGTGATCGAGGGCGGCAAGGTCGTGCGCTGCGCCCCCGTGCTCCGTAAGGCGTTCTACCGAGATCAGGTCTGGCCCTCTCGTCTGCAGGCTGGCACGAGACGGATCGGACAGTGATGCCGAGCGAGCGCACCATGAGACGGCTGCTCGAACTTGGCTTCGGCGGCCCCGAGGAGATGTCGACGTACTGGGACGGCTTGAGCGAGCATTTCGACCGCGACGGGGAGCCGATCACGATGCGGCAATGGGGGATGCTCGCGCACGACCGCGACTACAAGGTCGTGAAGCAGGAGCACGTCGGCCCCTACTTCGTGTCGACCGTCTGGCTCGGCCTTGACCACAGCTTTGGGCGCGGCCCTCCGATCGTCTTCGAGACGATGGTTTTCAAGGAGGACAGAACGGACCTGGAGTGCTGGCGGTACGCGACCGAGGCGGAAGCGGTCGAAGGGCACCAGCTGATGTGCGAGCAGGTGCGGCTCGTACACGAGGCGACCTCGTGAGCGCCCTCCCCGTTCACTGCCCCGACTGCGGCTGGACGGGCGTCAACACGTCCTCCCCCACCTTCTTCTGCGTCCGGTGCGGATGTCGCTGGAACTCGGACAGCGGGGAGATCCTGGGAGGCGTGATCACGCTCGGCATCGACACCGACCTGATTCAGATCGCTCGGGCGGAATGGGACGAGCTACACGCGCGCGTAGCAGATCTCGAAGCCGAGAACAAGCGCCTGCGGTTCACGATCATGGCGGGGATACAGGCACTTCAGCTTTTGAGGGAGGACATGGAGGACGAGGAGATCAGGCAGAAGTGAGCGACCTCCTGCCCCTCGAAGACTGCCTCGCCTGGGTCGAGCGCTACAGGTCGACCCCCTGGGGAGATCTCGCGCTCGCAACCGCGGCAGACCATCAACCCTCACCCCTGCGAGTACTCGGGTCGCTCGCCCAGCACGCCGCCCGCGTGGTCGCCCTCGAAGCCGAGCTTCACCTCGCGCGAGAGATGCTTCGCGAACTCGCAGCCGCTTCGGACGAGCGTGTCGGCGCCCTCGAAGCCGAGAACCGCGATCTGAGGAAGCTCCTGGACGAGGTGGCGCTCGATCGGGCCGCGCTCGCGGGGAAGCTCGCCGCTGTCGCGGCTGCGAACTCGGAGGAGACGCCGTGAGCGACCTCAACAAGGCGTACACGGCGCTTGATGCCGCGCACCTTCTCGACCACGACCTCTACGACGAGGCGTGGGCGGCGTTGGATGCGGTATCCGCCCGCGTGGTCGCCCTCGAAGCCGTCCTAGAGAAAATCGCCGCCCAGCAACCGAAGGTGCTTGAGGTGCTGCGAAGCCACGGAATCGTCTTCAGGGAGCTTGGCCACGATCCGACCAACTTCGAGCACGTCGCCTTCTCGATCTACACGTATCTCTGTGAGGTGGATTGCTGGGCGCGGGAAGCACTCGCTGTCGCGAACCCGGAGGATCCGTGCGAGAAGTGCGGCTTGCCGGAGTCGGAGCACGTCTACGGAGACTGGCGCGACCATCCGGGGAACTACGGCGAGTAGTCAGGCGATTCCGGGTTGCCCAGCGGGCCGTTCTCGATCAGCCAATCCAGGTCTTCAAGCCTGATGCGAATGACGAAGTCGGTGTACGGGTTCGTGAACCGCAGCAGCCCGATCCCCTCCGGTCCTTCCAAAAGCCTGAGCACCCCGATGTCGGCGGTGTCGTCAGGATCCCAGTCCGAGATGAAGCAGAGCGCCCCCCCGAACTCGCGCGCCAGAGCGTGTTTCTCGGCTAGCTCAAGCTCGGGATTCACGCTCAGAGACTAGCGATCTCCCCGCACAAAAACCCCCGGTAGCGCCAGCGAGCGTACGAGGCAGTTCTCTTCAACCTTTCCTCAACAGGAACACTCGACCTGATGCCCTCGACGTACAGTCTGGTCTGAGCGACCTCGTTGAAGATGTACTCGTCCTCGCTGACCTGCGCTTCCCTGACGACCTGTCTCGGCTCGCCTTCGAACTCGACGTAGACTTCGTCCCGGGCCTGACGGCCGCTCTGCCCCTCAGCAGTGAGGGGTGGTGTCGAAGGTGACTCGACGCTGACGTCAGGCCCCGAGCCTTGAGCTACCGGGGTCAGCGCTTCGGCCAATTCTTCCGTGGCCTTCTCTTCGGTCAGCTGTCGAGCGAGGCGCTGCCCTTCCAGGTTCGTCTCGGCTCGACGTAGACGCTCTCGATGCGCTGCCTGGCGATGCGCGTTACAGCAGAACCGCGCCGGCTTGTCCGCTTCGAATTCGTTACGGCAGTGCTCGCAGGTGTAACGCATGAGGCTCCTTCCCGTTACGTCAAGCAGGCCCCGCGCGTAACGCGAAGGCAGGCCCCGCGGTCGCGCGCTCAGCGCTTTGGCGGCCCGGTCACAGGCCCCGCGCCGTCGCGCTCGCGCAGGGGGGAGGGGGGGCGGCTTCGCCGCCCTCTAGCACTCGCGCGAGACGCTGAGCGCGACGAGGGGGGTGACCTCGTTGAGCGCCGGCCGGCGATCGCTCCTGCCTGTCAGCGAGCGGCATGCGTGCGAGAACGGCTCGTTCTCCCACGCGTCGCTAGGCCGCATGGCTACTGGGCTAGCGCTGCGGTGTGAGGCGGGTGTCAGGCGTCCAAGAGCCTGGCTGCGAGCGCCTGCATGTCCGCCCAGCCGAGCGACCCGACCTCGCCGGCGGCGGGGACCTCGACCTCCACGCTGGCGGTGGCGAGCGGGTACGTCTCGGCGAGCATCGTGACCACGGCGCGCTGCCGTTCGAGGGTGCCGAGAGAGGGGTCTTCGAGCGGCGCGATCACGAGCGCGGCGGCGATTTCTTCGGCGCGTTCTTGCGCCTTGAGCCGCGCGATCTGGCGTGGTTGAGCGACTCTTGCCGGCCCGATCCCGAGTAGCTCCCTTCGTGCTCGTACGCGAGCCTTCGCTTCACGAGCTAGAACGGCATTGCCTTGAGGGTCACGCCCCACGCCGATCCCTGTGTGGCCGGCGCAGAGCGGCGTCCCACGGATCCGAGCGGCGCGGCAGCGCGAGCCGTCGAGCTTCAGGACGCGGCAGAAGCCGTCGTCTTCCCCTTCGAGCAGGGTCGCTCCCTCGGGGACGCGGTGACCCTCGGGGAGCGCGAGCTTCGCGTCCTGGACGCAAGGCTCTGCGGCGCTAGCCCGCTTTTCTCCATCACCACTCTGCTCGGAGAGGGTCTGTTCGACCTCAAGCTCATGCTCGTTCGGCGTGTGACCCATTTGGGGGATTCGTCCTCCTGAGGGTTGACTTCTTCAACGCGGTGCCGATAGATGGGATCAGCGCCGCTCCGGCGCGCCCACCACCACAGGAGGCATCGCATGACCCCGAACGAGCACATCCTGGTGTCCACGATCCACAAGCGCGAGGCGCACGCCGTGAAGGCCGCACAGGCGCAGGTCGAGACGCTGGCCGAGATGATCAAGCACGTCACCGCGAGCGACCTGAACAAGGCCGCGCAGAAGGCGCTCTGGGACGCCGCGCAGGCGCTCCACGAGCTTCGCTTCGCGCTGGAGGAGAAGGCCGAGGCTGACTTCAAGCTCGGCAACCCCGCCGCCTTCCCGGTCGAGCCGGCCGGCCCGCAGGTCGTCATCCTCAACCACTCGATCAGCCGCGAGCACATCGCGCACATCCACCGCGATGGCTGCCGCGACATCGAGCGGGACGCCCGCGAGCACGGCTCGCAGATCTACGGCCCGTTCGAGAGCGTCGAAGCCGCCCTCGCCGACTACGTCGACGGCGAGATGGCCGAGATGGGCTACGGCCCCGAGGACGTCCGCGTCTTCCCCTGCTGCAAGTAGCTGACCCTTCGTCCGAGCGCCGGCTCCGGCCGGCGCTTCACGAAGCGTCCGCTTCACCACCACCACCACGAGGAGAGCACCATGAGCGAGCAGAGCTACGAGCGGCGGGTGAACGCCCTGGAGCGCGCGTACGAGAAGAGCATCCGGCGCGACGTCCTGAGCGCGCTGCGCGACGCCGTCGAGGACGGCCTGGACGAGATGTTCGAGCTTGAGCAGTGGGCGCGCGAGAGCGTCACCCAGATCCTCCTGGACGACCCCGCCTGGCAGGGCGTCGAGGCGATCGACATCTCGGACATCGTGTCCGGCATCACCTACGAGGTCTACAACGAAGGGGAGTGGCGCTAGATGAGCGGCTCGCTGCTCGGGCTGCTCGCAGTCGAGAGCTACATCGCCCTGACCATCGGCGCCGCCTGGTACGCAGCGCGGCGCCGCGACAACCACACCACCACGAAGGAGATCTCATGAGCATGCCCGTCAAGACCGGCTTCGACTACCACCTCGCCGAGGTGCAGCGCACCAAGCGCGCAGGGGACGAGAAGACCGTCTGGTTCGCCGCCTGCGAGGCGTGCGGCTGGGCCGGTCGACACTGCGACACGAAGGACGCGGCCGAGGTCGACGCGCTTGCGCACGACACCTACAGCAACCCGCCGAGCAACCGCTAGGCCTGACGTTTCGCACCAGCGCCGGCTCCCGGCCGGCGCTGCTCGAAGCACCAGGCTTCACTCCACCACCACGAAGGGACAGCCATGAGCGAGAGAACACCAAGACACCTGCGGCGCGCCACGAACGCGACCGAGGCGAAGACCATCCGGCGGCTCGCCGCCGCCGAAGCCGTCTTCGCGTTCGTGCGGCACTACTGGAAGGCGGCGGCCTGATGTTCAGCGTCAACGACCACGGCTCGGTCGTCCTGATCGAGCCTCACACGATGGACGTGCTCGCCTGGTTGCGCGGGCACGCCCAGGAGGACGCGCAGTGGTTCGGCATGGCGCTCGTGGTCGAGCCGCGGTACGTCGACTCGCTCGTGACCGCGTTGATCCAGGAGGGCTTCGCAGCGCAGTGACGTTTCGCACGGGCGCCGGCTCGGCCGGCGCCCCTCGAAGCGCCAGTGCTTCACCACCACCACAAGGAGGATGGAATGACCAGGAAGGACTTCGAGTTGATCGCCGCGGTTGTGAACGGCTACGCCCGCGATCGAGAGGACGGCGGCCTGCTGCGCGATCGGCTCGCCGAGAGCTTCATCGCCCGGCTGCGCCACGAGAACCCTCGCTTTGACGAGGAGCGGTTCTACGACGCCTGCACCACCAACCTCGTGGCCGAGCGGAGGGATGCGTCATGAGTCAGAGACTGTTCGGGATGTCGCCCGGACGAGCGGCGCTCAGCGCGTTCGGCGCGATCTGGGTGCCGGCGCTGTTCGTCGGCGTCTACCTGCTGTTCGGCTGGGGCGGCCTGATCTACCTGATCCCCGCCTTCTTCGCCGTGCTGCTGCTCGCCGTCGTCGGCGGCAGCTGGCTGAACTACTTCAAGCACGAGCGGCACATGCCGCCGCCCCGAGGGATTGATGGCAAGTGACCGGCGAGGTACTCGACCGCATGCAGCGGATCCGCACCGAGATGGACGAGTGCGCGGAGTGGTACGCGCGCCTCGTGGAGGAAGTCCACGCCGGCCGACTGCAACTGATGGGCATGTACGAAGTGGCCGAGTTCATGGACGTGGCCTACAAGACCGTGACGATGTGGAAGCACCGCGGCAAGCTGCCGGCCCCCGTGGCCGAGCTTCGCGGCGCGACCGTGTGGCTGCGCCAGGACATCGAGCGCTGGGCAGCGGAGAGGAAGGCAGCATGAGCGAGCACTGGGACAGATTCATGAAGCACATGGCGCAGACCATGACCGACGAGCAGTACGCAGCCGCGTTCTCGCCCGACGGCCTGGCGCCGACCTGCGACTGGAAGACCGAGGACGGCTGGCTCGTGAGCTACACCACGAAGCGGATCCGGGCGGGCAAGCTCGACGGCACGTTCGCCGTATTCGTGTACGAGCCGCGTGGGCGCGGCTCGCGCTCGGGCAAGGCGGAGCGTTGGGAGCGCGTCCGCGTCGACACCTGCGACACCCGGCGCGAGGCGAAGCAGCGCGCGCTCGCCTTCTACTACGAGCACTCGCCCAAGGCCGCAGCGCGCCACGGCTGGACGGGCGAGGGATACGAGGAGGAAGAGGCATGACCGATCTCGACACCGAGCCGTACTTCGCGTCCGAGGCGCAAGAGACGTTCACCGAGGGGTGCCGCGTGTTCGCCCCCCAGGGCTACGGCTCCTTCCTCGGCGCCGGCAGCGAAGGAACGTACGTCGGGCGTCACCCGCGCCACGGGGCCGTCGTCCGCTGGGACACGATCGATGGCGCTGGCATGATCGCGTCCATCCCCTGGGAGAGGGTCAAGAACCTCTACCGCTAGACTCCCACGTCGTGGTAGTGGCGACTTCGGCCCCCTTCGGGGGGCCGTTGTCGTTCTGAGGGGTCGCTGCGCCACCGACGACGTAACGCCTCACATCGCCCCGAGGGGGATTCCGGCGCGTTTGGATCTTAACGTCCGCATCCGACGGCGGACAACTTCCTTCGGAATGCCGAGCCGTTTCGCGATCTCGCCGGCTCGCAGACCCTCCCCCGCCAGCGCCTCGATCGTCTCGCGCTTCTCGGCCGCCTTCGATCGCTCGATCAACCAGGCCGGGACCCTGACCGTCTTCATCCTGAGCGCGATGGCGATCACCCCGAGGTCGACATCGATCCGATCCAGGGCCGAAAGCGTGCGCGGCTCGTGGTTGATCAGGACGGCGCGCACGAGCCGGTACCGGCGCTCGTCATGGTGCGCGAGCCAGGCGAGCGCCGTCCGTAGCTCCCGATACGAGCCGTGCCGATCGTAGGCGGCCCGCTGCCGCTCCCAGGCGAACGTGTCGTCATCCGGCTCGGGACGCGGCCGGCCAGGCTCGCGCGGCAGCGACGCCGCCTCCGGCAGCGGTAGCTCCAGGTACGCGTCCCACTCCTGGTCGCCGCGCTCGCGCCGGCGCCACGAGCTTCCGTTGCACGAGAGGCAGAGCGCGTAGCCGTCGCGCTTCTTCGTCCAGCCCGTGTGCCGGCACGTCTCGCAGGGGACGTAGCGTGACCGTGAGGGTCCCGGATCGGGCCGCAACGACGCTCGTGGAGCCGGGTACGGATCGTGGAGCGTCGTCAGGAGCAACCTGACTTTCTCGACCTTCGCCGCGAGGGTGGACATCGCGCCCCTCCCCGCTCGCCGGCGAGCCTCGCCGCCCGGAAGCGTACACGCGGTGGGCATCCGCGCCACCTTTCGCACGCGCTCCGCAAACTCCGCATGCGGACTTTCGTGCGAATGCTTGCAAAGTGGTGACGGGGTGGCTACGTTGCCCGTCGGCAGGCTCAGAACCAAGCTGCGGTGGATTCGCTGCCGGGCGTATCGCTCGGGAGACAGGGCCGGATCCCGTGGACTGAGATCCGCCGCCGACGGTGGGGGGGCCGGCGGTGGCGAAGCGACGTTTCCTGAGGAGGTGGTTTATCGCCGCGAATTCGGGGTGCCTATTTGCAGCGCCTTTTCACACCCTCTTCCTAACTCTTCACATTCACTTGCGTAATTCCGCATGCGGAATTTCGTTCCGGGGTCGCTTCAGCTAGTAACGTGACCATCGAGATACGGGGAGGTATTCGGAGCATGGCGACAACGGTGGAAGACCATCGGGCCGACGAGAATTTCGCGATTCGACTGCGCGCTCGGCGCCGGAAGTACGGCTACACCCAGACCGAGCTTGCCGATCTCGCCGGCGTCACGCGCGAGACGATCTCCAACTGGGAACGCGGCACGTTCCGCCCCCAGGGCGGCATCAACGTGCGCTCCGTCTGCTCGATCCTCCGCTGCCACCCCGACTGGCTGATGTGGGGCGTGAAGGAGGAGGACTGATGCAGGAGATGGTGGCCGAGATCATTCGCGTCAAGGAAGACGGCGACTGGTACCGGATCTTCACGGACAACGACGACGTCGAGCGGCTCGACACCAAGGACGAGGACAAGGCCAGGGAAGCCGCCGGCCTGAAGGGCAAGGGGCCGTCGCTGATCGTGTTCAACCAGCGCACGCGGCCGAAGCGCGATGGCAAGGGCGTCTGGGAGGACAACTACTACGACCACGCCGAGCCGTACGTCGAGCGGCAGCAGAAGCTACCGCTGGACGACGGGATCGAGCGCGGCGGCGACGACGGCAAGACGATGTCGCGCACGCACCCCGAGACGGCCTGGCGCATCTCGCTGGGCACGGGCGTGAAGGTCGCCATGCTGCTGCTGCCGAACGTGGCCGAGGAGCAGCGCACGATCGAGCGCGTCAAGGGGCTGGCGCGCGAGGTAGCCGAGTTCCTGTTCTTCGAGCCGGTGCCCGACTACCCGAGCACGCCGCTCGCGACCACACCCGGATTCCGCGCCCCGCGGATGCGCGGCTTCGGCGAGCGCGACTGGACACCCGACCCCGGACCCGATCCGTCGCACCCCGGCTACGGGGACGACGACATCCCTTTTGATGCGACGCGGTGAGGAAGCCCCGTCGATGACGGCGGCGCAGCTGCTGCGCCGCATCCGTCATCTCAATGGTCGGATCTACCGGCTTCAGGACGGTCACGCCGTGTTCGTGCTGACCAACGATCCCGACCTGGCCGAGTGGCTGCTCGCGTTGGGCGGGACGACGTTCACGAGCAGCGCCGCGATCCCCGCGCCCGATCGCCCTCCGGGCGGCTACCGGCGCGCCAAGGACACGCCGGCCGAATGGGACATCTACATCCATCTGATCCCGGTACGCGGCCCGAACACGATCTACGAAGCTGCCGGCGAGGAGCCGGCGGTCGAGGCGGTCGACTTCGCGTGATCGACCTCGACCGCTTCCTGACGCCGGTCGACCCGCGACCGTGGGTGCTGCCGGTCGACCACTGGTCGCCGACCTCGGCGGCGATGTTCCAGCGTTGCCCGGAGCAGTACCGCCGGCGCTACATCCTGCACGAGAAGCGCCGGCCGGCCGAATCGCTCACGGTGGGGAGCGCCGTTCATCGCGCCGTCGAGGAGAACTTCAGACAGAAGGTCGCCTCGCACATCGACATCCCGCTGCCGGCGATCCTGGACTGGTACGACGACGTGGGCTGGCCCGAGACGGTCGAGCGCGAGCAGGAGCGCGCCGGCGAGGAGATCGAGTGGGACACGCCGCCGACCATGGTCGAAGGAAGGGTCACGGTCAGCGCGGCAGAGAAGGCCGGCGCTCGTGGCCGGCTGATGCTGTCCCGCTACCACGAGAAGGTCGTGCCGCGCGTGCAGCCGCTCGCGGTCGAGCAGGAGATCACGCTCGACCTGGGGCTGCCGGTGCCGATCGTGGGCCGCTTCGACGTCGAGCGCGACACGACGACGATCGACGTCAAGACCGGCAAGTCGGCCGCCAAGAAGCCGAAGGAGGACTGGCGCATTCAGGCGCTGATCTACGGCGAGGCGCGCGGCAAGCCGGTGGAGTTTCACTCGGTCACGGCCACGGCCAAGAACACCGTCTCGATCTACACGCCGCTCGAAGCCGAGGCGCTGCTCGTGGATCCGACGCCGCACGAGCGCGTCGTGCTCGTGGACACGCTCAAGGCCTTGATCTGGACGGCCAACTTCTACATGGCCCAGTTCGGTCCCGACGAGCCGTGGCCGTTCCTGGGTCGCTTCCACAATTGGGCCTGTGACTACTGCGGCTATCGGCCCACCTGCCCTGCCTGGAGGGTCGAATGATGGACGCCAAGGACGCCGAGGAGTTCACGGCCGCGCTCGGCCTGGCGCGCGAGAGCAACTGGCGACAGATCGCGCTCGGCCTGCGCCTGGGCGTGCCCGAGGCGCTCGGCATGAACGCCGAGGAGTGGGTGACGCAGCGGTTCGGCGGCTACGTGCGGCTGGCGATCGAGGAGCGGCGCGAGGCGGTCGTGGAGCTAGCTCGTGAGGGCATGACGATCCGCGAGATCGCGGCCGTCATCGGCACCGGCAAGAGCCAGGTTCACCGCGATCTTGTCCCCTTTGGGACAGCGCCGTCGCCAGCGTCCAGCCCTACGGCATTGCCGGCCACGAAGGCGTCCCGAAATGGGACACGTCGCCCGGCGGGCCGCAACCTCACCCCGGACGAGAAGCGCGAGATCCTGGCGCGCGTCCAGGCGGGCGAGATGCAGAAGGTGATCGCCGCGTCCCTGGACATCTCGCCGTCGGCGGTGTCGGCCACCGTTCAGGCGGCTCGCAGGTCGCCGGCCATGGAAGCGGCGACGGCAGCGGCCAACGAGACGTCCTGGCTGCTGAACCGGATCCAGGGCGCCGTCCGCTCGTGGCGTGTGTCGGACGACGGCTGGATCTCGATCGCTGAAGCTGCTCGGCGAGCGCGCGCGCTCCGCGAGGTCATCGACTTCCTGGACGAGCGCCGCGCCGGCTATGCCGAGCAGGGAGCCAAGCTGCTGAGGGAGGAGGTGCGGGGGTGAGTGTGATCACGCTCCCGTCGATCATGGAAGAAAAGTCCTGGGACGAAGAGGTCATCGCCTGCGCCGAGTGCCGCGTGGACGAGACGTACCAGCGTCGGCGCGTCAACTCGCTCGTCCAGGAGATCGGCCTGCACTACAACCTCGTGCTGGCGGGCTACATCGTCGTGAACCGCCGAGCCGACGGATGGCTGTACATCATCGACGGCCAGCAGCGCTGGCTGGGTGCGAAGAAGGCCGCCGAGCCGGAGATGCTCGCGCGCGTGTTCGAGGGGCTGACCGTGGACGAGGAAGCCGAGATGTACACGGCCCTCAACAACACGAAGCCGCTCTCGGCGCTCGACAAGTTCAAGGGCGACGTCGCGGCCGGCAAGCCGGACGCCGTCACGATCCACGACATCGTCGTCTCGTTCGGCGCCGGCATCCGCGGCACCGACGGCTTCGGCCGCAACAACCTGAACGGGATCGGCGCGCTCAAGGAAATCCACGAGCGCGGCGGCGAGCACGACCTCAAGGCCGTCCTCACTTTCATCAAGGTGACCCTGGGCGAGATCTCGAAGGACACGGCGCCCGGCGCCTTCCTGACCGCGACGCACTGGGTGCTGAGCCGGCACCGCGAGATCAACGTGAACCGCCTCTCGACTCGAATTCGCAGGGCGGGGCTGATCGCCGTCACGCAGGCCGCCATGGCGATCGGGCACCGGAGCGTCACGCCGACGAGCTACTACATAGCGCTGCTCGGCGAGTACAACCACGGGCTGCCGAAGGCGAACAAGATCGACCCAATCCTCCGCCCCCAGGACTTCACGAAGGGCGAGGACGACGAGTGACGCTCGACCCCGTCGACACCGACGCGATCTTCCGCGTCGATGGGCCGGACTACACGGTGGGGCCGTACTGCGCGAACCCGCGTTGCGGCCGGATCGCCGAGCACGCGCATCACATCGTGCGACGCTCGGCGACCGCGGGGCCGGCGGACTGGGTCGAGATCAACGGCGAGGTCTTCGCCAACAAGACCGGCCTGTGCCCTGACTGCCACGACATGGTCACGGGGCGCGTGGGCGGCCACCAGGCGGCGATCCGGCTCGTGCATGGCGTGTTCGTCTGGTGCCGGGTGCTGAACCTGTCTCGGGGCCGTCTCGGCTTCGAGCGGATCGCGCCCCTGGAGCCACAGCCTCCGACTCCCGAATCGCTCGCCACGCGAGCCTCCGCCACCATCGAGGAGTCGGATCGCTGCCCGTCCTGCGGGCAGCTAAAGCGACGGCGCTCCGCTCCGCATCCGGGGCGCCGTCGCAAGTCTTGGACAGTGCCGGTGCCGGCCGACGCCGAAGAGAACGGCGCCGAGGTGCTCGACACGCTCGTGGACGACCTGGCGCCGCTCCTGCACGTCGAGCCGAACGCGAGCGGCCGGTACTACGTGCTCGTCCCCGCGCTCGTGTACGCGCAGCAGGATCGCAAGCGCTTCATCGACGCGCTCGGGGGCCGTGGTGGGTGAGGTGCGGCGCACCCGCTTCCAGCCCGGCACCGTGACCGGCTTCACGGATACCGGCCGCCTGACGACGACCGCCTACATCTTCGACACGCTCGACAACTGGAGCGTCGTGCGCACGTACCGGAACGCGGGGCCGCTACGGATCCGCTCGCACCGCTGCACGCTCCTGATCACGGTGAAGGTGCGGCCCGAGATCCGCGCCCACCGCGAGGCGCGCCGCCTGAACAAGGAGTGGCGCGCGGAGATGGGATTGAAGTGAGCAAGTGGAGCGAGAAGCCGAAGAAGGCTCGCGCTCCGAGCACGAGCGCCGGCCGGCGCTACCGCCGCCGGCGCGGGAAGCGGAGGCACAGACGATGATCGTGGAGATCCTGATCGACGGGACGCCGGCGCCGCAGGGGTCGAAGACGCCGTGGGGCAGCGAGGCGAACGCGAACACGAAGCCCTGGCGCGGCACGGTGGCCGCGGCCGGCGCCCACGTCATGGGCGAGCGCGGCCTGCTCGCCGGGGCGCTGTCGCTGGAGGTCGCGTTCGTGTTCCCGCGACCGAAGTCGCACTACGGAACGGGGAAGCGCTCGACCCTGCTGAAGCCGAGCGCGCCCACCTTCATGCCTTCGCCGCCCGACGTCGACAAGCTCGTGCGCGCGATCGCCGACGCGCTGCAGGGCGTCGTCTACCGCAACGACTCGCAGCTGGCCGTGGTGTACGCGCGGAAGTTCTACGGCCCGCGCGCGTACTGCCAGCTGGTCGTCTCGGAACTACCGCAGGTGCTGCCTGTCGACGCGCCGTCAAGGCGCGAGCGGCTCCTGAAGGCCTGCGACGGCGACACGAAGCAGGCACGCAACGTCGAGAAAGCAGTGGGGGGGAAGGCATGACCAAGATCGGCGATCAGGACGGGATCCACGCCTCGATCGAGCGACTGCGCGTGCTCGACCCCGGCGGCACGAAGCCAGCCCGCGACCCGAACAACCTGGCGACCTGGGGCGCCTACGACAAGCTGGAGAGGACGCTGCAGATCCTCAAGAACGACCACGACGGGGTGAAGCCGCCGGACCCTCAGCCTGAGCCGCCCAACCCGATCGCGCCCACCAAGTTCGAGAACGGCGTGTTCGTGGCCGGCGGCGCCGGCAGCAACATGAGCGACCCGCAGTCACCGCAGCCCGACAAGGGGTCGGACTACAACGGTCGTCAGTGGAATCCCGAGCAGGCCTGCGACGCGTTCGTGCGCTCGGGCTACCGCAGCGTGCTCGTGCAGCTGTACCGCGAACTGGGCGGCGACTACATGTCGGCCGGCCGCGCGCGCGGCCTGAAGGTCGGGCTATGGGACGCGTGGCCGAGCGCCGACCGGGCGCGGCTGGCGCTCAGCTTCAACCCAGATTTTTATTGTGCTCAAGCAGAGACGGGGCAAGGGCAGGCGGCGATGGACGCGATCGGCGCCGCCTACGAGGTCAACCCGCACCTGCCGCTGGCGATCGTCACGAATCTGGAGCCGTCGCGCACGATGGCCGGCTTCGATCTGTACTGCCAGGAGCGCGGCGTCGTCTGCATGGTCGAAGCGTACGCGAACGACAACAGCGACTGGATGCACGACCCGAACGGCTTCGTGGACGCGCTCGTGAGCGAAGCGCAAGCTCGCGGCTACCTGAGCGTGATCCCCGTGCTCGGCCTGTACTACGGCTGGAGCATCTCGCAGTACGCGATGGGCGACGACCCGTTTCACGCGTATCTGGCCGAAACGATGACCCACGGAGATCTGCCGTGAGCGTCGAGCCGCTGATGAGCGTGAAGGACGTCTGCGAGGCGCTGAGCGTGTCGCGCCAGACCGTCTACCGGCTGATCGCCGACGGCCAGTTGCCGTTCCTGAAGATCTGCGGGCGCACGCTGTTCCGGCCGGGTGACGTCGAGAGATTCATCACCCGCTCGACGCGCCGCGTGGGGGAGCCGTGATCACCGTCCGGGTGCTCCCTCGCAGCTTCGACGCCGAGCACGTCAAGCACGCCGGCGAGAACATCTTCTGCGACCAGTGGGCCGGGAGCCTGGACGAGGACGACTGCAGCGGCGTGCCCGAGGTCGAGATCGTCAACCGGTTTCACCGCCGGAGCGGCGACGTGTGGGAGAAGTGGACGCTGCGCCTCTGCCGCGAGCACGCCGGCTACCTCGCCCGTCAGCTGCAGGACGCGATCACGCTCGCGGACGGCGGCGACATCATGCGCGCGCGGGAGCCGTCGTGAGGGTCACGATCAACACCACGCCCGACTACTTTCGCGTCGACCACGAGGTGCTCGTGGACTGCTCGATGCTGCCGCTGGAGCGGGTGGCGCAGGAAGCCCCCTGGGCACGCCTGCGCCTCCCGGCTCTGATCCTCCTACACCCCGACCTTTGGCATGACGGAAGATGGGAGGTGGTCTACAAGGGAGCGTAGCCGACAAGCTCGGGGAGAGTCGAGCCGCGGGCAAAGATCCGGTTCGGGCCGCAGCAAGGGACGTAGCGCAACGGGCGAGCAGGAGGCGGCAAGGCGGTGGCCGATCGAGCGCGAGGGTGCGCCACGATGACCGTCTTGGGTGTTCCGGATCCGCACGCGTAACAGGGGCGCTGCCAGCGTGACCTCGAACCCCGAGCGTATGAGCGAGGCGCCACGCCGGCCGCGCTCAGGGCTGCCGTCCCTACCAGGGGAGACGTACCGACCCGCGGCGGGCGTCCGCCGCGCGGCCGGCGCCGGCCGCAGGTTGACCCAAACGGGGGATGGCGAAAAGGCGCCGGGTGTACGAAATAGTTTCTTACGCGGTCAACTACGAACGAGAGGAGCACGACGTGCCACGTAAGAACCCAGCACATCCCGTGAAGGTCGAGGTCGCGCCTGACGGGAAGCACTACGACCACCTGTTCAAGCGGGGGCCGGTCTTCACATTCATCTACAAGGGGAAGGTCAAGTCGATCCTCTCCTCGTCCGAGTGGGACGCGCCCACGATCGCCGAGTACAAGCGCATGGAGCGCCAGTACGTCGGCAAGGACGCGGCCAGCGTCCCCCAGGGCGATCCCTTCTGCCGCCAGGCCTTCGCCGTCTGGATCCGGCGCGAGAACCACGCCGCCAGCACGAAGCGCAAGTACGCGGGCGGCCGGTTCGAGGAGACGGGCGTGCTGGGCGGCAACTGGGCGCTCTACTGCGAGAACATCATCGGCGGCATGCGCGTCTCGCGCGTCGGCGCCTCGCACATCATCCAGATCCTCACGCTGGTGGAGGAGCGCGCCCGCGACCGCGCCATCGCCAAGGGCCAGGAGCACACGAGCGAGTCGGTCGCCTACAGCGTCTACTGCATGCTGTCCGGCTTCTTCAAGGCCTGCACGCGTGGCGCCATGTACTACCGCGACGACAACCCCGTGAAGCGCGTCGACCCGATCTCGCAGCCGGAGGTGCAGCCGATCTCAATCGAGGAGGCGGTGCTCCCTCGCGAGACGATCAACGCGCTGTCGGCGGCCGTGATCGAGACGGCCGGCCGCCGCCCCCGCGAGCAGCGGCTCGCCGACATCGTCGCCACAATCGTGCAGCTGTCGCCGCAGATCGGCACCCGGCTCGGCGAGACGCTGGGGCTGCACAAGTCGGACATCGACTGGGACGCCGGCAAGAACGGCGTGCTCTGGATCCGGCGCAAGCTCGATCCCTCCTGGCGCGCCGGCAACCCCGAGGGCTGGTTCACCCGCACCAAGGGCCAGGAGGGCCGCAAGGGCGCTCAGACGCGTCGTGTGCCCCTCTCGCCGCACGCGAGGCGCGTGCTGGCCGAGTACGTCGAGGTGAGCGAGCGCGAGGGCTGGATCGCTCCTGCGGGCCAGGACGGGATCCTGTTCCGCTCGCCGGAGGGCGAGAAGCCGATGCGCTGGGACACCGTCCGTTCGACGCTCAACCGGGCGAACGCGCACCTCGACCGCAAGGTCGGCTTCAAGGCCCACTACTTCCGGCACACGTTCGTGACCATGCTCTTCAACAAGCCGGGCATGGACATCGACTTCGTGAAGAACATGATCGGGCAATCCGAGAAGTCGAACACGGCCGAGAAGCACTACGCGTTCTTCCTCCTGGAGAAGAAGGAGGAGGTCATGGACGCGGTGGGCTGGGACTGAGTAGTCTCCCGCTGTCGACGGCAGCACACCATCGATCGACGCGGCCCCTTCGGGGGCCGTTGTCGTTTCGCGATAGGGTGAGCGTGCCCCTGCCGCCTGCCGCTGGTTCGCAAACCCGAAGCCTGAGGTCACTGCCTTCCACCGCCAGGTTGAGGCAGGGGCAGCGGTCGATCCACCGGAAGGGATTTGAAGGAGCCGCCGGGCGATGGAGTCGCCGCTCCGAGCTTTGGCGCCGGAGCGGGACCACCTGGGCGTTCGGCGGTTCCTTTTCTATCCGTTGTAGGATCCGGGCGCGGTCAACCGAAGGAGCAGCGATGATGCTTCCCCGCACGACGTACCACGCCAGGGTCGAGTTCGACATCTCCACGGGCCTGCCGCCCGAAGACGCGGTCGGCTACATCCTGGCCGCGCTCGACGCCCTGAACGGCCTTGAGGACGACGTGGCCGTCACGGACGTCGAGGTGAAGCTCCAGAACGGCACCATGACGTTCCAGGAGGCGAGATGAAGATCAAGCTCTGGTTCCCGACCGACGTCGTCGTGATCGTGGACACCGACACGGAGGAGGTCGAGGAGATCTACACCATCGTCCGCGACGTGCTCGGCGAGCAGTCCGTCGCCTTGGGGCGCGTCTGGTACAGACCGAATGGCGACCAAGAGGTTGCCGACATCGAGGGTGACGCCGACGAGGTTCGGCGAGCGCGCGAGCTTGTAGAGCGCATCGAGTTGACCGACGTCTCTCTCGAAATGGGCAGCGTCGCCCACTTCAAGCACAGGCTCCGAAAACTGACGCCCTCCTGACACCTTGGGCTGTTTCCTCGTTTCGAGTCGGGTACCGAAACCGCTCTGAGCGGGGGTTATCGCCTTCGTGCTATCGCTGGCGTGGGAGATCCCCTGGATCTCACGCGGGCAGACCTGCCGGACTTTTCACAGGTTCGGCGGATCTGCCTGCTCAGGGGATCGTGATGGTTGAGCCGTTTGCCTGAGGCGAACCGAGGGTAGTACCCTCCCACCACACATACAAACGCCTCCTTCGCCCCTCCCTGCGGCGCTCAGGCATGACACCCTCCGAACAGCGCGAGGCGGTAGAGCGGCTCAGGTACGCGCGCGAGTACCTCGGTCTGAGTCAGCGTGCCCTCGCGAAGCTCACCAGGGGGAAGGAAGCTCTCAACGCCCGCACGATCGCGGACTGGGAGCAGGGGCGGCATTCGCCTCGGATCAGCAAGCTGGAGATCGCGGCTCGCGTGATGGGGCTGAACGCCGAGTGGCTGACGATGGACGGCGGCCTGCCCGAGGACGGCTGGAACGAGCAGACCGTCGAGATCTGCCGCGCCTACCACCAGGACAAGCGCGAGCGCGAGCGCACGCTGCGGCGGATCACCCAGGAGTGGCCGGAGCGGATCGAATCGGGTATGACCGTCCCCGAGATGCAGGCCCTGATCGAGGAGTACTGGAAGACGAAGGGCCGACTGACGCCACGCCAAAGGAAGGGGCCGCCCGCTTCGTGATCGGACGGCCCCGACATGACGCCCCCCCAGAGGCGTCGCCGCAGACTTGTAGAAGGGTGGTACCCAAGATGGACGTCAAGCGAACCGAAAACGAGCCGCACGACCCGCTTACGTACATGGCGAACGAGATGCTGCGGAAGCTTGACGAGATGGGCGGGGAGAAGATGAGGGCGGTGGTGCTGATCTCGGACGAGGGCCGGGCCGGCACGGCGATCCACGGCTTCGAGAGCGACAACGAGGCGGTGGCGCTCCTGTTCGCGCACCTGATGGCGATCTTCGAGGCGAACGGACAGAAGTTGATGATCATGCCGATCGGACAGGGATGAAGGTCCTGGTCTGCGGCTCCAGGTCCTGGACGAGCGAGCACGAGATCCGCTCCGTCCTGAGGGAGTTCGACCGTGGGACGATCGTCGTTCACGGCGGCGCTCGGGGCGCCGATCAGCTGGCCGGGGTGGTGGCGCGCTCGCTCGGGATGGAGGTGCGGGAGCACCGGCCCCGCTACGATCGCTACCCCGGAGCGCTCGCCCCCCTGATCCGGAACCGTCACATGCTCGACACCGAGAAGCCCGACCTGGTGATCGCCTTCTGGGACGGCCATAGCTCGGGCACCAGGCACTGCATCGATGAGGCGCACAAGCGCAACATCCCCGTCCTTCACGGAGGCGCATACAGGCCATGAACGAGATCCTGCGAAGGCGCGCGGCCTACGTGATGGGCGTGGCCTGGGACGAGACGGGCGAGCAGCTGGTGCCTGCCTTCTTCGCCGTCTACTGCGACCGCTGTGGCATCGAGGCGGTCGCCCCCACGGTCGAGGAGCTTGAGCCGCTGATCCAGGACTGGTACCTCGACCCGCTCCCGCACCAGGGGCGGGATCTCTGCCCACGCTGCTGGGTCTTCAAGTGATCGACCGCGATCGCTACGAGTGGGAGCTAGCGCAGCTGGAGGCGCTCTGCCAGCAGTTCGTCAACACCCGCGACCGCGCCGAGTCGGAGGACAAGTTCGGCGTCCTGCTGCTGCTGGTCGGGATGATCGGCGGCCAGTGCCTGCGAATCTGGGAGTTAGGGGAGCCGGCCGGGCTGTTCGACGTGAGCAGGCTGGAGGTCTTCAAGCCCTTCCTGCACTAGATGAAGGAGGAGAGATGAACTCGGTCATGGTCCGTAAAGATGAGCTTCTGGAAAAGATCACCGCCAACCGGAAGGCGCATCGGGCGATCTTCGAGGAGGCGGTCGAGGGCTACCGCAAGACAGCGATCGAGCAGCTGGAGCGGCACATCGAGCAGATCAAGGAGGGCCGGGTGATCCACGTCGTGGTGCAGCTGCCGCGGCCGGAGGATCACACCCACGAGTACGACCGCATTATCGCCATGCTGGAGATGCACATAGACGACGAGATCCTGATCGAGGAGCAGGACTTCGCCGCCTACGTCATGGACGACTGGCACTGGAAGCGGCAGTTCCTGACCACGAACTCGGCCTACTCGGCCACGGCCCGACGCTTCACCGAGAACGCCTAGCCCTTCTGCACGTACGTGTAGGGCGAGCCGTTCTCGACCCCGAAGTGCAGGTGCGCAACCCCGTTCGCCTCGCCGGTGTAGCCGAGCAGCTGCCCCTTCTTGACCGTGGCGCCCTGGCGGATGCCCTGCGCTAGCTGCGACAGGTGCGCGAAGTAGAAGCCCTGGCCGGCGCCGTACAGGTTGATGCGCTGGCCGGCGAAGCGTCCCCCGCCCGAGGGGCCGGCGCCGGCGAGCAGGCCCGTGTTCCCGAGCTTGCCGCCGACCGGCGCGTAGATCGGGGTGCCGACCGGCAGCGCGATGTCGACCGCGTTGTCGGACTGCCAGTTCCCGAGCGTGTGCGTACCCGAGTGCGGCGAGCCGATCAGCTTCCCCGGCTTCGGCAGCCACTTGGTCGAGAAGGTCTTGGCGCCGCGCTTGTTCGGCACCGCCGTCGGGATCGTGACGCCGCGGGTGCCCTTCGGCGCCTGCTGGTACTCGGCGAGCGCGGCGGCGTCCGCCTGCCGGTCGTACTGAACCCCTCCCAGGATGTTCGTGAGGGCCGAGAAGGGGTCTGTCCGGCCGCCGCGCATGGCGATGTCGGCCAGGTTTGACAGGGCAGCGCCTCGGATACCGGCAAACGACGGCGTGGGGGGAAGCTTCGGAGCGCCCGTCGCGGTCCGACCGGTGGGTGGAGGGGATCCACTCCTGGTGGCGGCGATCGTGGCGGGCGCCCCAAGCTCCTTCATGAAGGTGGAGACGGTCTTGGCCCAGTTGCCCTCGTCGTTGCCGGCGCTCCCCGGTGAGTACTTCCTCACGATCTGGTCGGGCGTGCGCAGGCCCTGCGAGATGTAGCCGTGCTTCAGGCCTTGAGTGACGGCGGCGATCCCCTCGGCCCAGGAGCCGAAGCTGTGGCCGGGTCCCCAGCCCCAGGCGTTGTGCGCGCCCAGCGTGGCCTTGCCGAAGTTCGACTCGATCCCGGAGATCGACGCCACGAGGCGCGGGTCGACGCCGTACTTCTGGCCGGCGGCCACGAACACGTTGCCCAGCCCGGCCATGGGCGAGCCGCGCTTCTGCAGCAGCTTGTCGATCGAGGCGGCTACCTGATCCGGCTTCACTTCTTACCCGTCTCCTGGCGCTCCATCTTCTGGCCCAGCTTCGTCTGCTTGTACTCCGACTCGACGGTCGAGGGCAGGTCGGCGTACGCGCTCCACTGCCGCTCCCAGGCGTTCATGACCTGCTGCCCCCAGACCGTGTCGGGGGTGGCGTTGTTCTCGCGCAGGTAGGCGTCGGGCGACTCGATGTCGGCGCCGGGCAGATCCTGCTTCAGGATCGTGTACTTGAGCAGCACGTCCTGGTAGCGGTAGCGCGGCTCCGACAGGCTGGGCTGCTGGCGCCAGGCGCCGCCCGGCGACACGCGGCTGGGAGCGTAGTGCTTGCGGTCGCCCTTGATCTTGTCGATCAGCACCTTGGAGGCAGCCTCGTAGTGGATCTTGAGACGGATGCCGGCCTTCACCTCGGGCGGCAGTGGCTCGTCGTAGAGCGCCTGGTACTTCTTGCCGATCTCGGTGATCGTGTCGCGGATCTGGTCGGCCGGCGCCAGGGCGGCGCCGCCGTCGTAGGCCTGCTTGTTGAGGCGGGCGAGCATGATGTTCTCCGGCTCGATCCGCAGGAAGGTGTGCATGAGCCGGTGCTCCAGGCCCGTGAAGGTGAAGACGTTGGGGGTGGCGTCGTCCGACATGGTCGAGCGGATGAGGCGGGCGCCGGGGATGGCGCTAAAGACGGCGCCCTGCAGCGCGTCCCGGAGCGTGGTCGGGTTGCCGAACGGATCGCGGTTGGTCGCCATCGTGAGCGCGTCGCCGAGCAGTGGCTGGAACAGGTCGCTCAGGTGCGAGGCGGTCGCCTTGTCCTTCATCCCCACCATCGAGAGCACGAGGTCGCGGATCATCCGCACCGAGCTAGCGGCCGTGCCCGTGAGCGAGATCGGCCCGACGTTGGCGACGCGCGCCTGCCCGCCGGGGAGCTTCTCGATCGGATACATGGCGGCGTACCAGGGCGGTCGTGGCCCCAGGATGTCCTCGGCGCGCTGGTACTGCGCGCGCCCCCAGGCCGCCCCGAGCGCCGCCTTCACCGGCTGGTTCTTGGCGAACCAGAACGGCCAGGCGGTGGCGCCCCGGATCCAGGGCCACACGAAGAAGACGCGGGTCACGACCTGGCGCTCGAAGGCGGTGAGCCGCTCGAAGTCCACCATGAAGTTGGCCGTCGACTGAGCGACGAGATCGCGGTCGCGCTGCGTCTTCGCGGTCTTGCCGGCGACCAGCCGCAGCATGTCCTCTTCGGTGTTGTAGCCGGCCTTGCGCGCCTCGTGGACCCAGGAAACGGCGCGTGGCCAGCGGTCGGCCGTGCCCACGAAATGCAGCGCCGCCTGCTCGGCGTCGGTGAAGCGAGCGTTCAGCCCGTAGCCGGTCTTTCGCATCGCCTGGTAGGGAAGCTCGCCGATCTCCGCGAGCACGCGGTGGTAGAGCTTCTCGTTGCCGAGCAGCGTCTTCGCGTCCCGCACGATGCGGTCGGCGCGCCAGCCGTACTGGGCGAGCAGGAACCCGATCGAGCCGACCCCGTTGGCGATCATGTAGCCGGGGACGTTGGCGTACATCGTCGCCCAGCGAGCCGCCGTGGTGGCGTAGTCCCAGCGCCGGCCGAACTTCGTGCTCGTGCCCGACAGCGGCCGGAGCATCGACTCCACGATCTCGCGGGGAACGACCCGGACGTCGCTCATCAGGAAGCCCTCGGGCAGCTGCGCGTCGGCGTCGCCGAGAAAGTTGCGCCAGTAATTCACGAGCGAGGCTTCGAGCGCAGAGGGGTCGCCGCCCTCGCCGCCGTCGTGGAACTTCTGCACGTTGTGCGTGACGGTCTTGTTGTTGATCGCCGCCCGCATGTCGGTGCCGACCGGGGTGCCGCGCGGGTTGACGAGGTAGCCCTGACCCTTGAGCAGGCGGGGGTTCTCGTACTCCTCCAGCGTGATCGGGCGGCCCAGTTCGAACAGGGTCTTCTTCACCTCGTTCGACCAGGCGTAGGCCTGAGCGCGAGCGTGCGCGTCGAGCAGCACCTGCGGATCGGCCGTCCAGTCGCCCCGCTGCCAGAGGATCATCTGGTTGCGCTTGTGCAGCACCAGCTGCGACGCCTTCGTCTGGCCGATCACGTTGCTCGTGAGCGGCGCCGCCGGCTGCTTCACCCGCACGTCGTACGGCTCGTCCAGCGTGGCCGGGAAGTAGTGGGCGCTACCCCGGACGAAGTTGGCCCTGAGCAGCCCCCGCTCCACGAGGAAGTCGGCCAGCAGATCCTTGCGGTTCCGGAACGTCTCGTCGTAGCGGTCGCCGAACACCTCGCGCAGGATCCGCTCGCGGTCGTCCGCGATCCAGCGCATGGCGTTGAGGGCGTTCTGGAACTGGGGATGGTCGACCCCCTTGTCGAGCGCGTTCTTGACCTCGCTGATCTTCTGGGTGAGCGCCTTCTCCCGCGTGTCGCGGCGCATCTCGCGCTCGGCCACGCGGGCGAGAAGGGTGGCGGTCATCTGCGTCGCCTCGTCCAGTTCCTCCTGGGTCGCGTCGTCGCCCTTGTCGCGGATCGCGGTGAGCCGCTCCTGCATGCCCTCGATCGAGCGGGCGTGCTTGAGCTTGGCCTGGCGCGAGCGGTAGGCGGCAAGCTCCTCGCGCGCGGCTGCGGCGCCGTGCGAGACGCGCTGCTCGCGAGCCGTCTCCCTGGGCATGAACCCGGCGATGCGGTCGACGTTGACGTCGTCGTAGCCGCCGAAGTACGTGTCGAGGAGGCGCTTCATCTCGGCCGGGATCGGTTCCTTGATGATGCTCTTGACGGCCGCGTAGATCGTCCGCATGTAGGTGCGGACGCGCTCGAACACGGGCACAAGCTCGGGGGTCGGCGCCTTGCCGGCGTAGAACCAGCGCTCCACCTGCGAGGCGAACCACTCGTGGTCGGTGACGTTCCAGTCTTCCAGCGCCTTGCCGCGCAGGTGCTCGACGGCGGCGAACTCGCCCGGCTCCATCTGCTTCATCTCACGGGCGGCGTGTCCCACCATCTCGTGGACCCAGGTCGAGAAGTCAGCCTTGCTGGTGAGGTAGACGATCCGCTTCCCCTCGTCGGTGCCGGAGAGGAAGCGGACGGCGCCGAGAATGTCGCCCCGGCGCGCCTGGTTCAGCTGGTCGAGTCGGGCAACGTCTCCCCCCGCGGTTCCGAGGGAGAGGGAGCCGGGGTGCTGCTCGGCTCGGGCGGCAGCGGCGACGGGGTCTGCGATGAAGTGCCCGTCGATCTCTTCGTACGCGCCGGAAAGCCGATCACGAACTCGTTGGTAAAGATCGGATCGTCGTCCTGCGGAAATTGCCTCTTGATAATCGCCACGGTCTAGAAGACCTCCACGGTGAGCTAGCTCGGTAAGTGTAATCTCGTCGTCGCCAGGCCAGACGGCCCCAATTGCGTTATCGACGTGGGCGCGCCGCTCGTTAGCGAGGTTGGTGAGAGCGCGCCGCTCCTGCCGAGCTTCGGCCTTCAGCCCCCGCTGCCCCATGTTCTCGACCCTGACGGAGCGATCGAGGACGGCGTCGGGCGTGTTGAAGGCGATGATCCCGCCGTCTTCCGAGGGTGTGAAGTGGAAGTCGCCGTGGAGGGCGTCGTTGAGAGCCTCCGACTCGGCGTCGGCGAGCGGCCGGCCAAGCTCGATCCGCCAGGCGGTGACGTCGCTGGCCTGACCGCGCGGGTTCAGGTAGCGCGCCCAGGCGGCCTGGTGCTGCTTGGCCGCGTCGCCGAGCGCCGCCGACAGACCTTGCGCCAGTTCGCGCACCGACTGCGGGACGCTCAGGTACAGACCGCGTGCAGCCTGCTGGGCGACCTCCTTGCCCCGCATCCGTGTCACGGGACGGTCGCCGAGCGCCACCTCGACGGCGGTCGCGGGGTTGCGCTCGATCTCCCCCGTGGCGGGGTCGCGCCAGAACCCGAACCCGCCGGCGTCGTGACGGACGACGAACCCCTCGTCATGGAGGACGCGAAGGGTGGCGTTGCCGTACTCGGAGGTGTGAGCGGCCAACTGCCCCGGTGTGAGGTCCTGCAGGAACGGCTTGTCCGCCGTCATGGATTCGAGCGGAAGCCGCAGCGTGTTCTTCGGAGTGAACATCGCATCCGCGAACGACTGGCCGGCCTTCTCCAGCGCCTGGAGGCGCGTCTCGGGGTTCGCGTACATCGCGGCGGTGGAGCGATCACGCTCGGCCTTGATCGACGTCCAGATCGCCGCCTGCGCCTCTTCGGGGTCGATGCCGTAGTGGTCGGCGAGCCGCTGCACCACGTCCTCGACCAGCCGGAACTGCGCCTCGGTCAGCCCGCTGTTGCCGGTGTTGTAGCCGTAGCCGAAGGCGGCGCCCATCCAGCCGTCGACTGTCACCTCGCGGCCGTTGAAGCCGTGATCGGCGAGCCGCTCCGGGGCGACATGCTTGAGGATGTTCGCGTAGAAGCGCCGCACCTTCGGCAACTGGTTCGGCTTCACGCTCGCCAGCCAGTCCTCGCCCTTGAGCGCCATGCGGGCGAGCCGGCGCTGGTGAGCGCTCCCGACCTTCACGGCGCCGGGCAGGCCGCGCGCCACCCCGTCCTCCCAGTCCTGGAGCACGCGGAGAGCGACGGCGATGTTGGGGGCGACCGGCTTCTGCGGCGAGTAGATGGCGACAAGCTGCGCGACCTTGTCGGCGCGGTCTTCGTCGCCTCCGACCGCGGCGAGGATCTCGCGGCCCGAGTCGCGGTACCAGTTCTTCGCGAAGTCCAGGCCGGCTTCGAGTCGACCGGCCATGTCCTCGATGAGGCGCCCGAACTGCGCCCTGGTCTTGATGATCTTGGGCAGGCCGGCGATCTTCGGCCGCGGTTCGCCGCGCTGCTTGACGGGGGTGTACCGGTCGAGAATTTCCCCGCCGTGCTCGGCGGCGGTGAACCGCTGCGGCGCGACGACGCCTCGCTCCTGGTAGAACAGGCCCGCCTCGCTGGACAGCTTCCCCGGATCCCTGACGAACTCGTTGAGGTTGCGCGCGTACCATTCGTCCGGCTCGATGCCGTAACGCGTGGCGTAACGCTGCGCCAGCGTGTCGGTGAGCGCCAGCGCCTGGTCGATGCGCTGAGGGTTCTCCTGGAAGTGAGGGATCTTCTCCAGCACGCCGCGAGCCTGGTCGCGCGCCGGCCCCGAGATCGGGGCGTGGTCGATCCCCGAGATGCGGCCAAGCTGGGCGTGCGCCTCGGCGGCCTGGCGATCGAGCATCCGAAGCTCGACCTCGTGATCGTTCATGTACAGGCGCTTCTCGCGCGGCGCCTCGTTGGGGTCGTCGGCTAGCTGGCGCATCTCCTTCTTGACGGCGGCGCGGGAGGCGCCGATCTCCTCGATCACCCCGTGCAGGCGATCCTGCTCGGCGGCCACGTTCTTGATCGCGCGGGTGCGGCGGATGTCCTGCAGCCGGGCGGTCGCCTTGTCGAGCCGGTCGATGCGATTGAGCAGCCGCTGGGCAGTGGCCGTCTCGACCTGCGGGATGTGGAACTCCCCGCTGGTCAGCATGTCCTGCATGTTCCGGAGGGCGGCCCGGAGGAACTCGTCGTCGGTCATCCCCTTGGGCTTCTGCAGCAGGATGGCGAGCGCCGTGCCGGCGTTCTCATCCTCGCGCAGCAGGTTGACGACGTCGCGGAACGCAGCCTGCGCCTCGGCCGGCATGCGCCGCACGTTGCGGTTCATGTTCTTGTAGGCCGCGCGCGCTGCGCGCCGCGTCTCCGAGATCGAGAGCCGGCGCGTGAGCGCGTAGCGGTCGGCCAGGTGCGAGAGCGCGTCGTAGGGCGCGTTCATCGTCCAGCGCGTGATCGGGCTGCGCGCCCGCGCGATCTCGACCGCCTTCTTCTCGGCGCCGGCGCCGTAGTAGAGCATGCGCGCCTTGGCCGGCACGTTGGCGAGCCGCACCGCCTCGCCGAAGCTGGCGCCCTCGGCCAGCGCCTTGGCGACCAGCGGCGCCTTGGCGAGCGGGGAGGCGACGGCGAGCGCGTTCAGCAGGTAGGTGGCCGGCTCCTTCTGCGCGTCGCCGAACACCTCGGAGTAGGTGGCGTCCTCGCCGTACTTGTCCTTGAGGTCCTTGAGGAACATCTGAAAGCCCTCAGTGACCATCTGCTCCTTCTTGGCGGCCGAGATGCTCGGGTCGGACATCGCCACGACCAGGCCGGGCGCCAGCGCGGCGCCCTCCAGCATCTTCAGACCGTCCGAGAGTAGGGCGGGCAGCCCCTTCTCCGGGTGCCGCAGCGCGTACAGTGCGCCGGCGCCGCCGACCAGCGCCTTCGTGGCGCCCATGCCGACCGCACCCAGCTGGTTGAGCGGCACCATCGGAGAGATGCCCGCTTCCTGCACCTTCATGATGTCGCTGCCGGGAGCGCCGAGCGGCTTCTGGCTGGGGCCGCGCGCCAGCCCGGTGACCTCGCCGAGCACCGCGCGCCCCACCGTCTCTGCCCCTTGCCCGATCAAGTGGCCCGTGCCGGTAGCTGCGGCGCTCAGCACCTTCGGGATGGCGTCGCCCAGCGCGCGGTCGCGCCGCGACCAGCGCTGGAAGATGTTCAGGTGCTCGGGCGGGGGGCCGTGGTAGCCGGGATGCCGCGCCAGCCAGCGCTCGGTCGAGGTCGCCGTGGCTGCGATGTTGCGTCGGACGCCGGGGCCGAGCGGGGCGCCGAGGAACCGCTTCTTGTCGGCGGCGCTGGCGCGCTGCGGCCCCTTGTCCTCGACCGCCTTGCGGCCGATCACGACCTCGCCGGTGGGGAGCTTGTTGGCGACGGGCGCGTAGTGCAGACCGGCGGGCAGCGAGCCGTAGTGCTTCTTGTCCACGACCACGATCGGGGCGGGATCGCGCACGACCTTCTTGCCGCCGTACCCCTTGCGCTGAGGCTCGTCCACCTTCACCCGGCGCGAGCCGGTGCGCGGCTTCAGGTTCAGCGTCTCGGTCGGGCGCACGAGGAAGATCGCGCCGGTCGAGGTGGCGGTCGCGGCCGTCTGCGGCTGCGGCTTCTCCTTGCGCTTACTCGACTTTGGTAGTCCCGCCTTGCCGCGCGGGACGACGAACGGTGCCACCTAGCGCACCGCCGTCACGACTTCTTCGTCTTGATCTTCGATCCCTTCTTCACGGTCGGCACCTTGAACCCGAACTGCGCCAGCTTCGCGTTGACGATCCCGCGCACGCGCGCGTCGCCCTGGTAGGGGGCGAAGTACTGGGAGAGCGCGGAGTAGGCCTGCTGGTAGGTGATGCCCGGCGCCGGCGCGTACACCGCCGGCTTCTTGAGCAGGGCGTTCGCCGGCGTCACGACCGTCGTGTAGGTCGGATCCTGGAGGACGGAGTTGAAGGTCTTGTCCATCCCTGTGGCCTGCTGCCGGATCCACTTGCCCACGTCGGGCGTGGTGCCGCTCCCCGGCACCTTGTGCGGCAGGCCGTCGGTGCCCAGCTGCGTACCGGCCGGCATCTTCGCCACGGTCTTGAGACGCGGGTCGTAGTAGAAGCCCGGCAGGATGACGTTGCCGGGGCCGACGCCCGTGACCCTGCCCGTCTCCAGCGCCAGCTGCTTCGCCCTGTTCAGCGCGGTCTGCATGTCGATCTTCTGCTGCGCGTTGAACTTCTGCGTCTGCAGCTTGATCATCTGGTTGTGGTAGCTCTGCGTCTCCTTGCGGGTGGCGGCCTGGTTCAGCTGCGTGCCGCCCAGCGCGAGCGCCTGCAGCGCCGTCGCGAGGTTGGAGCGCGTGTTGCCCTGGAGGCTCTCAAGCTGCTGCGTGATCAGCGAGGGGCGCTTGGCCTGGATGTCACGCTCGGCCTGTAGCTCGTCCTGGATCGACTGCGCGATCTGACCGCCGTACTCGCGCGCGAGGTTCGCCAGCGTCCCCGTCCCCCTCATGCGCTCGGCTTCCGCCGCGAGGTAGGCCGACGCCCCCTGGTCGTGCAGCCCCGCGGCGGGGATGTCCACGCCCGTGGTCTGCGCCGTGGCCTGAAGGCCGGGGATGCTGTAGCCCTGCGCGGGGCCGCCAAGCCCGCCGGTCTGCGCTGCGATGTTGGCGCTGATCTTGCCGGCGGCGGCCGTGTCCGCGTCCGCCACCGCGCCGGTCAGCCCGCCCCCCAGCGCCTTCAGTTCGTTGGCGGCCTGGTCGAACGCGGCCTGCGCTTCGCCCGCTCCCGGTCGCATCAGGTTCGAAAGCCCCCCCGCGAAGCTTGCGGTCTGCGCCTGCTGCGCCATCAGCTGCCGCTGCGCGCGCAGCGCCGACGCCTGCGCCGCCTGGATCTCCAGGTTGATCTGGTCGCTGATGATTCGCTTCGCCCGCGCCTCGGTCTGCTGGGGCGTCTCGATCGTGCCCATCAGCTGCCCGAGGATCGACTGGATCGTGAGCGGCTGACCGACCACGCCCTTCCTCTTCCTGGTGGGCGGCCCGACCACCGTGCCCTGAATGACGGGGCCGGACGAGTTCGGCGCGATGCCGGGGTCGAAGGGCCGGTAGGCGCTGGAAGGGATGGGGGCGACGAAGCCGGGCATTTACCCGTACCACCTGTTCCTGCGAGCGATGTCGGCCCGGATCTGCGCGGCCGACTTGGTGCCGCCCTGGAAGGCCGCCCTCTGCGCCGGCGACATCATCCCCATCGACGCCTGCGACATGCCGGACGTGCCCAGCTGCTGCGGCGTGAGGTTGCCGAGCGGCGCGAAGTAGTCGTACGCCATCCCGCTGGTCGGCGGCGCGACCGTCTCGCCGCCACCGGACTGCCCGCCCTGGCTCGCGAGCCAGGCGTAGTAGGCCGCGGTCGCCTTCGACTGCGCGAGGCGCGAGGCGACCTCGGACATGACGCTGTTCAGGCCGCTCTGCTGCTCGCGCTGCAGGCCGGCGAAGTTCGAGACGCCGCCCCGGATCGCATCGACCAGGTCGCCCATGGCGGTGTTCGACTGCACCTGGTACTGCTCGTTGAGGCGCTGCCCCGACGTTTCCGTGCCGCCCGAGCGCAGCATGCCGCGCGCCGCAAGCCCCGCGTTCGCGTTCGAGATCCCGCGC
This sequence comes from Binatus sp. (SeqCode), assembly GCA_035476275.1. Classification (GTDB taxonomy): domain Bacteria; phylum Desulfobacterota; class Binatia; order DP-6; family DP-6; genus DP-23. The sequence goes on along the minus strand of DATILR010000470.1, from coordinate 10,760 downwards.
TTGAGCGCCAGGTCTAGCTGCGCCTTCGTGCTCAGCTGATTCCCGGCAGCGGCGGCCCTCGTGGCCGGATCGACGTCGCCCGCGTAGCCGGCGAGATCGCCACTCATCCTGCCGGTGAGATCCCAGCCGCCCTTGATCACCGCCTGGCGGATCGCGTCGCGCAGCGAGGTACGCCCGCTCCCGATGTTCGCGTTCATCTGCTGAATGGCGGCCTGGTAGATCGGGTCGCCCTGGATCTCGGACATCGAGGCGTTGAAGTCGGTGCCGGGGTTGAAGGCTGCGTAGCCGGCGCCGGCTCCCCCCGTGTTGCCCATGTTGTAGTTCGCGCCGGGAATCGAGCCGAGGTTCGTCTGCCCCACCGGCGACATCGGCGTGTCGACCTGCGAGCCGAAGATCGCCGGGACGATGCCACCCTTCTTCTTGGCGGCGGGCTTCAGATACGGGAAGTAGCTCGTGATCGAGCCGGGCAGAGCCATGCCGCCCCCTTTCAGTAAATGATGATGAAGTTGACGGTCAGGTACGCCGGCGTGTCGTTAGCGACCGCCGCCACCGGGCCGACGACGATCGCGCCGCCCCCCGCGGGACCGCTGCCGCCCTCCAGCTGCGCGACACGCCCGCCCGAGACAACCCCGAACCCGCTGCCGCCGCTCCCGTACAGCACCATGAACTGCTCGTCGTTGGGCTGGATGTGAACGTGCGAGTCGGTGACGGTGTGCCGGTGATGCGGGCGTCGGCTCGCGAGCGCCAGCCCCTCGTTGGCGCCGAGCGCGGTGGTGCCGGCGCCGCTGCCCTTACCGACCGGGATACGGCCCTGAAGGTCGGGGACGTTGAAGGTGGTCGAACCGTCCCCCGCCCCGTACGTGTTGGCGATCAGCGCGTAGAGGCGGTCGTACGTGGTGCGAGACACGGCTTGGCCCTGGCACAGAAGCGCCCCGTCGGGCGCGGCGGTGCCCGCGTAGGGGAGGATGATCCCCGGCGGGAAGATCCCGAGTGTGCCGCCGCCGACGCTCGCGATCCCGAGGATGTCCTTCAGTCCCGTGACCGAACCGATCGGCAGGTTGAGGTCGGACGTCTCCAGGTAGGAGACGAGCCAGGTCTTGAAGGCGATGGGGAGTGAGAACGGATCCGACAGGAGCCGCTGCAGCAGCTGGTACTCCTGGTCGTTGAGCGGACGGTCGTCCTGGGAGGTACGGCCTTCTTGCGTAAGCTCGCTCAACGTCCACGCTCCGCGACCCACTCATCGACGGCGAGGTCGAAGATGCGCGTGGCGACGGTCGGCTGCGTCTGCCTGACGCGGAAGGCGATCCCGTACGGGAACTGCCCGACCGGCAGCTTGTAGCGCGTGTACTGGTTGGTGGGCGGCAGGCCGCCGACCGACGTGTAGGCCGGATCCTGCGGCGAGCGCATGTAGCCGAGGTCGAGCACGGGCGTGGCCGTCGAGTAGTTCGGGGGGATCGGCGTGACCCGCGCGTCGTAAGAGAGCCAGGCGCTCTTGACGCGCTTGCGGCCCTCCTGGCCCAGCCGGTACCAGGGCGTCTCGAAGCTGGGGAGCACGAGGGTGCCGTCGGCGTCGGCGACCGTGGTCGCGTTCGAGTTGGGGAAGAAGCAAGGGCCGAGCCGGATCAGCCGGTTGGTGCCCTTCTGACCGCCCCAGGTGCGCTCCATCCCCGACGACCCCGAGGAGGAGATGAAGGTGAGCGCCTTGATGTTCCCGAACCGGAACCACTGCCGCTTCTGCAGGTCGGAGATCAGCGTCGTGCTCGACCCATCCGCGAAGTTGAGCGAGATCACGTAGTAGTCCATGAAGGTGACCCCGGCCATCGACACCTTGTTGGCGTAGAGGTTGCGCCAGTAGGTGAGGATGCCGCCCTGCGCGACGATGTTGCGGACGACGGAGCCGTCGGTGACATGTACGCCGTGCTCGTCCGCGAAGATGCAGTTGTCGTTCCAGAATGCGATCGTCTTCGGGTCGATGCAGCCGATCCGGTCGAACACCTTCTCCACGAACATGTCGCCGTCCTCGGTGCCGAACGGCGGCGTCGAGCCGCGAATGCGCTCGACTGAGCCGGCGTGGAACACGAGCACCAGGGAGCGCATCGCGGCCAGCGCGGAGACGGCGCCGTTCATGCGGATGTACGACTTGGCGTCGAACGAGGCGGCGTTCGAGAGGTCGGGCTGATCGATGAACGAGAAGCGGATCGTGTCCGTCTCGCCGGGCGCCCCGCCGGTCACCAGCCTCGACTTGTAGACGCAGCCGACCTTGCTGAACTTATGGGCCGCGTTCATGGCCGTGACCGCGAGCGTCGAGGAGGTCGGAGGCTTGATGATGCGAGGGGTCATCGAGCCGGCCTGGTCGAAGTGAATGACCTGGTCGTTCGTGTACAGCACCGGGTTCTGCGCCGAGCGCGGCACGGCGCCGCCGGTCGCGGTCGCCGTGTACGGATCGGTCAGGCCGACGCTGTACAGCTGCCCGTTGGTGCCCTGAATGACCAGCTGGTCGCCGTTCGAGTACAGCGCCAGCAGGCCCGACTCGGCGTCGCCGCCCATCGCCGTCGATCCCCACAGCCAGCCGGCCCGGCCGGTGAGGAGCGCGTCGACCGTGATCGGCACGTAGTCGAGCACGTCCCAGAGGTAGCCCTGCGGCATCGAGTCGCGCGCGAAGTCGCGAGCGAAAGCGCGCGCCCCGCGCAGGAGCGACTGAGGTGCGGCCATCAGCCCACCCAGGAAGCCTTGTCGAGAAGACCGGGCAGACGCACGCGGCGCTGCGGCCCCTTGGCGGTGCCGCGCCTGTTGACGCTCTGGCGGATCTGCAGGATCCGGCCGCCGCGCCCGTCCTGACCCTCGTACATCTGGCGGTAGCGCTCGCCGTTCTGCGAGCTTGAATCGTCGCCGTAGTCGGCGAGCTTCCAGAGCGCGTAGGTGACGATCGCGTCCTGGTACTCGTCGGGGATGGCGCCGAACGCCTCGTCGCCGGGCGAATCGGTGTCGACCGCCATCAGGCCCGGACGGAGCACGGCCCAGACCTGCACGCTCCCCGCCGTATCGGGAGCAGGCTCAAGCCGGAGCACGTCGGAGCGGATCAGCGTGAACGAGGGCGCGTAGCTCGTCTGATCGCGTCGCGCCTTCGGGAGATCGCTGAGATCCACCAGCCCCAGCACGGCGCTGTCGAGGATGTACGTGTCCTCGCCCGCCGTGGTGCGCAGGTTGACGCAGCGCACGACGCACTTCGTCCGGGACAGCAAGTCGATCGTCCCCTGCTGTAGCTTGACCGGGATGAAGGCCGTCTCGTCGAAGGCGGAGATGTCCTGCAGCCCCAGCGTGTAGCGGATCTCGTCCTGCATCTGCTTCTTGGTCACGCAGGCTCCTTCACTCGAACGAACACGGTGCCCTGAGCGCCGCGGTTACGGGTGCGGCGCATCACCTGACCGCCGTTCGAGTTGTTGCTCGTGGAGGTGTTGCCTTCGACGGCGGTGAAGCTCGTGCCGGATCCCGGCTGCCACGCCTCGAACATCCCGACGTGGTCGTAGATCGTGTCCCACGCCCAGTCGTAACAGACGAGGTCGCCGGGGATGGGATCGTCCGTAACGCTAAGGCCGTAACGACCGGCGTACGCATCCGCGACGATGTAGGGCACGTAGCTGTAACGGCTGCCCTTCACGAACGCGGGGGAGTCGCCCTCGTTCTCGTACGCCCACGTGCAGAAAATTGCGCACCAGGGGACGCCGTTCATCCCGTACCAGGATCCGTACTTCTGGTTGTTCGAGCCGGATGGCGACTCGGCGTTCCCGATCTCGCCGATTGCGCGTCCGAGCGCCGCCTCCCGCAGTGTCCCACCGCCGTCGCTCGGCTCGTGTCCCTCGAACATCTCGTACGCCTCCTCCAGAAGGTCGACGCAGACGCTGTCGAAAAGCGGGTCCCCGTAGTGCTGCGCGTCGGGGTCTGAGATCAGCGCGTAGCGGAGGTTGTCGAACGTCTTCTTCCCCAGCCAGCCGGTCGCGTCCAGATGCTGCTGGCGCTGGAACCCGGCCAGGCCCGAGTCTTTGACGTTGCCGCTCTTGCCGTGCGCGAAGCCGTTCGAGTACGAGTCGTCCCAGGCGTCCGGGTCCCAGTCGCCCCAGCGCCCGCCCCGGCACAGCGCCCGCTTGTAGGCGACCACGTCGGGACCGTCGACCGACGGCTTCTTCCCATACTCGCTCGCGTCAGGCGGATAGAGCGAGCGCGGGAACGTTGCCTTGACGGGACCACCACCGCGGTAGGCCTGCTGGTACCACTCAGACATTCGACCTCCTAGATCAGGGCGCGGCCCAAGCAACAGGGAACCTCGGGGCCAGTACGAGGTCTGCTCGGGCCGCGCCCGCTCGGACGTAGTAGGAGCTACGCCGAGGACTTGCTGGACGTGCTGGACGACGAGGACGAGGCGCTCGCCTCCTTGCCCTCCTGCGCCTTCAGGAACTCCTCCTGCGCCTGCTTGGCGGCCTTGTGCTCGGCGTCCTCGACCGCGGCCACCTCGTCCTCGCGGTCGGCGTTCGCCTCATCGATCTCCTTCTGAGCGTCGTCGGGGAGTGTCCCCACGCCGTCCTGGAGCGAGAGGTCGGGACCGACGTACCCCGCCTGCGGGTGTCCAGCCGGAAGCTTGAGCTTCGGCTCGTCCTTGGTGGTCTTGCCAGCCATGTGTTCCTCCTTGCGTTGTGGACTAGTTCAGGCCGTACAGGGTGACGCGCGAACCCGCGACGAGGTTCCCCGCCGCAGCGAGGACCGTGATGCGGTTGATCGCCGCCGTGCTCGCCCAGACAGCGGCACCCCAGCGGGGCTGAAGGCTGGTGGTGGTGATCCCTACCGCGTAGCCGCCCCGCACGAGGACGTGCTTCATCCACCCGCCCGCGTACAGGGGAATGTCCATGTCCCCGGCTGTCGCCCAGTTCGCAGGTGCCGTTGCGGCGGCGATGCTGCCGATCTGGATCTGGTTCTGGCTCGCCAACTCCTGGGCACCAGCGGTCGTGACGCTCGCGGTCAAAACCTCGGTGCAGTAGTTGGCACCCGAGTCGTTGTTGAAGCGGACGTAGAGCGCGGTGCTAGCGGCGGCGGTGTCACCACGCAACATCCACTCCAGTCGCAGGTGCGCGTAGGTCGCGGCGATGGAGGTGAAGTCGATCGTCGCAGCGGCAGAGCCGAGCGTGATGTCCGCGATCTTCGTGATGGTGGGTATTCGCAGCTGCGCCGAGGGGACCTGCCCTGTACCGTCCAGCGTGGCGACGCCGTTGGGCTGACCGGCGAACGCGAGGTCGCCGACCGCAATCGGCTGCCACTGCATCGCGCCGCCCACGCCCTTCAACCACTGGCCGTTTACGACCGCGGGAGGCAGGCCCGCCTGCGCGGTCGCAGCAGCAGCGTCTGCGTTGAAGATGCCGTCCTCGATGTGGGACATGTGGGCGGCGTCCACGAGCGTCAGGTCGTCCGTCCAGGTCTGGCGCGTGTAGGCCATCAGCCACACTCCGAGGGATCGAGGACGAGGTCGCTCGCGCCCGCGGGTGCGAGCACGAGGTCGGTCTGACCGGCAGCCACGAGGGGCAGGTCGGCGCAGACGCTGTCGTTCAGCCACTCCTGGCCGACAAAGACCGGGATGTCCGTGCCCAGACCCATGCCCGCCTGCGTCGCGGTGAGCTTCGTGTTAGCGACCAGGGCCGGGAGGCGCCCGGTGAGCGCCAGCCCCGCCGTTGGAACGACGAGCGGGTCGGGGCTGATCCTGACCGTGGGGACCTGTGGTCCAAGGCCAAGGACACCCTGGGGGATCTGGCTCGGGTCGACAAAGATCGTGACCGTCGGTAGCTGACCGCTCAGGCCCAGGCCGGTCTGGCAGACGTACTCGTACCAGCGCGCAATCGTCGTCCAGCCGCAGATCGCGACGCCACAGGTCGCGTCGGTCTGGCCCTGCCCGACGTTGACCTGCCCGCAGGTGAACTGGTGGACGACCGCCCGCTGCGGAGGCGTGCAGGTCGTCACGGGTTACACCAGGATCGTGTAGAGGAAGCCGAGGGTCGGAAAGTCAAGCGTGAAGGTTCCCGCGGAGACGCTCTTCGTGCCCTCGAAGTCGACCATGCTCCAGAGCGGCTTGGTGCCGGAGGAGTCGTAGACGACCGCGAAGCCGGCGTTGAAGGTGGCGCCCGGCCCCCACACGGGGTCGTCCGCGTAGTAGTCGGTGCGATCAGCGGCGGCGTTGTAGACGGCGGTCTTGTTGGCGAGCGTCGCGCCGCCGGTCACGTAGCCGCCGCCCGAAGCGACCTCGCTCGCGGAGATGTCCGCGTACACCTTCTGCGTGTCGATGTTCGGCACGAAGGACGGCTGCATCAGCATGATCTTCATCGGGTTCGCGAGCCACAACGCCCCGAGCAGAGCCTCGGCCGAGGAGGCGTACCAGGTGTGCTTCATGGGTTCTCCTTCTGCTCGCGCTCGACTTCCTCGTGCATGCGCTCGACCTCGTCATCGATCGAGGTCGAGGGGCCGAGGTGCTGCTCGCCCCCGAACTCGCGCGCGAAGTAGGCGGCCTGCTCGGTACGCACGCGGCAGCCGCACACGGGGCAGAGCTTGGGCCAGGCGATCGGGAACGGCTCCAGGCACTTCACGCACATGTAGCCGGAGCGGATCCGCTCCACCGTCTCGTAGGCGAGGTTCAGAATCACCTGACCCTGGACGCGACCGTCGGGGAGCCAGATGGCCTGGTCGGGTGCCTGCTCGATGTTGAGGACGACGGCCGGCCGGCGCCAGCGGCTAACCAACGACCTCTTCCTCTCGCTCCTCGAACACGTCGCCCGAGATCGCGGCGGTGATGGCGCCCACGACCTTGTCCCGGTTCTGGCCCTGAAGCTCGTACTCCAGGACGTCGTCCAGGTTGTAGCCCTCGTCCACGAGCTTGCGCACGAGCGCCGCGGGCGTGCCCCGGTACTCGTCGTAGCGCGGCCAGGGCGGAGCCTTCAGCGTTGCCGGGACTTCGAGGAGATCGTTCGTCTCGGTCGCCCGCTTGCGCAGCTTCTCGACCACGAAGTCGTGCTCCTCGTCCGTCCAGTTACTCGCGACCTTCGCCTGCTCGGAATCGAACACGCCGATCCGATAGTCGGGCGGGTACGGGGTCGCCTCGTCCGCCTCCTGCGCCTGGCCGTTCCACGACCACTGGTGGAACGCAAGCTCGCGCTCGTGCGGGAGCAAGCCGCCGGGCTTGAACCTGGCATAGAGGGGTGCCTGCCTCTCCTCGGCCAGGCCGGCGCCGAGCGCCACCATGACCTGCGGCCGGCATTGCAGGGCGTACTCGCCCCAGGGGGAGATGAATCGCATGTGACCTCCAGAGACACCGAGGGGGCCGTGGTAAGCGGCCCCCTCGCTTGCTAGGCGGTAGCGCCCAGACCTACTGCGTCACGCCGAAGATGATCCCGTGCGCGCGCTCGTGAGCGCACTCGAAGCTGGCTTCGCGCATGTACTCAGCCGAGTAGGTGTCTCTCCCCTTCGGCTGCTGCTCGGTCAGGAGCTTCGTGTCGCGATCGCGGAGCGGACGCTGCTCGACGTAGTTCATGTCGATCAGGAACGCGTAGGAGCCGAACCCCTTCGGCACGGCGGGAGTGCTGACGTTCGAGGGGAACTCGCCCCATTCCTTCTTCACGACCACCGGGATCCGGTAGCCGTAGGCGCCCGAGATGAAGGCGTCGACATGCACGCCGTGAACGGTGCCGTCGGCCGGGGCGATGAACTGCGACCCCATGCCGGTGCGGTTCCACTTCGCCATCCCGTACGCCACGAGCGGCGAGGCGAACAGCACCTTGTCCTCCGAGCCGTACTGCATGATGTCGAGCAGGAACAGGTCGAAGAAGTCCGGCGTGAGCGGACCGGCGGCGTCCCGCTTGAACGTGGAGATGTACTCCAGCATCCCGCCGCAGGTGCCCTGCGGCTCGCCGTTGCCCGGGGCTGCGCCCGAGTTGGCGGCGAACGAACGGGCGCCGAAGAACAGGATCGCCTCCCACTTCTTCTTGTGCTCCCGGGCCTTCCGCTTCGCCTCCTTGGCCGGCTCGCGCCCGCCGTAGAGTTCGATCGCGGTCTGCGTACCCGTGAACGTCCAGACTGTGCGGGTGATTTGCGTGTAGTTGTAGCCCAGCACGCGCTGCAGGTAGCGCGGGTTGGGGAGGTCGGATCCCTGCGGCTGCGCGTCGGCAACGACGAGGAACACGTCGCCCGAGTTCACCGCGGCGGCAGCGATGTTGCCGACGCCGTTGGCGACCGTGAGCGCGTCCGTGGTCACCGTCAGCACCCGGCTCATCTCGCCCGAGCGCATGTTGCGGAGCATGTCGTTGGGACCGACGACCTTGCCCTGGCCGGCCGTGAGGGTGAGTGCCCCGGAGCTAGCTGTCTGCCCGGCAGCCGCGGAGACGATCCGCGGGAAGTCCTCTTCCTCCAGCCAGTTGACCTTCTCCCGGATCGCCTGGCGTGCGCCGACCCGGTCGGTCATCGTCGTGAACTGCGTGTCGTCGGGCTTGAGGACACGGATCTTGTCGTCCATGTCGATGACCCGCTCGTCCGACAGCACGTCTTCCGTGCTGACGCCGACGCCCGGCGGCGTCGAAACAATGGTTCCAGCCATGTGCCCCTCCAGGGGTGCTCGAAGGTGTGAATCCCTTCGGCCTGGGAGGCGGCGTATCCCTACGCGAGGGGGCGGCCTACTGTGGCCTTACTCTCGTTCCCACTCGGCGTCCAGCTGCTCCAGGGTAAGGCCCGGACCCAGACGACGGGGCCGGGGTGTCTCGCCGGGAGACGGTGTTGCCTGTGAGGACGATACCTTTGCGCGTCGCTTCGCGCCAGCCGCTTCCTCGCGACGCTGCGCCTTCACGGCGTCGCGGCTCGAAGTGACCGTCGCGGTCTGCGCACGCGCGATCTCGTAGATCCCGAGGATGGCGTAGGCCTGAACCTCCGGGTCGGAGGAGTGAGCCTGCTCCACGAGCGGATGCTCGGGGCCGAGGTTCCCCATCGTCGTGATCATCTGCTGCTCGTAGCGGGGCATGTCGGGGTAGTGGTTCACGAGCACGCCCAGGATCGTCTCGGTCGGGAGCGCAACCGCCCCGTTCGCCCCTTCCGCCTCCTGCGCTGCGTGAAAGGCTCGCTGGTGCGCGTGGTCGACCAGTTGCCGGGCCTGGATCGCCTGGTAGGGCTGCTCCTGCGCCCAGGCGTCGCACACGGCGCGCGCCAGATCGAACTCGCCCACCCGCAGCGCGTTCTGCACGTACATCTGCGGGTTGCCCGACTCGACCGCCTCCTCGACCCAGGCGGCCTGATCGGAGTCGAGCGAGACGCCCATGCCCGAGAGCGCGCTCTGCTGGGCTAGCTCGGCTTCAAGCTCCTGGACGCGCCGGCTCAGGTACTGCTTGTCGCTGCCCAGTTGCCCGATGATGCGCTGCTGGTGCGCCTCGGCCTTGAGCGCCCGCTCGACGTCGCCGCCATACTTCGCCAGGAAGGCCTGAACCTCGGGGTCCTCGAACTGAGCCTGGACTTCTTGCTCTTCCTCCTCCTCGCCCTCCTCTTCCTCGGCGGCAGCCTCTTCGTCGCCGTCGGCGTCTCCGGGCGCGACCTCTTCCTGTTCCGCTTCCTGCTCGCCGTCCTCGGCGCCCTCCTGCTCTTCTTCGGCCTGGTCGTCCTGATCGTCCGGTAGCTCGCGCTCGTCGTTCTCGACCGCGGCGTCCTCCTCGTCCTGCACCTCGTCCCAGGCCGACATGATCTGCCGCGTCACTTCCTCGGTGTTCACGCTACTCCCTTCTCCTTCAGGAGGCTCTCAAGGCGCTGCTCGGCGCCGGCCGGCACGGCGGCCAGCCAGGCCATCCCTTGCAGGAAGCCGCGCCAGTATTCGATGGAATGCGTGTTTAGCTCGCCGCGGCCGGTGAGCGCCAGCGAGAGCACATGCTTCTCGATCGTCTCGCGCTTCTCCTCGATCCGCGCCTCGAAAGTGGGCCAGGCGGGGTGAGTGGCGAGCGCGGAGAGGTCGCCCTGTGTGGTGAGCAGCTTGCGCCGCTCCTCCTCGGTGTACTTACGTTTGAGCATTCGCCGCGCCTCCCTGCATCGCCAGCATCTGCGACATGTCGCTCACCGGGCTGAGCGAGTTCGGATTCGAGGGCGCGGTCGGCCCCGCAGCGAGGGCGGGGTTTGTGACGCCGCCGCCGCCGCCGTTCTGCGGGACTGCGCTGGGCTGCGGTAGCTGTCCCGGCATCTGACCCATGGTCTGCGCGCCCACCTGCGCCGGCATGAAAAAGCGCTCCTTGTCCGGGACGTCGTAGGAGTCGAGCAGCTTCTCCATGAATGCTCTGAGGTTGAGCGGGGTGCCCGAGACGGCCATCACCTGCTGCGCCTGCACCGCCATCTGGAACAGACCCTGCGCCTCGGCGCGGCGCTCCTGCCGCATCAGCGAGTCGGAGGTGACGTCGATCATCACCTCGAAGTCGCCCTGGATGTCGAGCGGGGTGATCTTGCGGTAGGCCTGCGCGCCCGACATCCCGAGCACGCGCACGACGCGGTCGTCGCGGAGGAACTGCTGGTAGAGGAGGAGGAAGTGCTTGCCGAGCTTCGAGTACGCCCACAGGTAGTGCTGCTTGCGGGACTGGATGATCCGCTGCGCGATCGTCGTGATGATCGAGACGCCGGTCGCCGTCTGCTGGTCGATCGTCTGCGAGTCGGCGCCGCTCGCCATCGGCAGCCCGCCCATGATGTTCTGGAGGTCGCCCTTGAGCAGGCCCTCT
>DATILR010000469.1:0-12947 GCA_035476275.1 Binatus sp. (SeqCode) | reverse complement strand
TCCTGGCATTTCGCACCCTCCACCTGCAGGGGCGAATCCTGGGCATGCTCCTGCCGAAGGCGACCGACGGAAATCCGTTCCAGCAGTACACCTACGTCGACGGAGAAGCCGTCGCCGCCTCGACGGTGGGATGGAACTTCGGAGAAGGCCACCTGGCCGACGAGCGATTGCTGGCGGCGTTGCAGGAGCAGTGCCACTTCGAGGACGGCGAGCTGCGAGCGATCTGCGTCGAGGCACAGCCGATCCTCGGTTCGACGCTGCACTGGCGGATCGTCGATGCGAAGCGCGGCGTCCTGGACGAGGGCTACGCGGAGCTCTCGGATCTCGCCAAGCGAAAGCCCTGGGACTACGGCGAGCCGTGAGCGCGCTGGACGACGCGGTCGTCGTCGGCTCGGGCCCGAACGGACTCTCCGCTGCGATCGCGCTGGCGCAGGCCGGCGCGTCCGTGCGAGTCCTGGAAGCGCGGGACGAGATCGGCGGCGGGGTCCGCACGGCTGAGCTCACGCTCCCGGGATTCGTTCACGACGTGTGCTCCGGCTGCCACCCGATGGGCGTCCTGTCTCCATGGTTCCGGAGCTTGCCGCTCCACGAGCACGGTCTCCGCTGGATTCACCCGCCCGCTTCCGTCGCGCATCCGCTCGACGGCCAGCCCGCCGTGCTCCTGCGACGCTCTCTGCGCGAGACGGCGAGCGACCTAGGAGACGATGCGGGAGCGTACGAGCGGCTCCTCGCGCCGTTCCTGCGCGCGCCGCACGAGCTCCTCGCCGACCTCCTCGGCCCCCTGCGGATTCCGAAGCATCCGATCCGGCTCGCCCGCTTCGGACTGCCGGGCCTCTTCCCGGCTGCCGGTTCCTTCCGCTCCCGTTTCCGGGGCGACAGAGCGCGCGCGTTGCTCGCTGGATTGGCGGCGCATTCGATCCTGCCCCTCGAGCGGCCGCTCACGGCGGCGGTTGCGATGATCTTCGCCCTCACCGCACACGTCGAGGACTGGCCCGTCGCCGCCGGCGGTTCGCAGGAGATCGCCCGGGCGCTGGCGTCGTGCCTCCGGGCGCTCGGCGGCCGGATCGAGACGGGTCGACACGTCCGCGCCCTCGCCGACCTTCCTCCGGCTCGCGTCGTCCTCTTCGACACCAGTCCGGCGCAGCTCGCCGACATCGGCGAACCGATCCTGCCCGCGGGCTACGTCCGCCGGCTCCGCCGCTACCGCTACGGACCCGGCGCCTTCAAGCTCGACTGGGCGCTCGACGGACCGATCCCGTGGCGCGACCCTCGCTGCCTGGACGCCTCGACCGTCCATCTCGGCGGTACGCTCGACGAGATCGCGGCCGCGGAGGCCGCCGTCTGGCGCGGCGAGCATCCCGAGCGGCCCTTCGTGCTCCTCGTGCAGCAGAGCCAGTTCGACGGAGGCCGGGCGCCCGGAGGCAAGCACACGGGCTACGCGTACTGCCACGTCCCGTCGGGATCGACCGTCGACCGCACCGCCGCCATCGAGCGGCAGATCGAGCGCTTCGCTCCGGGATTCCGCGACCGCGTTCTCGCCCGGCGCGCCATGGGACCGACCGAACTCCAGAGCGAGAATCCCAACAACGTGGGCGGCGCGATCACCGGCGGCGTCGCCGATCTCGGGCAGTTCTTCACCCGGCCCGTGGCGCGACTCGACCCCTACTCCACTCCGCACCCGCGGCTCTTCATCTGCTCGGCGTCGACGCCGCCCGGCGGTGGGGTCCACGGCATGTGCGGCTACTTCGCGGCACGGAGCGCGCTCCGCAGGCTGAAGCGGCTGCCCGAGAATCTCGCTCCGCTCGGCTGACTGGCGTTGACTCTCTCGCGACGCTAGGACCAGGGTCGCGGATGTCGGTCGACCTCGCCCACCTCGAGCAGCATCGCACCGCGCTCACCGGACATTGCTATCGCATGCTCGGCTCGGCGGTGGACGCCGACGACGCGGTCCAGGAGACCATGGTGCGCGCCTGGCGAGGTCTCGGCCGATTCGATGGGCGATCGTCGCTGCGCACCTGGCTCTACCGGATCGCGACCAACGTGTGTCTCGACGTGCTCGCCGATCGCTCGCGGCGAGCGCGTCCGATCGAGGAGGGCCCGGAAGGCTCCGTGAACGACGCCCTCGAGGCGCGGCCTCGCACGCATTGGCTCGAGCCCGTCCCCGACGCGCGCGTGCTGCCGACGGACGCGGATCCTTCCGAGCAGGCGGTCCTGCGTCAGAGCATACGGCTCGCCTTCGTCGCAGCACTCCAGCATCTGCCGCCCAAGCAGCGTGCCGTGCTGCTGCTGATCGAGGTGCTCGGCTGGTCTGCCGCCGAGGTGGCCGCGACCCTCGACACCTCGGTGGCCGCCGTCAACAGCGCGCTTCAACGAGCGCGGTCGACGCTCGCGACCCGCGATCTCGGCGAGGCCGGCGCGTCGCTGTCCGACACCCAGCGCGGCCTGGTCGAACGTTACGTGGCGGCGTTCCAGCGATACGACGTGGATGCGCTGACCGCGCTCCTCACCCAGGACGCGACGCTCTCGATGCCACCCCATACGCTCTGGCTCCGCGGCCACGACACCATCCGCACCTGGCTCCTCGGACGGGGCTCGGGGTGCCGCGACTCTCGGCTGGTGCCGACGGCAGCCTGCGGCTCGCCCGCATTCGGCCAGTATCGCCAGGGTGGGCGGGAGCCATGGGCGCTCATCGTGCTCGAGCTGGCAGGGGATCGCATCGCGGGCATGACCTCGTTCCTCGACGTGGAAACGCTGTTCCCGCTGTTCGGCCTGCCCCGGCACCTCCCCGCGTAGTCGGGCAACCCAGGACCTGGGCTCGTGTTCTGGCGGGACCGATGAGTTTCGCGGGCCGCAGGCGTCTAAGTCTCGAACCCTTTGGACGGAGGTATCCATGACCGCGATCTACGCAGCAGATCACGACGCCGGTTCGAGCACGGAAGCGCTCTGGGCCGGACGGGTCATGAGCGGCCTCGCCGTTCTGTTCCTGCTCGTGGATGCCGCCTTCAAGGTGCTGGAGCTGCCGGCTGCGGTGGAAGGGACCGCTCAGCTCGGCTACCCGGCGAGCGTCATCTTCCGGCTCGGGCTGCTCGAACTCGCGTGCCTCGTCGTCTACCTCGTGCCGCGCACCGCGGTGCTCGGGGCGGTGCTGTGGACGGGGTACCTGGGCGGCGCGGTCGCCACCCACGTGCGGGTGGGCAACCCGCTCCTCAGCCACACGCTCTTTCCGCTCTACGTCGCGACGTTCCTCTGGGCCGGGCTGTGGCTGCGCGATGAGCAGCTGCGCTCCGTCCTTCCAGTCCGAGCGTCGAGGTGAGCAAACAAAGGTTTCGACCCAAGGAGGAATCATGGCAGAGAAGCGTTCGCGGAAGCTCTTCGTCAACCTGGCCGTGCGCGACCTGAAGAGGTCGATGGACTTCTTCGCGAAGCTCGGCTTCGAGTTCAACCCGAAGTTCACCGACGACAAGGCCGCCTGCATGATCGTCAGCGAGGAGGCCTACTTCATGCTTCTCGGCGAGCCATTCTTCAAGACGTTCACCAAGAGGGACCTCTGCGACACGACCCGGCAGACGGAGGGGCTCTTCGCCCTCTCGTGCGGGAGCCGGGCCGAAGTGGACGAGATGGTGAAGAAGGCCGTCGCCGCCGGCGGGAAGCATGCCATGGAGCCGCAGGACCATGGCTTCATGTACGGCTGGAGCTTCTACGATCTCGACGACCACCACTGGGAAGTGCTCTGGATGGATCCCAAGTTCGCCGAGCAGTAGCCACTCGGCGTGGCGGCGGCGCGGCATCGGCACCCTGCACATCCGGGCTGCCAGGCGATATCTTCGGGACGTGGCGACGAGCAAAACCGAGCGGGCGTCGATCGAGGTCGACGGCCGCGAGGTCGTGATCTCGAACCCGGGCAAGATCTACTTCCCGGAAGCGGGGGTCACCAAGCTCGAGGTCGTCCGTTACTACCTGGCCGTCGCCGAGGGCGCGCTGCGAGGGGCAGGGGGCCGTCCGAACGTGCTCGTCCGCTACGCGGACGGGATCCACGGCGAGTTCTTCTACCAGAAGCGTGCGCCCGCCTCCCGACCGACATGGATCGAGGTGGTCGCCCTTCGCTTCCCGTCCGGCCGCATCGCCGAGGAGGTCGTGCCCCGCGACGCGGCGGCGCTGGCCTGGATGGTGAACCTCGGCTGCCTGGAGCTGCATCCGCATCCCGTGCGCACGCAGGACCTCGAGCATCCCGATGAGCTCAGGGTCGACCTCGACCCCGTTCCGGGCGTGGAGTGGCAGCAGCTCCGGGCCGTGGCCCGCGTGGTGAGAGGTGTGCTGGAAGACTTCGGGCTCGTGGGGTGGCCGAAGACCTCGGGCTCGCGGGGGATCCATGTGAACGTGCGCATCCACCCTCGCTGGACGTTCTCGCAGGTGCGGCGCGCCGCACTCGCCCTCGCCCGGGAAGTCGAGCGGCGCGCACCCGACGAGGCCACCAGCAAGTGGTGGAAGGAGGAGCGCCACGGGGTCTTTCTCGACTACAACCAGAACGCCAAGGACCGCACCGTGTGCAGCGCCTACTCGGTGCGTCCCAAACCCGACGCGCGGGTCTCGGCGCCGCTCACCTGGGACGAGCTCGACGAGTGCCGGCCGGAGGACTTCACCTTGCGGACCATGCCCGGTCGCTTCGCGGCGATCGGGGACCGGCATGCGGAGATCGACGCCCATCCCGGCTCGCTGGAGGCGCTGCTGGACCTCTCGGCGAGACAGGAAGCAGAGGGCCTCGGCGATGCGCCGTGGCCGCCCCACTACGCGAAGCAGCCGGGTGAACCGCCGCGAGTCCAGCCGTCACGGAGCAAGCGCGGGAACAGGGGCGGGCGGCGGATCCCAACCAGGCCGCTGATCGAGATCGGCAGAGCCGCCAAGCGAAAGGATGCCCTGGAGGGACTCGAGCGGTGGAAGGCGCGGCACCCCGAGGTGGTCCCTCACCTCCGGCCCGCCGACGTCCTGGTGGACGCGATGCGCGGTCGCTCCTCCACCTGGACGCGCGTCCGCCTCAACCTCGAGCACGTGCCCGAGGAGCTGCGCCCGACCCAGGAAGCGCTCGATCCTGACTATCCGCCGGAGCGCCGGGAGGGCGTCACGACCGCCGCTTCCCGAAGATCGCCGCGAGCTCGGCGGGAGGAATGACCTCGAGCTGATCGTAGCGACAGTCGGCCGGTCGCTTGTCGGGACGCCAGCGCACGAAGACGGCCGCATGGCGGAAGCGCGAGCCCTGCAAGTGGTCGTACTTCACCTCGCACGCGCGCTCGATGCGGAGCGGCTCCCAGGACAGATCCTTGCCCTGGCTCCAGCGGCTGGCGGCGCCGGGCATCCGGGTCCCGCCAGCGACGGCACCGGCCCATTCTCGCCACGGGTGAGAGGCGAGGGCGTTCTTGCGCAGCGGTTCGAGCTCCTGCGCGAGGCGCCGTCTCTCCGTCATCGTGAACGACGACGTCACGCCGACGTGCTGGAGCGCGCCCTCGTCGTCGTAGAGCCCGAGAAGGAGCGAGCCGATGAGCTCGCCCCGGCCCTGCTTGTGCCAGCGGAACCCCGCCACCACGCAGTCGGCGGTGCGCACGTGCTTGATCTTGATCATCACGCGCTTGCCCGGTGCGTAGACGCTCGACTCGTGCTTGGCGATCACCCCGTCGAGGCCGGCACCCTCGAAGCGATGGAACCACTCGTCCGCGAGCGTGCGCTCGCGCGTGCAGGGCGTGAGATGAACGGCCCCCCGGGCTCCCGCGAGCGAGCGCTCGAGAACCGCGCGCCGATCCGACAGCGGTCGCGCGCGCAGATCGCGACCATCCGCCAGGAGATCGAAGGCGACGAAGGATGCCGGCGTCTCCGCGGCGAGCTTCGCCACCCGCGAGGCGGCGGGATGCAGACGCATCTGCAGCGCCTCGAAGTCGAGCCCACCCTCGCCCGCGATCACGATCTCTCCGTCGACCACGCAGCGGGCGGGGAGGCTGGCGAGGAGGGGCTCCCGCAGCTCCGGGAAGTAGCGCTCGAGCGGCTTCAGGTCGCGGCTCTGGAGGTAGAACTGATCGCGGTCGCGGAAGACGATCGCGCGGAAGCCGTCCCACTTGGGCTCGAAGAACCAGCCCTCGCCCGGGGGCAGCTCGGCCGCGGCCTTCGACAGCATCGGCTCGATCGGCGGCTCGATCGGGAATCCCACCGGCGAGTCCCTCGGGCCCTCAGGCGGGGCGCCCGCGCCGCGCCGCGATCCGCCCTTCGGCGGACTTCCAGCCCGCGTCGAAGGCATGACCTCGCTCGTCGATGTCGATCACGAGCGGCGCATGATCCGACGGCACGGGCTTCCCCTTGCGCGCCTCGCGGTCGATCTCCGCCCACACCGTCCGTTCCAGGACCGGCGCCGTCACCAGCAGGTGATCGATGCGCATGCCGAAGTTCTTGTGGAAGCAGCCGGCCCGGTAGTCCCACCAGGTGTACCGGCCGGGCTCCGGATGGTGCCGCCGGTAGGCGTCGGCGAGGCCCCAGCGGCAGAGCCGGGTGAAGGCCTCGCGCTCCGGACCGGAGACGTGCGTGCCGCCGTGACAGGCTGCCGGATCCCACACGTCGATGTCCTCGGGCGCCACGTTGAGGTCGCCGCCGAGCACCAGCGGCGCGCGCGGGTCCGCCGCATCGGCGAGCCAGCGGGACAGGCGCTCGAACCAGGTGAGCTTGGCCGCGAAGAAGGGTGAGCCCACGACGCGCCCGTTCGGCGCGTAGACACACACGATGCGGACGCCCGCGCAGACGGCCGAGACCATGCGCGCCTCCGCGAGCGGCTCGTCGTCGCCCACGTCGGGCGTCTTGGGGGGCAGCCGCGGCTCGCCGAAGTTCGTCACCACCTCCTCGATCCCGCACTTGCTGGCGATGGCGACGCCGTTCCAGCGTCCTTCACCGTGGTGGGTCAGCGCGTAGCCCGCGCTCCGGAAGGCGTCCGCGGGCGCATCCGCATCCGTGAGCTTGGTCTCCTGCATGAGGAGCACGTCCGGCCGGGCGCGCTCGAGCCACCAGGTGACCTTCTCCAGGCGGGCTTTCAGGGAGTTGACGTTCCAGGTCGCGATCCGCACGGGCCGCATGTTAGCGCGGAACGCGCGAAAGGGCTGCCCCGGGGGGCGAGCTCAAATCGTCCGGGCGAGCGACGCCAGCAGGCCGACCACGCTCGCCTCGTGCTCGAGCGGCCGATGCTGCGGGGAAACCACTAGGAAGGCTTCCTCACTCACGGATCCAGGGAGCGCACGTCAACGACGTCCGAGCCCGTCGGCAGGACGACGAGCGTTCCGTCCTCGCCGAGCACCGCGCCACGCGGTGGGGTTGCCGTCACGCCGCGCCGGAAGATGCGGGCCAGCAGGGGGTTGTCCGGCGGGGGGGTCAGGTGGGTGAACACCAGGAGGCGCACGCCCGCCGCGATGGCCTCGCGCGCGCCGTCGGCCGGGGTCGTGTGGTAGCTCGGGATGTCGCCGAGGATCTTGGCGACGCGCGCCTCGCCGGTCTCGCGCGCGACCTCCTCCATGATGTGGACGAGGTCATTGGCCTGCGCCTCGTGCACGAGGACGTCCGCGCCACGCGCGTGCGCCACGAGATTCGGGGATGGGGCGGTGTCGCCGCTCACCACGACCGACCGGCCGCCGTAGTCGAACCGGTAGCCGAAGGCGGGTTTCACGGGATCGTGCGCGACCGCGAACGCGGTCACGACGACGCCATCCTCGTCGAGCACACGCGTCGCATCGCCGTCTGCCACCGTGACCGGCACGGGGATCATCACGGCACGCTCGGGCGGCAGCAGCGCGGCACCGTGGTGCGCGGTCCGAAAGCGGGTGTCGGCGGCGTACGCCGCCTCGAAGCCGTGCACCAGCTCGGTCACGCCGTCGGGCCCGTATACGCGCAGCGGGCCAGGTCGGCCAGCCACCCATGTCTGCAGGTTGAACTCCCCGAGCTCGGCGATGTGGTCGGAGTGGAGATGAGTGTAGAAGATGCCGCCGATGGCCTCGCCGCGAATCCGGCGGAGCGCGAGCGTCCGCCAGCTGCCGGGCCCGGTATCGACGATCCACATGTGGCGGCCGGCGAAGACCGCGGTGCAGGCCTCGGCGCGCTGCGCTGAAGGGATGGGCGACGCCGTCCCGCAGAGCAGGACGCGCAGCGCATCGGGAGCAAGGAGGCCCGACATGTCGCGCCCGATGCGGTGCCGGACGACGCGGGTGAAGATGGCGTCCTGTATCCGCGGCGACCAGAGCACGGCGCCCGCACCTGCGGCGGCCAAGACGAGCGCGAGCAGCACCCACCGCCCCTTCTTCATCCGTCCTGGTGCCTCACAGGTCGTGCGCGGATCGGAGGTCCCTTCGCAGCTCCTCGTCCTCCAGCGACCCGGCCACCTTCACCAGCACCGCGCGCCGGCGCGCCTCGACGTGCTCCACCTCGCTTTGCCGACCCGCGCGCCGTGCCACCTCGCTCTCCAGGCGTAGCGCTTGCCAGACGGCGCGCGGGTAGCCGATCGCCTCGGCGACCCGCGCGGCCTCACGGAGCGCGGGCTCGGCATCCTGGCGGCGGTCCATCGCGACCAGCGCCTCGCCGCGCAGCACGAGCGCCCGCGCCTCCACCTTCGTCACGTGGTGCCGGCGCGCGCCCGCGAGCTCCTCCTCCGCGGCTTCGAGGGCTTGCTCGGGCCGCGATCGCACGAGCGCCACGCGGCCGGCCACATCGAGCGCGTGCAGCGCATACCGCCACCGCATCCACGGGTCGCCGGCAGAGGCGAGCCGGCCCCGGATGGGCTCCAGATGGCCGAGCGCGCGCTCCACGTCCCCCAGCGCAACCCAGTTGGCCGCCAGGTTGATCTCGGAGTTCGCGATGATCTCCGGGTCTTCTGCGGCGTGGGCCAGCGCCGCCGCCCGCTCGTTGTGTTCACGTGCGCGGACGACGCTGCCGATCTCCGCGAAGCACCAGCCGAGCGTGTTGAGCAGTCGGCTCGTCCACACGCGGTCGCCGATTCGCTCGCACACCTCGGTCGCCTCCGTGAGGCGGGCGACGGCGCGGCCGTAGTCGCCGAGACAGCAGTACGCCTTGCCGAGGAACCACTCGGGCCAGACGACGAGATGAGGGAGACGCAGACGGCGGCCGGCCGCGACGCACTGCTCGGAGAACGCGATCGCCTTCCGGTACTCGCCGGTCCACTCGGCGTGCATCGCGAGGAGGAAGCGGACCATTGCGAGCGCGGCGTCGTCCCCCGCCGTCTCGCTCCCCCGGTCCAGCTCGGCGAGGGCTGATGCCCAGGCCGTCAGGTTGCCGTCGCATACGCCTAGCTGCCACGAGCGGATCGCCCCCGCGAGAACCTCGATCGCGGGAAGACCATGACGCTGTGCCAGAGACGCGGCGGCGTCGGTCGCCGCGTTCGCCCGTGCGTAGGCATGGCTCCAGAAGGCGCTCAATCCGGCGTTCGACAGGTTCAGGGACTGCGCCGCCGGTTCGGAGCTCAGCCCCGCGGCGCGTTCGAACGAATCCGCCGAGAGCGAGAACTGACTGGTGTAGAAGCAGGCCGCTCCGAGATGCTCCTCGAGGGCCCGACGGCGCTCGTCCGGCACGCGCTCACCGAGTCGCTCCGCGATCGCGAGGGCCCGGTGGCAGTGGTCGATCACCGCCCGGTTGGCGAAGCTGTCGGCCGCCTTGCGCGCGGCGCGCTCGTGATAGTCGAGCGCGGGCTCCCACTCCTCTGCCCGCTCGAAGTGGTGCGCGAGGGTCTCGTAGAGCTCCGGCAGACGGTCGGCGTAGAGCTCCTCGATGGCGAGGGCGATGGTGCGATGGAGCTCACGGCGCCGCTCGTCGAGCACGCTCTCGTAGGCCACGTCGTGCGTCAGGGCATGCTTGAACATGAAGGCCAGCTCGGGGTGGGCCACCTTCTCGAAGATGAGCTCGAGCGAGCGCAGCTCCTCGACCTGGGTGCGGACGTGCGCGCCGGCCTCGGTGATCCGCTCGAGGAGGCGGAAGGCAAACTCACGACCAATGACGGCCGCGACCTGGATGGCGCGCCGGGCGTCGTCCGCCAGCCGGTCGATGCGCGCGATCAGCACATCCTGGATCGTGTCGGGGACTGCCACCTCGGCAAGGTCGCGTGCGAGCACCACGCGTCCGTTCTCCCGGCGCAGCGATCCGTCCTCGAGGAGCGAGCGCGTCACCTCCTCGACGAAGAACGGATTGCCTTCGGCCTTCGCGGCGATGATGGCACGCAACGGCCCCGGCACCTCGCCGGTGCCGAGGAGCGAGTCCGTGACCTCGGCCATCTCCGCCGCGGACAGCGCCTCGAGCGAGATTCGCATCTGGTAGCTCCGGTCGCCGAAGGGCTGCCGGTAGCCCGGGCGGTACGAGCACACGAGCAGCGTCCGCGTCGCGGGCACGGCGTCCGCCAGAAAGGTCAGGAACTCCTCCGAGGCCGGGTCGATCCAGTGCAGGTCCTCGACCACGAGCACGAGCGGCGTCCGCTCGGCGCTCCGAAAGAAGATCGTCTTGAGCGCGCGGAACGTCTCGCTCCGACGGCTCGCGGAGTCGAGGGAGGTGACCGCCGCATCGCCCGCGTCGAGCGCGAGGACCTGCCGCACGAAGGGCAGCGTCCAGCCGACGCCGGGGCCGAGGCTGCCGATGCCGCGCTCCACCTTCGCCGCCGCGCTGGTCGCGTCGTCGCGGTCGTCGATGGCGAAAAAACGGCGGAGCCCGTCGCTCACCGGGTGGAAGGCGGCCGAGGTGGCGTACGATGCACACCGGCATTCGACCCAGAGGTGCGGCTCCCCAGCGAGCCCGGCCCGGAGCTCGGCGAGAAGACGCGACTTCCCGATGCCGGGCTCGCCGACGACGAGCACGACGCGCCCCTGATCCGCCGCCGCGCGCTCGAAGGTGGACCGCAAGAGCCCGAGATCGCGCTCTCGGCCGACGAAGCGTGTCTCGGCCGCCGGCGCCACGGCGCCCGGGCGGCCGCGCTGCCCGAGGACGGCGGCGGCAGCGACGCGCTCCGACTCGCCGATGCGGAGCGTGCGCGGCGCGAGCTCGCATCCGTCGTCGATCCGGCGTGCCACGGCCGCGGAGACGAGGATCTCGCCGGCGCCGGCATGACCGAGCAGCCGCTCGGGGAGTGCGAGCGCGTCGCCGACGCCGAGGATCGTCGCCGCGGGCGCCGGAGCGTGGGTGTCGAGGCGGATCGTCCCGATGTGGAGCGCCATGCGGAGCTCGGGCCGCCGCGTCGGGGCCTCTCCGGCGGCGAGTCGCCGCAGCGCGAGCGCCGACTGCACGGCTCGCTGCGGAAGTTGCTCGAGCGCGCGCGGGATGCCGAAGGCCGCCACGAGGCGCGACGGTGTGCGTGCGACGAAGACGCCACCGAAGCCGGCGATGCGCTCCTCGACCGTCCGCTGCCACTCGCGCGCGACGGTCCAGGGCTCGGGCGCAGAGGCGGGGAAGGCCATGTCGATCGCCAGCACGGCGATCACCTTTTGCTCCCAGCTCGGCTCCGGAGAGACCGGTGGCGTCGCGGCCGCGGGCGGCGTCTCGGTTTTCCGCCGTCGCGGCGGCGGCGGGCTCGCGAGATCGTCGTCGGTGGGGCGCTCGATCCCATGGCGGCGCATGCGATGGCGCAGGGCGTTGCGGCCGATCCCGAGGATGCGCGCCGCGCGTACCACGTTGCCACCGGCGCGCACGAGCGCGTCCCGGATGCGCATCGCCTCGTCGGTGTCGTCGCCGCCCAGCGTCGCCGGCGCCTCCGTTGACGGCCCGAGCGGGACGCGCAGGCGCTCCAGCGCGTCCACGTCCACCTCCAGCTCGGGACAGAGGAGGGTGACGCGCTCCATCAGGTGGGACAGCTCGCGGACGTTGCCGGGCCAGTGACAGGCGCGCAGCCAGTTGCGTCCCGAGGCGGTCAGCCGCCGCAGCTCCAGGCCGTGGGCCGATGCGTGCTCGGCAAGAAAGTGGTCGGCGAGGAGCAATACATCGTCGCCCCGTGCGCGAAGCGGCGGCAGATCGAGGATCACGACCGCCAGCCGATGGAAGAGATCGGCGCGGAACGCCCGGGTCGCGACCAGCTCCCGAAGATCCCTCTGCGTCGCGGCGATGAGCTTCGCGTCGATGCGATAGGGAGTGACCGCACCGAGGCGTCGGACCGTCTTCTCCTCGATCACCTTCAGCAGCTTTCCCTGGAGGACGAGGGGTAGGGCGTCGACCTCGTCGAGGAAGAGGCTCCCGCCCGCGGCAACCTCGAACAGGCCCGGCTTGGCGCGCCGCGCGTCGGTGAAGGCACCCGCCTCGAACCCGAACAGCTCGGCTTCGAGCATGGTCTCGGGAATGGCCGCGCAGTTGACGTCGACGAACGGCCCCGCGGCGCGAGCGCCCCTCGCATGGACGAGGTGCGCGACGAGACCCTTTCCGGTCCCCGTCTCACCCTGGATGAGCACGGTGGGCAGATGCGGGCTGCCGGGCCGGTCGAACGCCGCGAGGTGCTCGATCTGCTCCCGCAGGGCGGCGACCGCCGGGGCCCCGCCGAGGATCGAGTCCATTAGCTGCGACGCCATCACAGTTTCCCGACCACTCCTGGCCCGCAGGGCCAGAAGTGGCCCGGATCAGGCTTCCGGACCGCCGAGATAGACCGGATCTGCCAGGCGTCACAAGGTGGCATCGACCTTGCCATAGGGTCTGCCAAGGGAGGGAACAGCCATGGCGGTGAACGAAGTGGAGATCCGGACGGCAGAGGCGGAGATCGAGCAATTCGTGCACAAGGCGCTAGGCGACGTGGCGGGTGCGCTCACCGCATCGCTCGTGGTCATCGGCGACAAGCTCGGGCTCTACCGGGCGCTGGCCGACCACGGCCCGATGACGCCCGCAGAGCTCGCCGAGCGGACCGGCACCGCCGAGCGCCACGTGCGCGAATGGCGCAACGCGCGGGCGGCGAGCGGCTG
>DATILR010000468.1:0-23381 GCA_035476275.1 Binatus sp. (SeqCode) | reverse complement strand
TCGAGCCAGCCGCGCGCCGCGGCCGCCTTCACCATCGCGTACTCGCCGCTCACCTGGTAGGCCGCGACGGGGTATCCGAAGCGCTCCTTCACCCGACGGATGATGTCGAGGTTGGGGAGCGCGGGCTTGACCATCACGATGTCCGCCCCCTCGTCGATGTCGAGCGCGACCTCGCGCAGCGCCTCCTCGGCATTGGCGGGGTCCATCTGATACGAGCGGCGGTCGCCGAACTGCGGCGCCGACTCCGCGGCCTCGCGGAACGGTCCATAGAAGGCGGAGGCGAACTTGGCCGCATACGACATGATCGGCAGCTGGGCGAACCCGGCCGCGTCGAGCGCGCGCCGGATGGCCCCGACCCGGCCGTCCATCATGTCGGAGGGCGCGACGAGATCGGCGCCCGCCCGCGCATGCGCCACGGCCTCGGCCGAGAGCAGCTCGAGCGTCGGGTCGTTGTCGACGTCGCCGTCCCGGATCACGCCGCAGTGCCCGTGATCGGTGTACTCGCAGAGACACACGTCGGTGACCAGGAGCAGTCCCGGCGCGGCTTCGCGGATGGCACGGAGAGCGGACGGAATGATGCCGTCGGGATCCGTCGCCCCGCTGCCCCGCGCATCCTTCCGCTCGGGGATCCCGAACAGGATGACGGCGGGCACGCCCAGGTCGGCAAGCCGTCGGCACTCCTCCGTCGCGCGGTCGACCGAGAGCTGCGCGATGCCGGGCATCGATCCGATCGGACGCACCACGCCGCGTCCCGGGACCACGAAGAGCGGCTGCACCAGCTGCTCGGCGGTGACACGGGTCTCGCGCACCAATCGACGGAGCGCCTCGCTACGTCGCAGACGACGCGGGCGGTAGGCCGGGAAGCGGCTCATCGCGCTCCTCCCGCATAGACGATCATCCCGACCATTGCAAAAACGCTACCGGCTCCGCCGCCGTCAGCGCGCGCCGGCGGGCGCGTGGCAGAAGTGATCGACCAGGGCGGCGGCCAGCGCGGCGGCGGTGTAGGTCGGGGGTACGACCGTCACCGGAAGACCGCACTCGCGGGCCGTCTCGGCAGTGACCGGTCCGATGCAGGCGACCACCGGCCGGCCGTCCCGCACGAGACGCGGCAGCTCGCGCTCGCCCACGAGCGCCGCGAAGTTGCGCACGGTCGAGCTGCTGGTGAAGGTGAGCGCGTCGAGCTGACGAGCCTCCAGCGCGGCTCGCAGGGCACCCACGTCGGCACCGGCAGGCGCCACGGCACGGTACGCGATCACCTCGTCGACCCGGGCGCCGCGGGCGCGCAGCGTCTCGGGGAGAATGGCCCGCGCCCCCGCCGCGCGGGGGAGGAGAATGCGAGCACCCCGCAGCTCCTCGCCGGCGAGCGCGTCGAGGAGTCCCTCGGCGCGGTAGTCGGTGGGCTCCACGGCGGGCCGCAGCAGCCGTCGTCGCAGCTCGTTCGCGGTCTCCGGACCGATCACCGCCAGCCGCGCGGACGCGAGCTCGCGGAGATCACGCCCGTCCGCGGCGAAGCGATCGAAGAAGGCCCGCACGCCGTTCGCGCTGGTGAACACGATCCAGTCGTAGTCGGCCGCCGCGCCGACGGCGCGGGCCAGCGCACCCGGTTCGGGCGCTGGCACGATGGCGATGGTGGGAAACGGAATCACCTCCGCCCCCTGATCCTCGAGCAGGTCGGCGAGTCCACCCGCCTGCGCACGCGGTCGCGTGACGACGACGCGCCGACCGAAGAGCGGTCGTCTCTCGAACCAGCGCACGTGCTCTCGCAGGTCCACCACGCTCCCGATGATCACCACCCCCGGCGGACCGAGGCACGCGGCGCGCGCGCGCTCCGCGATCGTCGCCGCCGTGGCCGTCACCGTCGCCTGCCCGCCGGTCGTTCCCCACTGCACGACGGCCGCCGGGGTGGCCGGCGGCAGGCCGTGGGCCAGCAACGCCTTCGTGATCGCCGGCAGCTGCCGCATGCCCATCAGGAAGACGAGGGTTCCCCCCTGGCGGACGAGCGCGTCCCACGGGAGCGACGGCGGCCCGGGTGGACCACCGTCGGGCGAGCGCGCCTGGTGCCCGGTCACGATCGTCACCAGCGACGCCCGATCCCGATGCGTGAGCGGGATGCCCGCGTAGGCGGGGACGGCAAGCGCGGAGGAGACCCCCGGCACGATCTCGAAGGGAACTCCCGCCCGGTGGAGCGCCTGGGCTTCCTCGCCACCCCGGCCGAACAGAAAGGGGTCGCCGTTCTTGAGCCGCACGACCGTTTTCCCGTCCCGCACGCGCTCGATCAGGAAGGCCTCGATCGCCGCCTGGTCGAGCCGCTCCTCGTGCGAGCGGCCGACGGCGATCACCTCGGCATCGGGGCGCACATGCTCGAGCACGCGCGGGCCGACGAGGTAATCGTGCACGACGACGTCCGCCTCCGCGAGGCAGCGCGCAGCGCGGAGGGTCAGGAGGCCCGGGTCGCCGGGTCCGGCGCCGACCAGGTAGACCCGCGCGCTCACCGCCCCAGCACCTCGGCCGCGCCGGCGGCAAGCAGCCGCTCGGCCAGCATCCGGCCGAGCTCGGCGGCGCTGCCGAGTGGCGCCCTGGCGGCGTCCGCGAGCCACCGTCGGCCGTCCAGGTCGGTGACCAGCACCCGCAGGTGGATTCCATTTCCCTCGACGGTCGCGTGCGCAGCCAGCGGGGTGTTGCAGTCGCCTCCGATGGCGAGCAGGAACGCCCGTTCCGCCCGGGTAGCGGCCTCGGTCGGCGCGTCCGCGATGGCGGCGAGGCGCGCCCGCGTGCGCACATCCTCCGCCCGGCACTCGAGCGCGAGCGCCCCCTGACCCACGGCGGGAAGGAACTCGTCGATCGCGAGGGGACGCGCCCCGGGATCCGACAGGCCCAGCCGCTCGAGCCCGGCTGCCGCCAGGATGATCGCGTCGACCTCGCCGCCGTGCCACTTGCGGAGCCGCGTATCGACGTTGCCGCGCAGCGACACCACCTCGAGATCGCGGCGCCGGGCGAGCAGCTGGGCCCGCCGCCGAACGCTCGCGGTGCCGACGCGTGCGCCGCGAGGCAGGCTGGAGAGCGGACCCGCGCCCGCGCTGAGCAGCACGTCGTGGGCGGTCGCTCGCGCGGGAACCGCACCCAGCACCAGGCCCTGGGGCAGGCTGGCCGGCAGGTCCTTCATGGAGTGCACCGCGGCGTCGATCGTGCCGGCCAGCAGCGCTTCCTCGATCTCCTTCACGAAGAGACCCTTCAGCCCGCCTGCCGCGAGCGCGCCCTGTGCTCCCGCGTCGCCGCTGGTCCGGATGAATACCATTTCCACCCGCAACCCGGGATTCGCGGCCTCGAGGGCAACGCGCACCCGGTCGGCCTGTGCACGGGCGAGGGCGCTCCCGCGGGTACCGAGGCGTAGCCCGGGGACGTCCACGTCGCTACTCCTCCGCGTCGTCGTCGTCCGTGGCGTCCGCGTCGCTGCCCAGACGGAAAAGGCGGCGAGCCGCCTCGATGTAGAAGGACTCCGCGCGGTCGGCCTGGTGGCGACGCAGCGTCGTGACCGGCACGTGCAGGATCTTGTTCACGAGCGCGACGCTCAGGCGTTCGACCGCCTGACGGTGTTTCGGATCGAGCTCCCCCAGAGCGGCGAGTGTGCGCTCGAGCTCGCGCTGCCGCAACGCCTCCAGCTTGTCGCGCAGGGCCACGATCGTGGGCACGACGTCGAGACCCGTGAACCAGCCCCAGAAGGCGTCGACCTCGGCCTCGACGATGGTCTCCGCCTTGGCCGCCGCCGCGGCCCGCGAGCCACGGTTGTCGGCGATGACGCCTTCCAGATCGTCGATGTCGTAGAGGTAGACGCCGTCGAGCGCATTCACCGCCGGGTCGATCGCGCGGGGAACGGCGAGGTCGATCACGAAGATCGGCCGGCGCCGTCGCTCGCGGAGCGCGTCCTCCAGCGCGGACGGCCCGAGGAGGAAATCGTCGCCGCTGGCGGCACCGATGATGAGGTCGGCGAGCGGGAGCGTGCGCGAGAGGCCGTCCCAGGGCACCGGCATGCCCCCCAGGGCCCGCGCCACGTCGATCGCGCGCTCGAAGGTCCGGTTGGCGACCATCAGCGAGCCGACCCCCTGGGCGAGGAGATGACGGGCGGTGAGCTCACCCATCGCCCCCGCGCCGAGCAGCATGGCGCTCTTGCCCGCGAGTCGATCGAAGATGCCGCGCGCCAGCTCCACGGCCGCCGAGGCGACCGAAACCGCCTTCTCCGCGATGCCCGTCTCGCTGCGCACCCGCTTCGCGACCGAGAACGACTTGTGAAAGCAGCGATGCAGCACCCGCCCGGAGGCGCCGACCTCGGCCGCTGCGGCGTAGTGCTGTTTCAGCTGACCCAGTATCTGCGGCTCGCCCACCACCATCGAATCGAGACTCGCGGCGACGCGAAACAGGTGGCGGACCGCCTCCCGATCGGCGTGGGTGTAAAGGTGGCCCGCCAGTGCTGCCTCCGCGAGGTCGTGCTCACCCGCGAGGAAGCGCGGGAGCAGCCCGCTCAGGCGCGTCGCGTCGGCTCCGCAGGCGATCACCTCGACGCGGTTGCAGGTGGAGACGATGGTCCCCTCGTGCACCCCGTCCAGGTCCATCAGCCGACGCAGCGCCGGGCCGAGTTGACCGTTCTGGAAGGCGACCTGCTCGCGCACCGCGACCGGCGCGCTCTGGTGGTTCAGGCCGACGAGAACGATCGCGCGCTCCACTCAGAACGCCTTCCCGTGGTTGCCCAGCGCCAGGACATTCACCCCCACCAGAGAGAGCACGAGCACCGCGAAGCCCGCGATGGTGAGCGTAGCGGCCCATCGCCCGCGCCAGCCGGCGATCATGCGTCCCTGGAGCAGGATCGCGTAGATACCCCAGATGAGGAACGAGAACAGGACCTTGGGATCGGACGACCAGAAACGTCCCCAGGCCGCATGCGCCCAAATGATGCCGGTCACCATGCCGAGCGTGAGGAGAACGAGCCCCCAGACCAGGCAGGCATAGTTGAGGCGGTCGAGCGTCTCGAGCGAGGGCAGATGGCGGAGAAGACTCGGCCCCCGGTGCGCCTTCAACCGACGCTCCTGCACCAGGTAGAGCAGGCTGGCACTGAAGGCGAGCGCGAAGACCGCGTCGCCGAGGAAGGCGAGGCCCACGTGGATCGGGAGCCACACGCTGTCGAGGACCGGGGGGAGCGGCCGGGCGCCCGCGTAAACGGCGTCCGCAGCGAGGGTGAGACCGAAGGCGAGCGGGCTCACCACCGCCCCCAGGGCGACGAGCGGCCGGCGGAACTGGATGACCAGAAAGATGGCGACCAGCAGCAGCGCGAGAAAGGAGAGCGCCTCGTCGAAGGTCGTGACCGCGGGATGACCGGCGTGCGCGGAACGGAGCCCGAGCGCAGCGGTGTGCAGCACCAGTCCGATGCCGAGCAAGCGGGGCATCACGGCGCGCGGGGTCTCGCGTCGGACCGCGATGCCGAGCAGGGCGGCTACCGACGCCGCGAAGTAGAACAGGACCGCGAGCCGCAGACAGGCGAGCTCGGCGCTCATGGGCGCTCCTCGAGTGCCACCCCGAGCCCTTCGAGCGTGAGGCCGTCTCCCGCGACCCGAGCGAGGAGAGCGTCGATCTCCTCGCGACGACGCTGGCGGACCAGTTCGAGCAACGGGGAGGCCAGGAGCTCCCCCAGGACGTCCGTCCGTCGGGCAGGGTCGGTGGCGAGAGCGCGCCGCACGGCGCCGAGGATCGACACGAATGGCCCGTACTCGGGGCCCACCCAGGTCTCGAGCTCCCGCCGGAGGCGCGCCGCGAGGCCGGGACTCGCCCCACCCGTCCCGATCGCGATCCGGAGCTCCCCGCGCTCGACGACGGCGGGTGAGATGAACCCCGAGGCCTCGGGCGTGTCGATGACGTTCAGCAGGACCCGCTCTCGCTCGGCCTCCGCCCGGAGACGACCGATCAGAGCGGCGTCACGCGTCGAGGCATAGCAGAGCAGCGCACCGGCCAGATCACCGTCCTGGTAGGAGCGAGTCACGTGGCGGAGGTGCCCGCCGGCGACCACAGCGGCCAGCTCGGGCGTGAGCTCGGAGGCGATGACCGTGACCACCGCGCCTGCGCGCTGACAGCTGATCGCCTTTCCCGCGGCAGCCACATCCCCCCCCAGCACCACGCAGCGCCGGCCTTCGAGACGCAGAAAGACCGGATGGGTGCGCATCCGACGAAGGATCGTACCAGAGGGAGGTGCCCGCGGAAACCGCGGGGTGCCGCGGCCGGCTCTCGGCTAGGTGGCGTTCTGGGCGACCGGAATGCGCAGCCGTTGCCCCGGACGCAGCACGCTCTTCTTGCCGAGCCGGTTCGCGTTGCGCAGGCTCGCGACCGTCACGCCGTGCTTGTGCGCGATGCGGGTGAGCGTCTGGCCGTGGCGGACCCGGTGGCTCACCACGGCGTGGTGCACCTGGGGTCGGTTCCGGGTTCTCGACGTCCGCGCGACGACGGGAACCACGTGGGCCTCGCGCGGCTCCGGGGGGACCGTCGCGAGCTGGGTCGCGAAGCCGCTCGCACCCGATTCCGGCAGATGCAGACGGTAGCCCGCCGGAATGGGACGACGACCGGTGACGATCGCGCTCGAGAGCGCGGGGTTCAGCGCCACCAGCTCGTCGGGACCACTCCCCGCGAAGCGCGCCGCGGCCTGGATGCTCACCGGCCGGTCAAGGCGGTGCTCGCGGAAGCGCAGCGGCGCATCCAGCGGAAGCTCGCCGAAGTGCGTCTGGTAGTCCTGCTCCACCTGCAGGGCGGCGAGGAACTCGGCGTAGAAGTTCCGCGACGCGAACCCGAACGCCTTCCCGTCGTACTGGCGGATGATGGTGGCGATGTCGGTCGTTCCGACCTCGCGCACGGCGCGGGCCATCCCCTCGGGGCCATGATTGTAGGCGGTGATGGCGAGGGGCCACGTGTCGAGCATGTCGTGGACCTCGCGCAGGTAGAGCGCGGCGCCCCGGCTGGACGCGAACGGATCCCGGCGCTCGTCGACCAGCGAGTCGACGCGCATGAAGCGTCGGCCGGTCGCCGGAATGAACTGCCAGATGCCCGCCGCACCGCACTTCGAGTAGGCGCGCAGGTCGAACGACGACTCGATGAGCGGAAGACGGGTCAGCTCGGTGGGGAGCCCCTCCTCCCGGAAGATGCGCTCCATTTCCGGCAGGTAGCGGCGCGAGACCCGCACGGCCTCGGCGAACCGCTCACGGAGACCCCGCTGGCTGTGGAGCCGCTTGCTGTCGGTGGCGGCGAGGAAGCGGTCGCTGGAGGGATCATCGGCGTAGAGGTCGACGATCCGCTGCTCCTCGGCCGTCAACGCATCCGGGTGTGGACCGAGCGCATGGAGGCGCAGCAGGGTCGCCCGGATTCGCTCCAGCTCCAGGTCGGTGTCGAAGCGCATCAGGCGCTCGACCTCGGACTCCCCCACCCCCTCGTCGAGGTAGTGGCGGAAGTCGAGGACCTTGTAGACCTTGTCGATGTGGACGGCGTCGTGCAGAACGACCTGGTATTTGGAGTACTCCGCGAAGATGGCGCGCCAGAACGCGACCTGGGGGCCCATCTCCGTCGGCTCGGGAAAGAGCACGGCGCGGCTCACACGTCCGTCCGCGGAATCCTCCGCGCGCCCGCTGCCGGCCGCGACAATACTAGCAAGAATAGTAGCTACTAAAACCGTCAGCACGCGCATGAGCTTCCCCGGCCCCTCTCCCCGTCTGTGGGCGCCAAGTAGGCGTGGATGTTACCAAAGCGGCGCGAAGCGAGTCAATCCGCGCGGCTGCTTTGCGGTCGCGTTGGCGGTCGCTCTCGGAGGGGGAGGGGGCTGTCGGGACGCCCCGCTCCCCCCCGGAGCCTTCGTGGTCGCGCTCGCGAGTGAGCCGCAGAGCCTCGACCCGCGTTTCGGCACGGATGCCAACAGCGCGCGCCTTGCGGATCTCCTCCACGCCGGGCTCACCCGGCCGGATGCCGCAGCCCAGCGCGTTCCGGAGCTCGCCGCCTCGTGGGAGTTCGTGGATCCCACCACCGTCGTCTTCCATCTCCGCTCGCAGTTTCACTTCGCCGACGGCAGGCCGGTCACCGCGCTCGACGTGCAGGCAACGTACGAGGCGGTGCTCGATCCCGCACTCGCCTCTCCGAAGCGCATGGCGCTCACGATGATCTCGCACATCGAGGCGCCCGATCCGGCCACGGTCGTGATGAAACTGCGGGCACCCTTCGCGCCGTTCCTGGACGCGACCGGCCTCGGCATCCTGCCCGCAGACCGGGCTCGCGAGGCCGGGGAGGTCACCCTCGGAGCGGGTCCCTTCCGCCTCCTCTCGGTAACCCCCGGGGACAGGCTCGTCCTCGCACCCAACCCCGGGTACCCCGAAGCGCCATCCCGCCTCGATCCGCTCATCGTGCGGATCGTGCCCGACGAGGTGGTCCGCAGCCTCGAGCTGCACCGTGGCACGGTCCAGCTGACCGAGGATCCGCCCCAGCCGGAGATGCTCGAGTGGCTCGGCGCCCAGCCGCACCTGACGGTGAAGCGGATGCCGGGCACGAGCTTCGACTACCTGGCTCTCAACCTTCGCGACCCCCGACTCGCCGACCGGCGCGTCCGGGAGGCGATCGCCGCATCGCTCGATCGGGAGTCGATCCTCCGCTTCGTGCTGGGCGGCGCGGGGCGGCCCGCCTCCGGCCTCCTCGCGCCCGAGCACTGGGCGTTCGCGGCCGGCCGCAGCCCCCGGCACGACCCGGAGCGTGCCCGGCGACTGCTCGATCGGGCCGGCTACCGCGATCCCGACGGCCCGGGGCCCCTCCCCCGCTTCCGCCTGCTCTACAAGACCTCGAACCAGCCGGGGGCGCGTCGCCTGGCGGAGGCAATCCAGGCGCAGCTCGCCGCTGTCGGGATCGCGCTCGACGTGCGCACGTACGAGTGGGGCACCCTCTATGCCGACGTCCGCACTGGCAATTTCCAGGTCTGCGCGCTGGCGTGGGTCGGGGTGGGAGACCCGGACCTCTACTACCTGGCCTTCGACTCGACCATGCGGCCGCCCGCGGGCTACAACCGCGGCGGCTACTCGAACCCCGTGATGGACCGGCTCACCCGACGCGGCCGGCAGGTGCTCGATCCGGCCCGGCGTCGTACGATCTACGCCCGCGTCCAGCGCCGAGCGGCGCACGACCTCCCCGTCGTGCCGCTCTGGTGGGAGGACCGGCTCGTCGTCCACACCCGCCACCTGCTCGGCTTCGAACCCGCACCCGACGGGAACCTCCGAGGTCTCGCGGCCGCCTGGGTCGAGTGATGCTCCGACGCGTGCTGCGTCAGCTCGTTCTGGTCCTCCCCACCCTGCTCGGCGTGGTGACCCTCGTCTTCGCTTTCCTCCACCTCGTACCGGGCGATCCGGTCGAGATCATGCTCGGGGAGTCGGCCGCTCCCGCAGACGTCGCGGCGCTCCGTCACGACCTCGGTCTCGATCGCCCGCTGCCAGCGCAGTACGCGCGTTTCCTGATGCGCATCGCGCACGGCGACCTCGGACGGTCGATCGCCTTCCGCGCCCCGGTGGCGACGGTCATCGGGGATCGCTATCCCGCGACGCTCGAGCTGGCCGGCGCGGCCTTCCTGCTCGCGCTGTCGCTGGCCGTCCCGCTCGGTGTGCTGGCCGCCGCGCGAGCCGGCTCGATGCTCGACCGCCTGACGCGGATCGCGAGCCTGGCGGGAGCGTGCCTGCCCAGCTTCTGGCTGGGCCCGCTCCTCATTCTCGGCTTCTCGATCGGTCTCGGCTGGCTCCCGGTATCGGGCCGCGGAGGGCCCCTCCACCTGATCCTCCCCGCCGTGACGCTCGCGCTCGGTATGATGGGCGTGCTCGTGCGGCTGGTCCGCGCGAGCATGCTCGAGGCGCTGGGCGAGGACTACATCCGGACGGCCCGCGCCAAGGGGACCCCGGGCTGGCGGGTGGTCGCCGTGCACGCGCTCCGCAACGCCCTCATGCCGGTGACGACCGTCGCCGGGCTGCAGGCGGGCGCCCTCCTCGCGGGAGCGATCCTCACCGAGACGATCTTCGCCTGGCCCGGCCTCGGCCGGCTCGTCGTCGAGGCGATCTCCGCGCGCGACTATCCACTGGTGCAGGGTTGCGTGCTGACGATCGGGGTGTCCTACGTCACCGTGAATCTCGTGACCGACCTGGTGTATCAGGCGATCGACCCTCGCCTCCGCGATGCGGACTAGGCGACGCGGCTACCGCGCCGTCAGGGTAGGCGCTGCCGGGCTCCTCTTGCTCGCCCTCGCCGCCATCGCGGCGCCCCTCCTCACCTCGGCGGACCCCTATGCTCCCGCGCTCGAGGAGCGCCTCCGGCCGCCGGGTCCCGGCCACCCACTCGGCCAGGACACTCTCGGCCGGGACGTGCTCGCACGGGTCCTTCACGGCGCGCGCATCTCTCTCCTGGTGGGCGCGGTCACCGTCGGGCTCTCCATCGCCGCCGGACTCGCTCTCGGCGCCGCCGCGGGCTACGCCGGTGGCTGGCTCGACGAAGTGGTGATGCGGGGCATCGACCTGCTGCTCGCCTTCCCAGGGCTCCTGCTCGCGATCGCGCTCGCCGCCGTGCTCGGCCCCAGCGTGCGGAACGTCGTCCTCGCGCTCAGTCTCCTCGGCTGGGCGGGCTACGCACGCCTCGTGCGCGCCGAGGTCGCTGTGCTTCGTCGGCGCGAGTTCGTGCACGCGGCCGAGGCGCTCGGCGCGCGCCCCGGCCGGATCATTCTCCGGCACCTGCTGCCGCTCGTGGCCCCCGCCGTCCTCGTGCAGGCGACCTTCGGCATGGCGGGCGCCATCGTGGCCGAAGCGAGCCTGTCCTTTCTCGGCCTGGGCGCGCCGCCCCCGCTCGCCTCGTGGGGGGCGATGGTCGACGAGGGACGGGGGTTTCTCCTGGTCGCACCGCACCTCATCGTCTTCCCCGGCATGGCCCTCGCCGCGACGGTGCTGATGCTCCAGCTCCTAGGCGACGGTCTCCGCGACCTGCTCGACGTGCAGGACCGTGCGTAGTCAGCGCTGACAGCGAGGACAGTAGAAGCTCGAACGTCCGACCACCACCTGGGCCCGGATCGGCGTGGCGCAGCGCCGGCACGGTCTCCCGGCCCGGTCGTACACCTGGTGGCGGAGCTGGAACCATCCCGGCTGGCCGCGCCCGTCCCGATAATCGGAGATCGACGAACCACCCGCCCGGATCGCGGCCGCCAGGACGGCGCGCGTCGCGCGCACGAGACGCGCGCAGTCCACGAGTCGCAGCCGCGCGGCACGCCGTCGCGGACGGATCCGGGCCCGGAAGAGGATCTCGTTGACGTAGATGTTGCCGAGGCCGGCGACCCGCCGCTGGTCCATGAGCAATGCCTTGATCGACGTCCGTCGCGCACGTGTGAGCGCGAAGAGGGCGGCCGGGGTGAAGGCCGGCGTGAGCGGGTCGAGACCTTCGCCGGTCTCCCGCGCGATGGTCTCGGCCTCGAGGATCGCGAGACGGCCGAAGCGACGCGGATCGTTGTAGGTGAGCAGGCGCCCGTCGTCGAGCTCGACGACGACGTGATCGTGACGCTCGTCGGGACGCTCACAACCGGCGAGCGTCATCCGACCCGTCATGCCGAGGTGGATGAGCCACACCCGTCCGTCGTCGAGCGGCACGAGCAGGTACTTGCCGCGGCGGTGGGGGTCCCCGAAGCGCCGGCCGGCGAGGCGTGCCGCGAAGTCCGCGGCCACGCCGCCGCGCAGACGGCGCTCGCGGACGGTGACCCGGGCGACGGCGCGGTCGCGCAGCTCCGGCGCGAGGCCACGGAGGAGCGTCTCGATCTCGGGCAGCTCGGGCACGGCTACTCTGCCGGCACGCCAGCCGAGGCGAGCGGCGTCTCGTGCAGTGCCCGCGCGAGTCGGCCGAAGGCAGCGAGGTCGAGCTGCTCGGCGCGCGCCGTCGGGTCGATTCCGGCCCGCGCGTAGAGCGCCCGCACGGCGTCGGGGGTCAGGCCTCGCCCCGCCATCAGCCCGCCGAGCGCGTTGCGCAGCATCTTCCGACGCTGACCGAAGGCGGCGCGCACGACCGAGGTGAAGCATGCCACGTCCCCGATCTCCGCCCGAGGGGCGACGTGCCATGCGAGCTCGACGACGGTCGAGTCGACCTGCGGACGCGGGAAGAAGCTCCGTCGGGAGACGTTGAAACGGAGCTGCACCTCGGCAAAGGCCTGCACGAGCACGGAGGTCACGCCGTAGGTGGCCCGGCCGGAAGACGAGGCGAGCCGCTCCGCCACCTCACGCTGCAACATGAGGACCGCACGGGGAAACCGCTCCCGCAGCGCCAGCAGCCGAAAGACGACCGGCGTCGAGATGTTGTAGGGCAGGTTGGCGACCACGGTGACCGACGGCTCGGCCACGAGCTCGTCGAGCGGCAGCGTGAGGACGTCGCCCTCGAGCACCCGCACGTGCGAGCGTTCCGCATAGCGGGCCGTGAGTCGGGCGCTCAGCACGCGGTCGATCTCGACGAGGTAGAGCCGTGCCACGCGGGCGGCGAGCTCGTCGGTGAGCGCCCCGAGCCCGGGACCGACCTCGAGCACCACCGACTCGGGTCCGAGTGCCGCTGCGTCGACGATCCGCCGTGCCACCGCCGGATCGCAGAGGAAGTGCTGACCCCAGCGTTTGCGCGGCCGGAGCCCGGCGGCGGCGAGCGCCTCGTGCGCCTCGCGCCGCGCGCCCACTATCCCGTCCAGGCGAACCCGAAGGGCAGGTCCGCGTCGGCCGCCAGCGCAAGACCGTCGTCGCTTCCGCCGAGCAGCCGGGGCATCCCGGCGAGCGCGATCATCGCCGCGTTGTCGGTGCAGAGCGCCGGCCGCGGGAACAGCACCTCCACGCCGATCCCGGCCGCCGCCTCGGTCATGCGCGAGCGGAGCCGCTGGTTGGCAGCCACGCCTCCCGCGACGACGAGCCGCTCGACGGCCGTGGCGAGGAGCGCCTCGACGGTCGCCTCCACGAGCATGTCGACGAGCGCTTCCTGGATGCTCGCCGCGACGTCGGCGAGCGCTGCCCCCGAAGGGCGCGCGCCGGCGAGGTGCAGACGAAGCGCCGTCTTGCAGCCGCTGAAGCTGAAGTCGAAGCGGCTCCGCTTCACGCGCGCGCGCGGGAAGCGGATGGCGCGCGGGTCGCCGCCCGCGGCGGCCCGCTGGATGGCGGGCCCGCCCGGGTAGCCGAGCCCGAGCAGCTTCGCCGCCTTGTCGAATGCCTCGCCGACGGCGTCGTCGCGAGTGCGGCCGAGGCACGCGTACTCGCCCGGTCGCCGCGCCAGGTAGAGGCCCGTGTGCCCCCCGGACACGATGAGCCCGAGAAACGGAAAGGGTACCGGATCGTCCACCGGCCGCTCGAGGTTCACCGCCAGGAGGTGTCCCTCGAGATGGTTGACCCCGACCAGTCGGAGATGACGCCGCTGGGCGATGCCTTTCGCCAGGGCGAGACCGACCAGCAGCGATCCCACCAGACCGGGACCCCGGGTGGCCGCGATCCCCTCCACGTCGGCAAGCGTCAGGTTCGCCCGGCGGAGCGCCTCGTCGACGACGGGAAGGAGGTTGCGAATGTGCTGCCGCGAGGCGAGCTCGGGGACGACCCCGCCGTAGGGTCCGTGCACGGCATCCTGCGACGAGACCACCGAGGCGAGCAGCTGGCCGCCGGCAACCAGCGCCGCGGCCGAGTCGTCGCAGGAGGTCTCGATGCCGAGCACGATCACGATCAGCCGCTCGGCTTCACCGCCAGGAAGATGGTGTTCTCGCCACGGCGGACGAGGAAGAGGACGCTCTTGCCCTTGCCACTCGCCTTGAGGGCCTTCTTGTACGCGTCGACGTCCTTGACGGCGTGCCGGTTCACCTCGAGGATCACGTCGCCACGCCGCAGTCCCGCCTCCGAGGCCGGTCCGCTCGGGTCGACCTGGGACACGACCACGCCCTTGAGCGCGCGATCGAGGCCGAGGCTCTCCGCCAGCTCGGCGGTGAGCGTCTGCACGGTGAGTCCGAGGTCCTCCGCCGTCCCGGTGCCCGCCTCCGCCGTCTCCTCCTCCTTCAGCTCGGCGATCTGGATATTGAAGGTCTCGGTCTTCTTGTCGCGGATCACCTTGACGGGGACGGTCTTCCCCACCTGGGTCCGGGCCACGAGGAGCGGCAGCTCGGCGGAGTCGTTGACCGGCTTGCCGTCGTACTCGGTGATGACATCCCCTTGCTTGATCCCCGCCGCCGCGGCCGGCCCATCCTTCACCACGTCGGCCACCAGCGCGCCCTTCGGCTCCGAGAGCCCGAGCGAGTCCGCGATGTCGGGGGTGACCTTCTGGATCATGACGCCGAGCCAGCCCCGCGTGACGTGCCCTTTCTCCTTCAGCTGCGGGACGACCTCCTTCGCCAGGCTGATCGGGATCGCGAAGCCGATCCCGATGTTGCCGCCGCTCCGACTGAAGATGGCCGTATTGATGCCCACCACCTCGCCCTTCGTATTGAGCAAAGGGCCACCGGAGTTGCCAGGATTGATCGCCGCGTCGGTCTGAATGAAGTTGTCGTACGGTCCCTGGTTGATGTGCCGCCCCAGGGCGCTGACGATGCCGGCGGTCACCGTGTTCTCCAGGCCGAAGGGGTTGCCGATCGCGACCACCCACTGGCCCACCTTCAGATTGTCCGAGTCGCCCAGGGTCACCGGGACCAGGCCCGAGGCGCCATGGATCTCGATGAGCGCGATGTCGGTCTTCGCATCGCGACCCACCACCTTCGCCTTGAACTCCTTGCCGGTCGAGAGCTTCACGACGATCTCGTCGGCGTTCTCGACCACGTGGTTGTTGGTGAGGATGTGCCCATTGGCTTCGATGACGAAGCCGGAGCCCAGGCTCTTCGCCTTGTAGGGCGCGCGTCGCTGCGGGCCGAAGAATTTCTCGAACGGCTCGAAGAACTCGTGGAAGGGGTCGCCTTCGCCTCCCCCGCCGGGTCCGAAGCTCGGACCACCCTTCACCTCCTGGGTGCTCGAGATGTTCACCACCGAAGGCGCCACGTGCTCGGCGAGTCCGGCGAAGTCGGGGAGCGCGACCACGGGGGGGGCGGAGGTCGCCGGCTCGGGGGCCTTCTCCGCCCCGCCGAACAGGCTGATCGCCTCGCTGCGCGCGAAGAGATCGAAGCGGATGCTCACCGCGATGCCGACCGCGAAGCCGATGACCGCGACCACGATCAGCGCGCGGCGGCTGCTGCCCCCCGTCATGTCCCCTCCTTCGGCTGCTTCCGCACGAGCTCCACGTAGCGCATGCGAAGGTCATAGAGAACGGAGTCGAGGAGCGACTCCTCCCCGGGCTCGAGATTGTTCCGCGTCTTGTCGCGGAGCATACCGAGGATGTCGATCACCTGCTTGGCGGCCTCGAGATCCGGCTCGACCGCGCTGGTCACGGGATTCGGGATCTCACCGAGGTGGAGCAGGACCTGCGTGCTCAGCCCGAGGAGGAAGGTCGAGAACGTGACCGGCTCTTGCGGGTCATGGTGCGCGGGACCCTCGCGCTCGGCCTCGCCCGCGACGGGCACGTCGCGCCGCTCCTCGGGTGGCGCATCCTCGCGCACCTCGCCGCTCTCCGAGAACCGCCGACGATCCGTCACCCGGAAGGCTCGTCCTTCGTCCTTCTTCTCGTCCATGAAGTTCCCCGCAGAGAAGGAGGGGGGCTGTTGCCCACCCGCGCTGAGGAGCTGTCGTGACACCAGCAGGAGATTCAGTACGCCATGGCCCGCAACCGCCGGATCCGCTCCTCGATCGGGGGGTGCGTGCTGAAGAGACTGGCGAGCCGCTGCCCGCTGAGTGGATTGACGATGAAGAGGTGTGCCGTGGCGGGGCCCGCCGGGAGCGGCAAGCGCCCCGACGCGGTAGCGATCTTCTCGAGGGCGGAGGCGAGCGCTCCGGGGCTGTGCGAGAGATGCGCCCCGCTCGTATCCGCCTGGTACTCGCGGGAACGGGAGATGGCGAGCTGGATCAGCATCGCCGCCAGCGGAGCCACGATCACCAGGAGGAGGAGCTCGAGGGCGCCGCCGCCCTCCTCGCGCTCATCCCGGCGCATGCCACCGAAGATCGCCGCGAACTGCGCCATCCGGGCTACCATGAGCACGACGCCCGCGAGCGTCGCGGCGACCGCACTGATCAGCGTGTCGCGGTTCTGGACGTGGGACAGCTCGTGCGCGAGGACGCCTCGCAACTCCTCCGGCGTGAGGAGGCGGAGGATCCCCTCGGTCACCGCCACCGCGGCGTGGTCGGGATTGCGACCGGTAGCGAAGGCGTTCGGCGAGTCGCTCGGCAGCAGGTAGACCCGGGGCATCGGCATGTGCGCCCCGGCGGCGAGCTCTCGCACGATCCGGTGGAGCTCCGGCGCCCGTTCCGGCGGCAGCTCCTGCGCACCGTACATGCGGAGGACGAGCCGGTCGGAGAACCAGTAGCTGCCCAGGTTCATCACGGCGGCAAAGATCAGCGCGATGACGAGGCCGTGCGTCCCCCCGAGCGCCTGGCCAACCCAGAGCAGGAGCCCGGTCAGGAGGCCGAGCAGGAGCGTCGTCTTGAGAGCGTTCGACATGGGATCACGCCTCGGGAGCCCCGCCGATCACGACAGTGAGACGCACGACGGGCCGATCTATTTGGTCGGCTACTCGTTGGTCGGCTGCTCGGTCTGGTCGCCTGGCGGCGCTCCGCGGCAAAAAGCGAGGTTTTATGCGCCGACGCTAGTATCGAGATCCCCCCTTGTCAAGGCGAACCTCCGTCGACAGGCGGCGATGACGCGCGCGGCGGGAAGCGAGGAGAGCGGGATGCCGTCGGGAGCGGCGCTGCGGGCACGGAGGGCGACGAGACGCGCACCCAGGGGAGCCCAGCGACGGGGATCCGTCGGCCCGAAGAGGACCACGCCGGCCGCCCCGACGGCCCCCGCGAGGTGACTGACACCGCTGTCGTTGCCGAGGTACAGGGCGGCGCGCGCGAGCACCAGCGCGAGATCCTCGAGCGGCCACTCACGAACGATCGGCGAGCCGAGCAGCGGAGGGTCCTCCGCTTCCGCCGGGCCGGCGACTTCCACCACCCCGCCCCCCATCTCGCGCCACCACTCCGCGACCTGTACGAAGCCGGCGGCGTCCCAGCGCTTGGCGCGGCTCCCCGCCCCGGGGTGGACGACGAGCACCGGCGGCTTCAGGTCGGCCAGGAACGTCTGGGCACGTGCCGACGGTGCCGGCGCAAGACCGCTGGCCGTCGCCAGGGCCCGAGCACCCGCGGGAGCACCCACGGCGCGCGCGTAGGCGGCCGCAGCGTGCAGCGACCCGCCACCGCGCTCCACACGGAAGAAGCGCACCCCGCCCGTTGCGGCGGCGAGTCGCGCCCGCGCCTCCTCGCTGTCGGCGCCGATCCAGCTGTAGACGAAGGGCCGTCCGGCGAGCCATGGGGGCAGGCGTTCCGCGCCGAAGAGGCCCGCGGTATCGGCGCCCGAGAGACTTGCCGTGGCGTCCGCCACGCCCGCGCGCGCGACGAGCGAGCGCAGCGAGTCGTTCACTACCAGCACCAGCTTGGCAGCCGCATGCCGCTGACGCAGCAGGCGCAGCGCCGGCAGCGCGAGCAGCAGATCGCCGAGCGCACCGGGGAAGAGGACGACGATGCGTTCAATTGACTCGTCGCGCACGCCGCCTATATCATGCGCCTCTCGCTTTCCCGCAACGCGACCATGCCGCTGGCCTCGCAAGTCGCGCGCACGCCGCTCGATCTGATCGGCTCGACGCCCGTCGTTCGTCTCTCGCGCATGCCGCAGCTCGAGGGTGTCGGCGCGCAGGTGTGGGCGAAGCTCGAGAACCTGAATCCGGGTGGCAGCGTCAAGGATCGCATCTGCCGCGCGATGATCGAGGCGGCGGAGCGCGCGGGCACCCTCACGCCCGGCGGCACGATCATCGAGCCAACGAGCGGCAACACGGGGATCGGTCTGGCGCTGGTCGCGGCCGTCAAGGGCTATCGGCTCGTGCTGACCATGCCCGACACGATGAGCGAGGAGCGTCGCTCGCTCCTCCAAGCCTACGGGGCACGTCTGGTGCTGAGCCCCGACACCAAGGGGATGCATGGCGCCATCCGACGAGCGGAGGAGTTGCTCGCGGAGAATCCCGGCTGGTACATGCCGCAACAGTTCACGAACCCCGCCAACCCGGAGATCCACCGGCAGACGACGGCCCGCGAGCTGCTCGCGCAGTTGCGGCAGATCGACGCCTTCGTCGCCGGCGTCGGCACGGGGGGGACGATCACCGGGGTCGGCAGCGTGCTGCGCGCCGAGCGCCCCGCTGCCCGCATCTACGCCGTCGAGCCCGCGGCCTCGCCCGTCCTCTCGGGGGGCGATCCCGGGTTCCACAACCTGCAGGGGATCGGCGCGGGATTCGTCCCGGAGATCCTCGACACCACGATCTACGACGAGGTCATCACGGTGTCCGATGAAGAGGCCACGGTGCAGACGCGCGCGCTGGCCCGCTACGAGGGCCTGCTGGTCGGCATCTCGTCGGGGGCCGCGTGCGCGGCAGCCATCAGCGTGGCCCGCCGCTTCGGACGGGGGGCTGTCGTGTGCGTGGTCTTCCCGGATACGGGTGAGCGCTACCTGACCACCAACCTGTTCCAGGCGGAAGGAGTGTGATGGAGCTCGACGGCAAGCTCGATCGGCTGCGCGCGCTGCTCGGCGAGCTGCCGTCGGCGCTGGTCGCCTTCTCCGGAGGCGTCGACTCGAGCTTTCTCCTTCGCGTCGCCCACGAGGTGCTGGGCGAGCGCTGCCTGGCGCTCACCACGCGCTCCCCCACCACGCCGGAGGGAGACCTCGACGACGCCGACCGGCTGGCCGCCGCCCTGGGCGTGGAGCACCTCCGGATAGAGGCCAACGAGCTCGACATCCCGGGCTACGCCGAGAATGCACCCAATCGCTGCTATCTCTGCAAGGACAGCCTGTTCACGATCTGTCTGCGCGAGGCAGGGCGACGTGGCATCGCGGCCGTGCTCGACGGTGTCAACCTGGACGACCTTGCCGATCACCGTCCGGGCCTGCGGGCCGCCGCCGAGCAAGGCGTGCGGCATCCGCTCGTCGAGGCCGGGTTCTCGAAGGCGGACATCCGCGCCGCCAGTCGCACGCTCGCGCTCCCCACCTGGGACCGCCCGGCCAGTCCATGCCTCTCCTCGCGTTTCCCCTACGGGACGCACATCACGCCCGAGCGCTTGGCCCGGGTGGCCGCCGGGGAACGGTTCCTCCAGGCGCGCGGCTTCCGCGATCTGCGCGTGCGCTACCATGGCGAGGTCGCCCGCCTCGAGGTGCCGGTGGCGGCAATGGCGCGGCTGCTCGAGCCCACGACCCGCGAGGCGGTCCTGCACGAGTTCCGGCGGCTCGGCTTCGCCTACGTGGCGCTCGATCTCCAGGGCTTCCGGAGCGGCAGCCTCAACGAGACTCTCGGGTCCCGAAAACACGAGGGGCCGGGGTGAGACCCCGGCCCCTCGCATCCGCTAGGCACGCGGGACGGACCGTAAAGTTAGTTGGCGAAGATGCCGCGCAGCTCCTCCATGATCTTCTCTTCGCTGTGCGACTTGGCGATGGCGAGTTCCTTCACGAGGAGGTTCCGCGCCGTGTCGAGCATCTTGCGCTCACCGAAGGAGAGCTCCTTGTCCCCTTTCAGAACGAAGAGATCGCGCAAGACCTTCGCGATCTCCAGCACGCTGCCGGTCTTGATCTTCTCGGTGTACTCCCGGTAGCGTCGGTTCCAGGTCTGCTGATCGATTTCCACCTTCTTGTCGCGCAGGATCCGGTACACCTTGGCGACCATGTCCTTACCGATGATCCGCCGGAGCCCGACCGATTGGACGTTCTCGGTCGGGATCATGATGGTCATATCGCTGTCGATGATGCGAAGCATGTAGAACTTGCGCTCGCTTCCGGAGATGACCTTGGTCTGCACCCCTTCGATGACGCCAACTCCGTGCGCCGGGTAGACCACCTTCTCACCAACTTTAAACGCTCCCACTAATGCCTCCGGCGCTCCTGCGCTTGAACGGCATTGTAAAGGCTGAGTAGCCTCCCCGTCAACGTTAAGTCTCTGACGCCTGGATATACCAGCGCAAATTCAATGTTGATTTGACCCCCTCCTACTGCAAGTATGTGAAATGCACCCCGATTCGGACGGCTGTGGACACCACCCGCGGGGACACCCTTGGCAGCCGTCCGGGACCTGCCTATAGAGGGGAATTCCGTCGAGCTGCCTGAGGGAGGCACGATGGCCGCGAAACAGGTCCTGCTGCACGCCCGGGCACGCGAGGGCATCAGCGCGGGCGTCAACCTGCTCGCCGATCTCGCCCGCGTGACGCTCGGTCCACGCGGCCGCAACGTGATGCTGCAGAAGAGCTGGGGCGCTCCGACCGTCACCAAGGACGGCGTCACGGTCGTGAAGGAGATCGAGCTGGAGGACAAGTTCCAGAACATCGGCGCGCGGATGATCCGGGAAGTCGCCCAGAAGACGGCCGATGTCGCAGGCGACGGCACCACCACGGCCACCATCCTCGCCCGGGCGATCTTCCGTGAAGGCCTCCGGCTGCTCACTGCCGGCTTCGACGCCATGGAGCTCAAGCGGGGCATCGATGCGGCGGTCGCACAGGCCATCGAGGCACTCAAAGCGCAGGCCACTCCCGTGAAGGAGCGCGAACGGATCGCGCAGGTGGGAACCGTTTCGGCCAACGGCGATGGCACGGTCGGAGAATTTCTCGCCCAGGCGATGGACAAGGTGGGATCGGACGGCGTGATCACGGTGGAGGAGGGAAAGGGCCTCGACACGACCCTCGAGATCGTCGAGGGCATGCGCTTCGACCGCGGCTACCTCTCTCCCTACTTCGCCACTAATCCCGAGAAGATGACCGTCGAACTCGACGATCCGCTGCTGCTGTTCTTCGAGAAGAAGATCTCGAGCCTGCGCGATTTCCTCCCGCTGCTCGA
The DNA here is from genome assembly GCA_035476275.1 of Binatus sp. (SeqCode). Classification (GTDB taxonomy): domain Bacteria; phylum Desulfobacterota; class Binatia; order DP-6; family DP-6; genus DP-23. Next base: position 2,384 of record DATILR010000468.1, on the reverse strand, counting down.
GCGCGTCGCACAGAGTGGCAAGCCACTGGTCGTGATCGCCGAGGAGGTCGAGGGCGAGGCCCTCGCCACGCTCGTCGTCAACAAGCTGCGCGGGACGCTGCGCTGCGCAGCCGCCAAGGCACCGGGCTTCGGCGACCGACGGAAGGCGATGCTCGAGGACATGGCGATCCTCGCCGGCGGTCGCCTGATCGCGGAGGAGATCGGCACCAAGCTCGAGAACATCACCCTGAGTGACCTCGGCCGCGCCAGCCGGGTGGTCATGGACAAGGACAACACCACGCTCGTCGGCGGCGCGGGGAAGAAGGCGGAGATCCAGGCGCGCATCAAGCAGATCAAGCACCAGATCGAGGAGACGACCTCCGACTACGACCGTGAGAAGCTCCAGGAACGCCTCGCCAAGCTCGCGGGTGGCGTCGCCGTGATCAAGGTCGGTGCGGCCACCGAGGTCGCGATGAAGGAGAAGAAGGCGCGCGTCGAGGACGCCATGCACGCCACGCGCGCCGCGGTGGAGGAGGGTGTCGTGTCGGGCGGCGGCGTCGCCTTGCTGCGGGCGCAGACGGCTCTCGATGGGCTTCGGCTGGAAGGAGAGCGCGTGCAGGGCGCCGCGATCGTCCGCCGGGCGATGGAGGAACCGCTGCGCCAGATCGCCGCCAACGCCGGCCTCGATCCGTCGGTCGTCGTCGCCCGCGTCCGCGAGGGGAGCGACGACTTCGGCTTCAATGCCGTGACCGAGACATACGAACCGCTCGTCCGAGCAGGCGTCATCGACCCGGCCAAGGTGGTACGGACGGCGCTCCAAAACGCGGCCAGCGTCGCCAGTCTCCTCCTCACCACGGAAGGGGCGATCGCCGAGAAACCGGAGAAGAAGACCCCCGCCGGACCCGCCGCAGGCCATGACGAGATGGACGACGAGTACTAGTGCCGCATGGCACGGCTGCCGGACAACCCGGTTGCGAGTGTCGGGATTTCGTGCGAAAGAAAGCGCGATTGTTTCTAGTCACCCTGCTGCAGGGACAAGCGAACAAGGAGGTGAAAGGATGCGTGCACGGTCAATCACGGCCGGAATTGCGAGCTTGATGTTGGTGACCATGGTCGGCGCGGGTTGTGCAAAGAAGGAAGACACCAGCGCTGCTCAGCGCGCCGAGCAGGCTGCCGCGCGCTCGGAAGATGCCGCACGCCGGGCCGAATCGGCCGCCAGCCGGGTCGAGGCCGCCGCGCAGCGCGCCGAGGCCGCTGCCGACAAGGCGGAGCGGATGTTTTCCAAGCATCTTCGCAAATAGCGGAGCAGCTAGCGGTTGACTGACAAAAAAGGCGACGGCATTGAGCCATCGCCTTTTTTCTTTGGGGCCGCGATGGCGCAGCAACATCCCCGTCCCACGGTGGACGTGATCATCGAGCTCCCGGGCGGGATCGTCCTCGTCCGGCGCCGCTACCCGCCTCCCGGCTGGGCCATCCCGGGCGGCATGATCGATGCGGGTGAGAGTGCCGAAACGGCCGCCCGGCGGGAGATGCGCGAGGAGACGACCCTCGACGTCGAGCTCACGGAGCTTCTCGGCGTCTACTCCGATCCGGCGCGCGACCCGCGCGGACCCACCATCTCCACCGTCTACATCGGGCGAGCGAGCGGCACACCGCGTGCCGCCGACGACGCCGCGGAGGCCGGCGTGTTCGGTGAGCAACAGCTACCCGCTCCCCTGGCGTTCGACCATGCCCGTATCCTGGCGGACTACTTCCGGTACCGGCGGACCGGCGAGCGGCCCCGGCCTGCCTGAGCCGGAGCTCGACCCGATCGAGCGCGCGGCGCTCCTCGCGGTAGCGCGTGCCGCGGTTCGCGCGGCGGTCCTGAACCATCCGCCGCCAACTCTCCCTGACCTGCCGACCCGGCTGCACGAGCCCGCCGGAGCCTTCGTCAGCCTGCACGCCGGATCCGCGCTGCGCGGATGCATCGGCAGTGTGACGCCGGAGGGGCCGCTGGCCGCTCTGGTCGCTCGCGTCTCCGCGGCCGCGGCGACCGGAGATCCGCGCTTTCTCCGCGTCCATCCCGACGAGCTCCCCCAGCTCGAGCTCGAGATCTCGGTGCTCTCACCCGCCGTGCCCATCCCTCACGATCGCATCGATCCCGTTCGCCACGGTGTCTCGATCCGTCTCGGCCCCCGCCGCGGCGTGCTGCTGCCGCAGGTGGCGGCACGCGAGGGATGGGATCGTGTGGCACTCCTCACCGCGCTGTGCGAGAAGGCCGGCCTTCCCCCGGAGGCGTGGCGGGACCCGGCGGCCATCCTCCTCGCCTTCACCGTCACGGCGATCGAGGGACCGCTCGATCCGCCGTAGCGGCGCTCATCCTCCCGGGAGCTAGCCGAGCTTGGCGAGTGCGCCGGCCACGCGGC
>DATILR010000467.1:0-2459 GCA_035476275.1 Binatus sp. (SeqCode) | reverse complement strand
AGGTGCGCGCCGGCGAAGGCGCGCCCTTTCCCGAGGAGGTCGTTGCCACCGTGGCCGGCGTCCCGGGCGTCGAGCTGGCCATCCCCGCAGTGAGTGGCACGGCGGTCACGGCCGACGGAGACGAGGAGCTGCTGACCATCTTCGGCATGGACGTCGCGGACGACGAGGCCATGCGCGCCTACGGGGTGCGTACGAGAGCGAGTCGAGGAAGCGAACCGGCGGAAGCCGGGCTCGAGCTGGACGATCCGTTCTACCTGATCAGCCAGGCCGACTCGCTGATGCTCACGCATACCTTCGCCGCCCGCAGGGGCCTCGCCGTCGGCGACCGGATCGACCTGGTGACCCCCGTCGGTCGGCGCCGCTTCACCGTGCGAGGGTTGCTGGAACCCCACGGCATGGCGCGCGTCTACGGCACTGGCTTCGCGGTCATGGACGTCTACGCCGCCGAGCTTTCGTTCACGCGCAGGGAGTTCATCAACCGGGTGGACGTGGTGGTGGAAGGCGGAAGGGACGTGGTGGCGGTGGCGGACGCGATCGCCGCCGCGCTCCCTGCAGGCCTGCAGGTCCAGGCGCCCGGCCAGCGCAAGGTCGACATGCAGAAGGTTCTGCGGTCCCTCGAGGTCATGCTGCAGGCGGTGGGACTCCTCGGGCTGGTCGCCGCGTTTCTCATCGCCTTCAATCGCCTGGGGACCGTGTTCGGGGCGCGGGCCTGGCAGCTCGGCGTGCTCCGCGCGGTCGGGGCTCGCACGCAGGTCGTGTGGTGGGAGCTCCTCAAGGAGAGCCTGCTGGTCGGCGGCGGCGGCGTCGCGCTCGGAATCCCGCTCGGGATCGGCCTCGGCCGCTGGCTCATCCCGGTGATCGCCACCACCACCTCGCTGGCGTACAAGCTCATCGCCCCCGACGCCGAGCTCACGGTGCGCCCCGCGTCGCTCGTCCTGGCAGCGGGCCTGGGCCTCGGGGCCGCTCTCCTGGCCGCCGTCCTTCCTGCGTGGCGTGCGACGACCCTCGGCGTGCAGCAGACCCTCCGCGGCCGGGGCGTCGAGCAACCGGAAACCCGGCCGCGGTCCATGTGGATCGTCCGGGGGCTCGTGGCAGGCGCCGTCGCGGTCGCGATCGCGATCCAGTCGGCCACCGGGTCGGCCGCGTGGGGGCTCCTCGCGACCGGGCTGATCGCGGTGGGAATGGCGCTGGCCGCTCGGCCGCTCGTCCACGCGCTCCGGCCTCCACTGCTTCCCTGGGTCCGCTGGCTCACGGGGCCGATCGGACGCGTCGCGATGACGACCATCCATCGGAACCCGCGACGGATGGCCCTCACGGCCGCAACGCTGGGCGTCGGTCTCGGCTCCGTCCTCTGGTTGTGGACGCTCGCGGGGAGCTTCGAGCAGACCGTCGTCGATACCCTGGCCGGGGGGGTGCGCGCCGATGTGATCGTGACCTCTCTGCACACCGATTCCGGCTACCTCGATACACCACTCGACGACCGGGTCCTGGGAGAGCTCGCAGAAGTGCCGGGTGTCATGGCGGTCGCCGGACAGCGGGTGGTCGACTGGCACTACGCCGGCGGCCCGATCACGATCGACGCCCTCGACGCGCAGTACCTCGCACGCCGAGGCCTCGCAGCCGAGCAGCGGTTGCCCGATACCATCGCGCGCGGCGACGCGGTGAACGTGTCGGCCAACTTCGTCCTGCACCTCGGGGCGCGCGTGGGTGACACCATCGCGCTGGACACACCGAGCGGTCCGCTGACGCTTCGTATCGCCGGGATCACCACCGAGTTTCTGTCGCCGCGGGGTACGATCCAGATGAGCCGCGACCTCTACGCGCGATACTGGCACGATGCCGGGGTCAACCTGGTCTACGTGCGGGCGACAGCCGGCACGGACCTCGCCACGCTACGCACAGCGATCGCGCACGGCTCGGGAAGCCAGTACCGGCTCCGGATCCTGCTCTGGGCCGAGTTCGTCGAGTACTGCGCCGGTCAGGTGCATCGGGCGTTCGCCGGCGTCCGTGTCCTCGCGGGGCTGGTGCTGCTCGTCGTCCTGGTGGGGATGGCCGATACGCTCGGGGCGGGTGTCGCCGAGCGCACGCGCGAGCTCGGCGCCATTCGCAGCATGGGCGTGCAGCGCCGGCACCTGGGGCGCATGGTCTTCATCGAGGGGCTGGCCATTGGCGCCCTCGGATTCATGCTCGCGATTGCGGGCGGACTCGCCCTCGGGACGCTCTGGGTCAAGACGACCTTCCCCTACCTGCTCGGCTGGGTCCTCCAGATCCATATCCCCTACGCGCACGCGGCCATCGTCGCCCTGATGACGCTCGCGGTGTGCCTGGGAGCGGCCGTCATCCCGGCTCGCTCGGCCGGGCGCCTCGAGCCCGCAACAGCACTCCGACACGAATAGCCAGAGATGGAGGTCTTCCCGATGATCGCACTCGAACACGTGAGCAAGCGCTACGGAGACGGC
>DATILR010000466.1:0-5477 GCA_035476275.1 Binatus sp. (SeqCode) | reverse complement strand
CGATAGACGTTGTGCGGCGCCATCGGCGGCGCGGGGCTCCGGTTGCCGGGCGGCGTGTCGGGACGCCGGTAGCTGCGCCCGTTCGCCTGCCGGTCGAGTGCAGCGGGACCGGCGAGCGGAATGCCGGGCTCGATCTGCGAGACGTCGATGTGCTGCCCTTCCCCCGTGAGGCTGCGGTGATGCAGGCCGAGCAGGATGGCGCACGCGCCGAGATAGCCGCCCATGTGGTCGAGGTAGGAGAACGACCATCCCGCCGGCCGCCGCCCCGGCAGCCCGAGCATGTAGGTGAGCCCCGTGAGCGCCTGCGCCGTCGGTCCGAGTGTCACGTGCGCAGAATCCCGCCCGCGATGGCCGAGCCCGGACATGCTCACGTAGACGAGGTCGGGCTTGAGACGCCGGAGCTCCTCGTAGGGCAGTCCCATGCGAACGAGCGCACCGGCGGAGAAGCTCTCCGTGAGCACGTCGGCCTGCGTGATCAGGCGGCGGAGGAGATCGAGCCCCCGCGCATCCTTCAGATTGAGCGCGACGCTCCGCTTCCCACCCGTGTTGTACTTGAAGAAGATACCGCCGCGATTGAACCCCTTTTCGGCCGTGGCGACGGCCGCCAGCCCGGGCTCCTTCGGCAACTCGTCGCCCGGCAGCGGCACAAAGGGCGGCATCAGGCGCACCGGATCCGGCCGCGTCCGCGACTCGACGCGGATGACCTCCGCCCCCATCGCCCCGCACAGCGCGGTCGCCTGCGCACCGTAGCCAAGCCGAGTCAGGTCGACGATGCGGATCCCGGCGAGCGGTCCCTCCCGAACGACGGCCAGTCGCACTAGGAAGCCTCGGCGAGCACTTCGCGCAGGACGTCCGCTTCCACCGGCTTCACCAGATGTCGATCGAAGCCGGCCTCGCGCGAGCGGTGTCGGTCCTCCGGCTGGCCGTAGCCCGAGACGGCAATGAGGCGACAGCGCGTGAGTTCCGGCGCCGCGCGCAGGATTCTCGCCACGGCGTACCCGTCCATGCCGGGTAGCCCGATGTCGAGCAGGACGATGTCCGGCGCGAAGACGCGGGCAATCTCGATCGCTTCCGGCCCGCTGTGCGCGACACGCACGTCGTAACCCTCGATCTCGAGCAAGAGCGACGCGCTCTCGGCCGTATCGAGGTTGTCGTCGACCACCAGCACCCGCCGTCCACCGATCGCCGGCAGCCGGGTCTCGCCCGGGCGCCGCATTGCGATTCTGCGCGGGGGATCCAGGACCCGGGGTGCGGGCAGCGTGACGGTGAACACGCTTCCACGACCCGGCCCCTCGCTCTCCGCGCGGACATGTCCGCCGTGCAGCTCGACCAGGCTGCGCACGACGGTGAGGCCGATGCCGAGGCCACTTTCGGCGCGGTCGAGCGTGCGCTCGCCCTGGGTGAAGAGGTCGAAGGCGTGCGCGAGGACGTCCGCCGACATGCCCCTGCCGGTGTCGCGCACCTCCAGCACCAGCTCGTCGCCCCGGCGCTGGGCGGTCAGCCAGACGCGACCGCCCTCCCCCATGTACTTCGCCGCGTTGTCGAGCAGGTTCGCCACCACCTCTGCGAGGCGCGTGGGATCGGCCTCCAGCCAGACGCCCTCCGGTGGCAGGGAGACCGCGAGCGTGTGCCGGCGCGATTCGAAGAGCGGGCGGGTCGTTTCCACCGCGCTCGCGACGATGGAGTCCAAATCGACCAGCTCCTTCCGCAGGGTGACCTTCCCCGACGTGATGCGGGACACGTCGAGGAGGTCGTCGATCAGCCGGACCATGTGGCGGACCTGCCGCTCCATCAGATCCCGCGCGTGCTCCACGACGCCGGTATCGCCCGGCCGCCGCTGCAGGAGCTCGAGGGCGTTGCACATCGGGGCGAGCGGGTTCCGCAGCTCGTGCGCCAGCATGGCGAGGAATTCGTCCTTGCGGCGGTCGGCGGCGGCGAGCTGCTGCGCGCGCTCGCGGAGCTCGTCCTCGAGACGCTTCCGCTCGGTGATGTCCATCCCCACGCCCATCATGCGAACTGCGCGGCCGCCCGCTTCGGGAAGCACCCGGCCCTTCGCTGCCATCCAACGGACGGCGCCGTCCGGAAAGCGCGCGCGGAACTCGATGTCGAGGCCGCTCCGCTCCTCCACGGCACGGGCGATCGCCTCATCGACCACGGGCCGGTCCTCGGGATGCACGAGCTCGCGGAAGGCGGTGAAACTTCCGCCGATGCTGCCGGGCGCGAGCCCGTGGACGGGTGTGAGGTTCTCGGACCAGCGGAGGGTTTCGCTCGCGATGTCCCAGTCCCAGACCCCCATGCGGCCAGCGTCGAGGGCGAGCCGCAACCCCGCTTCGCTCAGCTCGAGCTGGGCGTAGTCCCGGCGGCGGCGACTCTCCGCCAGGTCGCGCTCCGTGATGGCGGCGCCGAGGAGAAGGCCGGCGATCGCCACCACGGCCATGAAGAGCTGCAGCATCACGAGGCTCGCCTCGGGGCTTTCCATCACCAACGGTCCCGTGCCGTTCACCGTGCTCCAGATGGCGAGGCTCGACGCGATGAACGTCACCGTCGCGGTCCCGCGCTGCCCGAGGCGGAGCGCCGCCCAGATCACGAAGGGGAAGATGGTGTAGTGCAGGGGATATCCCTCGAGGCCGAGCCAGCCCGCGAACACGACGAGGCTCACCCCGACGAGCGTCGCGCAGAGGATCACAACCTCCACGATCCGGCGGCGCGCCCACCCGAGCGGCGACGGGCTCGCCCACACGAGCAGGAGCGGCGCCATGACGAGGTCGCCCATCCCGTCGCCGATCCACCACTCCGACCAGAGCCTGGCGAAGGCCGACCACGGCTGGACGCCGCCGAGGCACAGGCTCGCGACGCCGATCGTGGCACTCACCGTGGTGCTGATCCCGGCCGCGAACACGATCAGACCGAGGACGTCGCGGAGCCGCTCGAGTGCTCTCCGGAACCCGAGCCGTCGGAGCATCCAGCCACCCACGACGGCCTCGAGCGTGTTGCCGGCGGCGATCGCGGCCGCCGTGCCCAGGGGCTCGTGCGCCGTCGCGTTGGCCAGGAGAGCTCCGAGGGCAATGGCAGGCCAGACCGCGGGCCCCAGCAGGACGACCGCCGCGAGCGCGATCCCGGACGGCGGCCAGACCGTCGTCACCTGCTCGGCGACGAAGGCCATCGTCAGCCCGAGCTTGGCCGCACCGAAGTAGACGGCGGCGAGAGCGAGGCCCAACGTCAGGCGAGTGACCGAGCGATATTCCACGGCCTCTTGAGCCACGCGCCGCTCCGAGACGGATCTCCTACCAGGGTCCGCGACCGGCGGGCAAGTCGTTTCCGCAAGCGCCGACGTAGAAGTCCGGCCGCACGTCGTCCTCGTGCGTCACGCCATCGAGCACGATCTCGGTGGCGAGGAGCCGGGCACAGCCGGGGCAGACGTACTCGCCGAGCAGCACGGGGCCTGCCGCACGGAACGGTGCCCAGACACCCGCACGGTCGTCGTATTCGGCGGTGCCGAGCGTAGCGCGGGCGACGCCGGCGCCGGTCCGCCAACCCGCTGGCGCGTGCGCGAGTGCCGCGCCGCATCCGGCGCAGCGCGCCACGAGCATGCCGCCCGCGCGCACGACCTCCACCGTGAGCGAGAGCCGGCCGATCACCGTCGCCCCGCGCGGGGGATCGGGCAGACGCTCGGGGAAACGGGCGCGCGTACGGCGCGCCGAGCGGATGGCGTCGCGCGCACTCGCCGTCGCGACCACGTCGACCTCGCGGCCGCCGTCGGTCGCGACCACGCCGTAGATCTTCCGTGCCGTGGCCTGGGTCACGTACCCGTCGCGTACGTCGGCGAGCACCCGTTCCGGGTCGCGATCGAGCGGGTCGCCGAAGCCACTGCCGCTCGCGTTGGCGAAGCGGAAGACCGCTCCGGGCCGGAGGTGGAGTCCCGCCGCGTTGAGCCCGACGGAGACCGCGGTCCCGTCGATCTCGGACCATTCGGTAGGAAGCCCGCCGCCCGCGACGCGGCGCTCTTCGAGGGTCGTGTCCTGGCGCAGCTCGAAGGCCGTGCAGGCTCCCGGGCCGCCGCCGAACAGGCCGGGCAGCGGGATCGCCTTCCGCATGCCGAGGGTCGTCCCGTCCAGGGCATCCGTGCCGTGGAGGACGAAGGCCGCATCGACACTCGCACCGCCGCGGAAGCGCCCCGCGCCTCCCGCATCGGGCCGCAGTCGCTTGTAGAGATAGAGGACGGGATACGTCTGCTCGACCGTCTCCACGTCGGGATAGACGAGCCCTGGCCCCCCGTAGTCGCTCCCCGTCATGTCGATCCCGTCGCGGTCGGAGCAGGCCCCCGCCCCGACGGCATTCCCGTCCATCACGAGGAAGGTCTCCGCGCTGCCGTCGTGCGTCCGTCCGTGCCACGACGAGAGGCCCATGCCGGTCGTGCCGCCCGGCGCGGTGATGCGTCCCTGACGGATCGCCACGCCGTCGCGCGGGAGCGCGCAGGCGAGCGCTTTCTTGAGGCAGGTCTCCCCGAGCTCCATGGCGAGGAGGGCGACGTGCATGTGCGCGGCCGCGACCGGAGCCGGCGGGCGCGCGTTCACGATCGAGCCCTCGGGCGCGACGACCCGCACGAGCGAGAGGATGCCGTCGGTGAAGGGCACATCGGCGGCGAGGAGCTGGTGGAGGCGAACGACCAGCTCGGAGCGGACGATGTGCGGCTTCGAGTTGAAGAAGTACGGACACTGCGGGCTCGAGCCCGTGTAGTCGAACTCGAGGAGCCCGTCCCGGACGCGGAGGCGGCAGCGGACGAGGAACGCCTCGTCGTCGAACTCGGCCCATCCCTGCTCGACGTACTCGCCCGGCGGCAGCTCGCGGATGCGCCGCCGCAGGACGCGCGCCGAGAGGCCGCGGATCGCGCGCAGCGCCTGGCGGAAGGCCGCTGCCCCCACCTCCGCCTCGAGCTCGCGCACCTTCTCCGCGGCGACGTGCGTGCCCGCGACCAGGCTCCGCAGATCCATGTCCACCGTCTCGCGCTGGCGGACGTTGTTCAGGATCAGGTTCCAGACGTCCTCCACCGGCTCCCCGGCCCGGAGGATGCGCGTCGGCGGCACCCGGACGCCCTCCTGGTAACACTCGCGCGCGTTGGGCGCGAAGCTCCCCGGCACCAGACCGCCCATGTCGATCATGTGCCCCGACGTGCTCGCCCAGCCGATGCGGGTGCGGCCGCGGACGCGCCCGCGAACAGCGGGCGCGGTTCGACCGTGCCCGCGAGCAGCGGGCTCGGTTCTATAGATCGGGCGCATCACGACCACGTCCTGCAGGTGGAGCCCACCGCCGTCGTGGGGATCGTTGGCGAGGAAGACGTCGCCCGGCGCGATCCGCCCGCTGAACCGCGCGCGCACCACCGCGATCGCCTCCGCCGAGACGCCGAAGTGGAAGGGCACCGTGGCCGCGGTGGCCACGATGTGGCCGTCGCCGTCGTAGAGCATGCAGGAGAAGTCCCG